>CAJWVY010000115.1 GCA_913048135.1 uncultured Verrucomicrobiales bacterium
GTGACACAATTCTTAATGTTTTTCATCGTGATTGTTGCGGCGTTTGGAATCGCCAGTTCGCTGATTATTTTTGGCGTTCAGAAAACCAAAGAGATCGGCTTGCTCAAGGCCTTGGGCGCGACCAACGGGCAAGTAAGCAATGTGTTCCTGATCCAAAGCGCGGTGGTGGGGGTGTTGGGCACGGCCTTTGGCGTGGGGCTGGGGATGTTGGTGCTGAAGTACCGCAATGAATTTTTGGGGTTCATGCGTGGCAAAGGCGTGGAGTTGTTTCCGGAGAAACTGTACGGTTTTCGGGAATTGCCGGCGCAAATTGTCCAGAGCGATGTGTTCATTATTTGCGGTGTGTCTTTGGTGATTTGTGTGGTGGCCGGTTTATTGCCGGCCTGGAACGCGGCCCGGTTGCAGCCGGTGGAGGCCTTGCGCAATGAGTAACGTCGTGCTCCAGGCTGATGCGGTGGAGAAGTCGTACTTTCTGGGCGGCAAAGAGTTGGCGGTATTGCAAGGAGTGAGTCTGGAGCTGCAGGCGGGTGAATTTGTGGCGCTGCAGGGTGCGTCCGGTTCGGGTAAGAGCACGCTGTTGCAATTGTTGGGCGGCTTGGATAGGCCGACGGCCGGAGCCATTCGGTTTGGGGGCGAACCGCTTCGCGTCCAAACGCCGGCACAGGCAGCGGAATTTCGAGGGAGCCACGTGGGCTTTGTGTTTCAGGCGTATCATCTGTTGCCGGACTTGGATGCGCTGGAAAATGTCCAACTGCCTGCGCAGGTGCTACGGCGGCCGCAGGCCGAGTCAGAACAGCGGGCGCGCGAGTTGCTTGACAGCGTGGGGCTCAGTGACCGAATGGATCACCGGCCATCGGAATTATCCGGCGGCGAACAACAGCGGGTCGCGATCGCCCGGGCACTGATGAATAAACCGGAGATCGTGCTGGCCGATGAGCCAACCGGTAATCTGGATACCGGCACGGAGTCGGAAATCATTGACCTTCTTAAGCGAATGCATGCCGAGCGACAGTTGACACTTTTGGTGGCGACACACGACGAAACGGTGGCCCGAGCCGCCCAGCGCGTGGTGCATTTGAAGGATGGCCGGGTGTGTGAATAGTGAGAGATTGCTCCGGCAAGGAGGATGCGGCTAAGGTGCGCCGACCGATGAAGGTATTTGTCGACGGAAAATTTGTGGATGAAAAGAAGGCGGTGGTCTCCGTGTTTGACCACGGCCTGCTTTATGGCGATGGCGTCTTCGAGGGCATTCGTGCTTATAATGGCCGCGTCTTTAAGCTCAGCGAGCATGTGGACCGGCTTTTTTACTCGGCCAAGGCGATCCTGCTGAAGATTCCCATGAGCCACCGGGCGATTTGCGCCGCCGTGCGAGAAGCCTGCAAGCGAAACAAGATTCGCGATGGCTACATCCGGCTGGTAGTGACGCGTGGCGCGGGTACGTTGGGCTTGGACCCTAACCGCTGCAGCAAGCCACAGGTGATTATCATCGCGGACAAGATTCAGCTTTATCCCGAGACATTTTATAAGAAAGGCCTCGAGATCGTCACAGTGCCGACAACGCGTAATCACACCAATGCGGTAAACCCGGCGATCAAGTCGTTGAATTATCTGAACAACATTCTCGCCAAAATAGAGGCGATCAATGCCGGTTGCGTGGAGGCGATCATGCTCAACAGTCAGGGATTTGTGGCCGAGTGCACGGGCGACAATGTGTTTATGCTTAAGGGTGGGCAATTGCTGACTCCGCCTCTGGCGGCCGGCGCGCTGTACGGCATCACGCGCGGCGTGGCGATTGAGTTGGCCAAATCGTTGGGTGTCGAGGTGACCGAGCCGAATTTGACGCGGTATGATCTCTACAATGCCGATGAGGTGTTTATCACCGGCACAGCGGCTGAAGTTGTCCCGGTGGTGAAGATTGACGGCCGCCAGATCGGCTCGGGTAAGCCCGGTAAGTTGACCAAGAATCTGATTAAGGCCTATCAAAATTTGACGAACTCCACGGGCGAGGCGATATAAAGAAACATGAAGTGTTGCCAACCAGATTGCGATAATGAGGCCACGGTGCACCTGACCGAGATTGTGAACGGTCAGATGAAGAAGATTGATCTCTGCGAGGAATGCGCCAAGGACAAGGGCGTGACTGATCCGCAGGGTTTTGCGCTGGCGGATTTACTGCTCGGCCTCGGGGCCTCTTCCGAAATGGAATCAGTGAGTGCCGAGCTCGAATGTCCGACCTGCGGATTTACCCAGGCGGATTTCAAGAAGACCGGTCGGCTCGGGTGCTCGACCTGTTACACGGTCTTTGGCGAACCGCTGGAAGGCATGCTCAAGCAAATGCATAAGGGCACGCAGCATGTCGGCAAAGTGCCCAAGGCGTTGCGTGCGAAGTTGGATATCACCAAGCAGCGCGATTCGTTGGCCGAGCAGCTGCAAAAGGCGATTGAGACGGAAAACTACGAGGAGGCTGCGCGACTGCGTGATCAGTTGAAGGAGCTGGAATCCGTTGCTTCAGTGGAGGAGGGATCCTGATGGAGTTGTTGGATTTTCTAACGCCTTCAGATGAAATCTCAGCCAATGGTGGTCCGGAGGATCATGTGGTGCTGTCCAGTCGGGTGCGGTTGGCCCGCAACATTTCAGGGGTGCCATTTCCGGGTCGGGCCAAGAAATCCAGCCGCGAGGAATCGTGCGAAGCGATCCGTCCGTCTGTCTCCGGGGCTTCGGCCATGCGCGGGGGATTCTCCAGTGGCATGGGCGACCTGAAGGCGCTGGATAAACAGTTATTGGTGGAACGCCACCTGATTAGCCGTGAACATGCTGCCAAGGGTGGTGGCAGTGCGTTGGTGTTGAACAAGGACGAAACGCTCAGTGTAATGGTCAACGAAGAGGACCATCTCCGTATGCAGGCGCTCCTGCCGGGCATGCAGATCAAGCAGGTTTGGCAGAAGATCGACCGGTTTGACACGAGCTTGGAGAAGAAACTGGAATACGCGTATGATGCCAGCTACGGCTATTTGACGGCGTGCCCCACCAACCTCGGCACGGGCATCCGCGTTAGTGCGATGTTGCACTTACCGGGCTTGGTGTTGACGGATCAGGTGAACCAAATCGTGCAGGCAGTGACAAAGCTGGGTCATGCGGTGCGCGGGTTATACGGGGAAGGCACCGAGGCGCTCGGGCACATTTTTCAGGTGTCCAACCAGATGACGTTGGGCGAGAGCGAGGCGGATATCATCGAGCGGATCCATAAGGTGGTGCTGCAGATTATCGAGCACGAGACCAACGCACGAGGGACGTTGCAGCAAGGGAAACCGAAGGAATTGTTCAACCACATCGGTCGCGCGTACGGCGCGCTGGCCAATGCTCATATCGTGAGCAGCAAGGAATCGATGAACCAATTGTCGCTGATCCGCCTCGGCGTGAAGCTGGGTATGTTCGATGAATTGAAGACCTCGGTGGTGGATGAGCTCTTTTTGATTACGCAACCGGCGCATTTGCAGCAGTTGGTGGGGGAAAAATTGTCCGGTGAAGAACGCGACGTGCACCGGGCGGATTTGCTTCGAACCCGACTGAGCGGGGTGCAGGGGCCTCAGGTGAGCGAATAGGAAGGGAAAGCCCCCAGATTCCGTCCAATTCATTGGGGTTTTACGCTTTGCTGGGCATAAGTTGGCATCTGGATTGCTGGACGAAAACGGGGATTTCAGTTAAATTAAATTTTGAGCGATGAGTGACGAGGGCATGAGCAATTTTACGCCGCGAGCGCAGCAGGTGCTGGCGTTGGCGCGCAAGGAGGCGGACCGGTTTAACCACAACTTTGTGGGCACGGAGCATTTGCTGCTTGGGCTCATTAAGCTTGGGCAGGGCGTGGCGGTTAACGTTCTCCAGAAGATGGGACTCGATTTGGAGACGGTGCGGCTTGAGGTGGAAAAACAAGTTGGCACGGGCCCGGACCAAAAACAGGTCGGCAACATTCCCTATACCCCGCGCGTGAAGAAGGTTCTGAACCTTGCCTCCAAGGAAGCCAAGCAACTGCAGCACACCTACGTGGGCACCGAGCACATTTTGCTGGGGCTCCTGCGTGAAGGCGACGGAGTGGCTGCGCGCGTGCTAAAGAATCTCGACATTGATATCGAACAAACCCGCCAAGAAATTCTCAAGGAACTCGATCCCAACTTCGCCATGAGCGATGAGGAAATGGAGGAGGAAGAGGAAGGTGAGGAGACCGCACCGACAAAGGGCGGCAAAAAGGGCAATAAGACGCCCGCGCTGCGCGCCTTCGGACGCGATCTCACCGAGATCGCCCGCAAAGGCGAGATGGATCCGGTAATCGGCCGGGCCGACGAAATTGAGCGCGTCATCCAGATTCTCTGCCGCCGCACCAAGAATAACCCTGTACTCCTCGGTGAAGCCGGCGTGGGAAAGACGGCGATTGTGGAAGGGCTCGCCCAAGAAATTATCGCCGGTAATGTGCCGGAACTCCTGCGCGATCGACGCGTGGTGACACTTGACCTTGCCCTGATGGTGGCGGGCACCAAGTACCGCGGACAATTTGAGGAACGAATCAAGGCGGTGATGGATGAAATTCGCCGGGCCAAGAACGTAATCCTATTTATCGACGAGCTGCACACCATCGTTGGTGCCGGTTCGGCCGAAGGCACGATGGACGCGAGCAACATCATTAAGCCCGCACTCAGCCGAGCAGAACTGCAATGCGTGGGTGCCACGACGCTCAATGAGTATCGTAAATACATTGAAAAAGACGCCGCCCTAGAACGCCGTTTCCAAACCGTGAAAGTGGAGGCACCGTCGATTGATGAAGCCGTGGAAATCCTCAAGGGCCTGCGTGGCAAATATGAGGATCACCATAACGCCGAGATCTCCGATGAAGCGGTTGAGGCGTCTGTTAAACTTTCCGATCGCTACATCACGGCGCGTTATCTACCGGATAAGGCAATTGATGTCATGGATGAGGCCGGTTCCCGGGCTCGCATCAAAACCATGACTCGCCCGCCGGAGATCAAGGAACTCGAGCAGAAGATCGAGGAGATCAAGGAGAAGAAGGAAGAGGCGATCAAGGAACAGGATTTTGAGCGCGCCGCCGCCATGCGCGACGAGGAAAAGCAGGCCAAGGAAAACCTTGAGACTTCCATGGAGGAATGGAAAGCCGCCAGCGCGGACAATCGCGTGGTGATTTCCGATGAGGACATCATGCAGGTAATTTCCAAGTGGACCGGCATTCCTCTGCAGCGGATGGAGAAGGACGAGATCAAGAAACTCCTCAGCATGGAAAAAACGCTGGAGGAAACGATCATCGGCCAGAGCGACGCCGTCGAGGCTTTGAGCAAGGCACTGCGACGTTCCCGCGCGGATCTCAAGGATCCCATCCGGCCAATCGGCGCCTTTGCGCTGCTAGGCCCCACCGGCGTTGGTAAAACGCTGCTGGCTAAGACGATTGCTAAGGAACTCTTTGGCGATCCCAAGGCGTTGATCCAGATCGACATGAGCGAGTACATGGAGAAATTCGCCAGCTCACGTCTGGTGGGTTCGCCTCCGGGATATGTCGGATTTGAAGAAGGCGGTCAATTGACCGAGCAGGTGCGCCGCCGGCCGTATTCGGTGGTGCTCTTTGACGAGATTGAAAAGGCGCACCCGGATGTGTCCAATATGCTGCTCCAGATTCTGGAGGAGGGTAAGCTGACAGACAGCCAGGGCCGCACGGTTGATTTTCGGAACACGATTATTTTGCTCACCTCAAACGTTGGCGCGGAGAGCGCTAAGAGGAGCAAGTCGATCGGGTTCAACAATTCCGATGAGGATGTCGATTACGAGAAGATGAAGGAGCTGATCATGGACGAAGCCAAGAAGGCGTTTCGTCCGGAGTTTCTCAACCGGCTCGATGATGTCATCGTGTTCCACGCGCTCGACAAGCAGGCCTTGATGAAGATTCTCGATCTGGAGATCGGCAAGGTCGTGGAGCGTCTGGAGAAAAAGGACATCAATCTAGTGCTCGACGAAAAGGCTCGCGATTTCCTGGTGGAAAAAGGGCACGATCCCGAGTACGGCGCGCGGCCGATGCGGCGCGCGGTGGAACGGTTCATGGAGGATCCATTGGCCGAGGAAATTTTGCGGGGCAAACTGGTCGAAGGCCAGCCGATCCAAGTATCGGCCGACGAAGACAAGCTGACCTTTACGCAAAAATCGGCCGCCGAAACCGCTGTGGCCGGCGACTAATTCGCGTCCTGCGGGGCGCATCAAAAGGAGTGAGGTGGCATGAACGCCGCCAAGGGGGAATTATCCAGCTTTGTGGAAGGCATGGGCCGCGTGGCGCTTTTAGCGTGCGAGGTTGTCCGGTCTATATTTTCTGTTCGTTTAAACTGGGCGGAGTTCATGAAGCAAATGCACTTCATCGGCCTGAAGTCGCAGTTTGTTGTGTTAACGACCGGTGCTTCAACCGGTATGGTTTTTTGCGCCCAAACTTTCTATCAATTTCATAAAGTAAAAATGGATACCGCAACGCTGGGAGTGGTGGGGGTTGCAATGACTAGTGAACTAGGCCCAGTGCTTGCAGGCTTAATGGTGGCGGGGCGTGTGGGAGCGGCCATGACTGCCGAGCTGGGGACCATGCGAGTTACGGAGCAAATTGACGCCTTACGTACGATGGCAACCCACCCAGTAGATCATCTGGTTGTGCCTCGAGTTTTAGCTACGCTTATTTCCATGCCGTTGTTGACCATACTTGCGTGGGCTACAGGTATTTTTGCGGCCATGATTTTGGCGGGTTCTTTGCTTGGAGTCGAAACAGCATTTTCCTTAAAGCACATGTACTTTTATGCGGATGAAGAGGATATTCTAATGGGCGTCATAAAGGCTCTAGTTTTCGGTTTACTCATCTCCTTGATTAGCTGTTATCGAGGTCTTAACTGTGGGAATGGTGCAGAAGGTGTTGGCCGCGCTACTAACGAAGCTGTTGTGCACTCATGTATTGCCATACTGGTTTCTAACTTTTTTCTAACACTCTTTTTACGGGCTTTGTTGTATCAGGGATGATGATTGAGGTTTCCCAAATCAAAAAGAGTTTTGGTGACCAAGTGGTTCTCAATTCGGTTTCCTTTTCTGTAAAGGAGGGCGAGAGCGTAGCGATTATTGGGCGGAGTGGTACTGGTAAAAGTGTGCTAATAAAGCATTTAGTTGGCTTACTTTCGCCTGATGAAGGCTCGGTGCGTGTTGATGGTCAGGATTTGGTGGGTATGACTGAGCGTCAACTGCTTGGCGTTAGGCAAAAATTCGGCATGCTTTTTCAGAGTGCGGCGTTGTTTGACTCGATGAGTGTCCACGATAATATTGCATTTCCTCTGCGGCGCTCGGGTGTGACCGAAGTTGCAGAGATCGATCGACGCGTGGAAGAGGTGCTGGGACTGGTGGAATTACCCGGAGTCGGCGGGAAGATGCCCTCGGAACTGTCTGGGGGTATGCAGAAACGAGTCGGTTTGGCTCGGGCCATTGTGCATCGGCCACAGATTATCCTATATGATGAACCGACTACAGGACTGGATCCGGTTGTGGCTGATAGCATCGATCAATTGATGATGCGAGTGCGTGATCACTATAAAGTTACGTCAATCGTAATCACTCACGACATGCGTTGCGCTAGACGTATGGGGCAGCGAATTATTTACCTGCGAGACGGACAAGTTTATCTGGACGCACTTGCTGATGAAGTTTTCAATTCTAATGATCCGCAGGTTGCACGGTTCATAAGGGGTGAGGCGGATTTGAAGGAGGCGGATTTCTCGTGAGTGGAGGTCGATTAGAGTTCAAGATTGGATTGTTTGTCATCGTGCTATTGGCAATGGCAGCGGTGATGAGCATTAAATTCAGTGAATCAGGCTTCGGCTTGCGTAACACCTATCCCTTGACGCTGCGCACCTCCAACGCTGGGACTATTATTCGTGATTCACCAGTGCTGATGTCTGGTGTGAAGATTGGCTATGTTGACAGTTTCGATCTGACGGAAGATGGGCGCGAAGTATTGATCAATGTGGAGTTATACCCGGAGTATAGGACTCGCGTGCGGGAAGGTGTGACGTTCCGCATTAAATCCACGGGGTTTTTGGGGGACCAATTCATTGGAGTGTTCCCTGGTGAAACTATGGGTAAAGAGCTGGCCGAGGGCTCGGAGCATCTATGTGAATCTCCTTTTGATGTTGAGCAGGTGGGGCAAAAGGTCAGTGGTCTGATAGAACGGTTGGATGGAGCGGTGGAAAAGATCGATTTGCTGGTGGGCAATGTGAACACCAATTTGCTGAGCTCGAATTCTGTGGAAAATATCACCGCGGCCATTGCGGAATTCCGGGTGACCTCCGAGAAGTTGAATCAAATTTCCACCAAAGTGGACGGCCTGATCACCACCAACGGTCCGGCCCTGACTGCCGGTGTGGCCGAGCTGAGTGCCTTCGCCAAGGAACTGCGCGGGGCCGTGCAAACTAATGCGCCCGTGCTACAGGCCAGTATCACTAATTTCAACACCAGCATGGCCAACTTCTCCGAGTTTACGGATCAGTTGCGCGAGGCCATGGACACCAACGCGCCAGCGATTCACACCAGCGTGACCAATTTTGCGGCGTTCACCCGCCGCCTGCACGCCTCGGCTGGTGAACTCGAGGTGCTCATTGCTACCAACGCGCCCACCGTCCAAAGCGCGCTCAGCAACATCGAGGCGTTTTCTGTGAAGCTCGACAAGACCACGGCCGATTTGCAATCCACGCTGGCCAATAACCGCACCAACATCACCGCGGTGGTGGAGAACTTGGCGACGGCCACCGAGAGCATCAAGGGCATTACTCAGAGCGCGAACCGGATTCTCATGGAGATTGAGTCCGGCCAAGGTCTAGCGGGCGGACTCCTGAAGAACGAGGAGATGCGACTGCAATTTCAGGCCGTGCTCACCAACCTAAACGGAACGGCCATCCATTTCTCAAATCTCGCCAGCAACCTCAATGCCCGCGGGATTTTCTACAAACCCAAACCCGAGCGGCTCATCAATCCGCCGCGCAGCGTGAAGCCCAAGTGAGATGGACCGCGTGACGGTGTTCACGGCGTTCAATCCCGTGCAGGCGCAGATCGTGTGTGCTCGCCTACAAACGGCCGGACTGGATGCCACCGTGGAAGGCGAGGCGGCCGCGCTGAGCATGGAAGGTTACTCGCTTGCCACCGGGGGCATTCGTGTGCAGGTTCCGTCCGCGCAGGAAACCGAGGCGCGTCGGTTGATCAAGGCGGATGAAGAAAACGAATCCTAAACTCTGGGGGAAATTGCAGGCCCAGTTGGCGCCGGGCGAATTGAAGCTCGATTCGGCTACGTTAGAGGGGCATCAGGGGGATAAATGGTTTGCCACCGGTCGACCCGAAGCCGTGGCCTTGCCACGTTCGAGCAAAGCGGTCAGCACAATTCTTCGGTTTGCCCATCGTCATCAAATTCCGGTGACGCCGCGCGGGGCCGGTTATGGCTACGTGGGTGGGTGCGTGCCGTTACGCGGCGGTATAGCCCTTTCTGTCGCGCGCATGCGACGGATCAAGGAAATCCATGAGGACGATTTCGTGGCCGTGACCCAGCCTGGAGTAATCACTGCGGATCTTCAGGCCAAGGCCGAGGCCAAAGGATTGTACTATCCGCCTGATCCGGCTAGCCGAGCGGATTGCAGCATAGGCGGAAACGTGGCGACCAACGCCGGCGGTCCACGCTGTCTCAAGTATGGGGTCACCTCCGATTATGTGTTGGGACTGGAAGTAGTGCTTCCCGATGGCACGATCACACGCGTGGGTAGTCGCACGCATAAAAATAAAACCGGCTTCGACTTTCCGCGCTTTTTCACTGGTACCGAAGGGTTGCTGTGCGTGGTGACCGAAGTGACGCTCAAACTTTTGCCGTTGCCGCCGTATCGAGCGGCGTTGTCCGTGGGCATGCCGACCATTGCCGCGGCGGCCAAGGGGTTACGGCAGATTTTCAAGGCGGGCTTTCTTCCCAGCGCGCTGGAGATTGCGGATGAATTTACC
>CAJWVY010000116.1 GCA_913048135.1 uncultured Verrucomicrobiales bacterium
GGGCTTCATGTTGAGCAATAATTTGCTGATCATTACCGGGGCCTTAGTCGGCAGCAGTGGCGCCATTCTCAGTTACATCATGTGCCGGGGCATGAATCGTTCGTTTGCCAACGTGATCTTTGGTGGCATTGCCTCGGCTGGCGGCGGTGGTGGCTCCGGTGAAAGCAAGGGAGTGGAGGATTGTCAGGTGGTTCAAGCCGCGCAGGTGGCCGATCTGTTGCGGCAGGCCAAGAAAGTGGCGATTGTGCCGGGATACGGCATGGCGGTGGCGCGAGCCCAGCACGGCGTGAGCCGGTTGACCCAAAAACTGCGCGATGAGGACACGGAAGTTTATTTCGGGATCCACGAAGTGGCCGGTCGATTGCCGGGCCACATGAATGTGCTCCTTGCTGAGGCTGATGTGCCGTACGACATCGTGCTCGGCCGCGAAGAGATCAATCCCGATCTGGCGGAAATGGATGTCGTGCTTGTGATTGGCGCCAACGATATTGTGAACCCGGATGCCTTGGAAAATCCGGAAAGCCCAATCGCCGGCATGCCGCAGGTGGAGGTTTGGCAGTCCAAGACCGTAGTGGTCTTTAAACGCGGCATGGCCACCGGTTACGCAGGCGTGGCTAACCCGCTGTTCTTCAAAGAAAACACCCGCATGTGCTTCGGCGACGCTTCCGACGTGGTCGAGGAAGTGCTCGGGGCTATAGAATAATTACCAAATTCTGAACCGTCACATAACCGTTGCTTGCGAGCCATTTGGTTGCCATTGGTTTTCTTCAGATTGACTCCAGCTCGATTGCAGGTCGAGCTACTACCGGTTGGACGACAGACAGGCCGTTGGGGGACGTTCCCCCAGCGGCCTTGTTGTTTTGTTAGCAGGGCAGAAGAGTGCCGTTATGTATTTTCCAGCGTTGCAGAACTCTGTTCAAATCATGGGGCCAGTTTTCCTCAGTGCAGGTCATAAACACTTGGCCTCGGCCGGATCCACATTTTTCGAGCAGAGGCAGAAAACCTTGGCGGCGATGTTCGTCTAATTCGCCCATCACATCATCGATTAATAAAACAGGAGGAGCACCGTGTATCTCAGTGAGATGTTCGGCTTGAGCAATTTTGAGGGCGATAGCAATTGTTCGCTTTTGGCCTTCACTGGCATAATCGGCGGCGGAACGATCGTGTAGGAGCAGGGCTATTTCATCTCGGTGTGGCCCAATGATGGTGGCTCCATGTTTGCGTTCACGATCTCGGGTGAGTTCCAATTCTGCGGCAAAATCTTTTTTTACACTTGGTATTAATTCTACTCGCAATTCTTCACCATTGGGGGCGATGCGTTTATGGGCAGCTTGGATTCGAGGCGCGAGGGCGGGCATAAGGTCGTGCCGGTGGGCGATGAGCTGGTTGCCCAGTTGGATGACCTCAGCGGTGAAACTATCAAGGGAGGCTTCATCAATCGGCTTGCGTTTGAGAAGCGCGTTGCGGGCGCGCACGGCACGGGTGTAACGCTGGAGCAGGGGAAGATAGCCGGGGACGGTTTGGGTGAGGAGGAAATCCAGAAAACGGCGGCGACCACGGCCAGCCCCTTTCACAAGGGTCAGATCTTCCGTGCAAAAGGCAACGGTTCGAAAGGTGCCGAGGTAATCGGTGAGGCGCTTGATTGGTTGCTGGTCGAGTGTGAGTCGGCGTTCGCGGGAGGACCAGTAGATACGGACATCATGCGTGCTTGTGCCGATGGCGCGGCCGCCTACGAACCATCCGGGTTGGCCATGACGCACCATGGCTGCGCTGCCTACGCCACGAAAGGAGCGCAGGGTGGCGAGCAAATGCAGTGCTTCCAGAATATTGGTTTTCCCTTGGGCATTGCGGCCGAGCAGGAGGTGGAATCCAGGTTCGAAGTCGGCATCCAGCCGGGTGTAGTTCCGGAAATCCCGCAATCGTAAATGCGCCAAATGCACGGCGGATGATGCCGCAGGGGGTTAAACGAAGCAAGGGGCGAGCGCAAAAAGGCTGGTGGTTCTCGGTGGAAATTGGTTGGATGAGAAAGATGCAATTCAATATTAGGTCATATCATCGGCGGGATTTGGAATCCTTGAAGGCCATCACGATGGAAGGGTTTGAAGGGGTTTCCCTAGATCATGCCACCGAACGGGTATTGGAGGGGGAATTCGCGGGGCATGACTGGCGCTGGCGCAAGGCGCGGCATGTAGACGAGGATGTGGCGATCTTCGCGGAGGGCGTATTTGTGGCTGAGGCCAATGGGCTGGTGGCCGGCTATATTTCCACCCGAATAGACCGGGATGCGGGCAAGGGGCGTATTCCAAATCTGGCTGTGGCGGCGTGGGCGCGCCGCGAGGGGATCGGCCGGGCATTACTGGAGCACGCACTGGCGTTTTTCAGGGAGGAGAAACTGGAGTACGCTACAATAGAAACGATGGTCAGCAATCCGCTGGGACAATCGCTTTATCCCTCCTGCGGTTTTCAGGAGGTGGCGCGCCAGATTCACTTCGCGCAGCGGCTTTAATTATTTGATCCGCCGCATGCGGATGTTGCGGAGGACGCCGTAGGTCTGGAAGGTGGCGAAGCCGAGCGGGGCGGAGAGTTCAATCTCACCGACACGCATGTTTACGACCTTATCCTTGATGGTCTCGTTGATGATCTGGGCTTCGCCCGGAAAATAGATGGTGTCACGCGCGGGGATGTTTTTATCCAGCTTCGGGTTGATCGCACGCAGGGCGGCTTCGGCCTGTTCGGCAGTGAGGGTTTGGCCGACCTTGGCGGCGTCTTCCTGGTAGGCTTTGACTACGCTGGCCACGGTGGCGTTCAGCGGGATGAGGTGTTCCTTCGGGGTCATCCACACGCTCAGGTTATCGGGCGTGACGCGCAGGCGGAATTTGTACCAGTGATCCTTGTTGAATTTGAGATATACGGTGGTGTTGTTCTCGGAGGCGTCCATGCTGTTGATGCTGGAGATACCGGTGACCGCGCCGCCCCAGCCGCCGGTGACTAGCGAGGCATGGGCATCGCCCACGGGAAAGGTGAGCAGCCCGAAGAAATCCGTGCCGTTTAATTTCTTGGCCTCATACTCGATCTCGTAGTTGGTCTTAGGTAGGACGGTTTTGTTGGTGTAAGTGACCCCGGTGATGACCAGACCGTTCTCGATGTGCAATTCGCCGTTTTGCACCTTCACATTGCCGCGTCCGGCGTAATCGGTTTCTTCCCAGCCGGATAGATCCTTGCCGTTGAAGAGGCTCAGCCAGCCGTCATCGGGCTTGGGTGGGGCGGGAAGTTTGGCCAGTTCATTGGTGTTATTAATCCACAGGCCCAGCTCGTTGTATTCCTTGGCGGACTCGGCGCGGCTTTGGGCTTGGAAATCGGCGCAGCCGACCAGTAGTGAAATGGTCAGGGCGAGGAAAAGGGCGTGAAGCCGTGTAAAATCGCTCATAAGCGGAAATCTTACTGTCTTGGATGGACACGGGCAATCGCGGAGTCGCCCAGATTGGGCGATTGATTTAACAAAACTTATTGCTTGAACACCTTACCCTTATAGTTAAAGAAAACTTACAATCCAGACTTGGGTCGGGTTCAGGATTATGTCATAGTCAAACACATCCAACGTCAGGGGTTATGCCCCAGAGGTCGGCACTTTTGTCGGCAGATGAACCCAGTTTGTGTTATATTAACTAGGAGTTTTCCATGAAACCGTATAAAGCCAATACCCGAAACGACCTGCCTCGGATCGCCGAGGTCCTCGGTTTAAATGGGGAAGAGGTGAAGGATATGCAAGCCGTCTCGGCGGTGTTGCCCTTCAAGGTCAATAACTATGTATTAGAAAACCTTATCGACAGGGATAACCTGCCGAATGATCCGATGTACCAGTTGACTGTGCCGCAGCGCGGGATGCTGGCCGATGCGGATTTCCAGCGCATGCGCGATCTGGTGAGCCGGGAGGCACCCGATGCCGAGATCAAGCTGGCAGCGCGCGAGATTCAGGCGCGATTGAACCCGCATCCGGCGGGGCAGCAGGAGCTGAACAAGCCGATGCTCGATGGCGTGGAGCTGCCGGGTATGCAGCACAAGTATAATGAGACGGTACTGTTCTTCCCGGCGCAAGGCCAAACCTGTCACGCCTACTGTACGTACTGCTTTCGTTGGGCGCAGTTTATCGGCGACAATGAGTTGAAGTTTTCGAACAAGGAACCGGAGCAACTGCGCCGGTACGTGGAGGAGAATCCCCAAATCGACAGCGTACTGATCACCGGCGGCGACCCGATGATCATGAAGACAAAGTTCCTGCGGCAATACATCGAGCCGCTGATGAACATTACGCACCTGAACAGCATCCGGGTGGGCACCAAGGCTATTGCCTATTGGCCTTACCGCTTCACCGAGGGTGAGGATGCGGATGACTTGATGCGCCTCATTGGCGAGGTGCGCAAAGCGGGCAAAAACTTCGCAGTAATGGCGCATAGCAGTCATCCTGTGGAGTTTTCAACCGACGTTTCTGAGCAGGCGGTGAAGCGGTTGATTGATGCCGGCGCGGTAGTCCGCTGTCAGGCGCCATTGATCAAGCGCGTGAATGATCATCCGGACATCTGGGCCGCCCTGTGGCGCAAGCAAGTGGCGCTCGGTGCCGTGCCGTACTACATGTTTGTGGAACGCGACACGGGCCCGAAAAATTACTTCGAGGTGCCGCTGGCGCGGGCGTACGACATCTTCAGCCGTGCGTACAATCAAGTGAGCGGATTGGCGCGCACGGTGCGCGGTCCGAGCATGAGCTGCACGCCTGGTAAGGTGTGTGTGGATGGTGTGACCGAGATCCACGGGGAGAAGGTGTTCGTGATGAAGTTCATCCAAGGCCGTAATCCCTACTGGGCCAACAAGGTGTTCTTCGCCAAGTACAATCCCAAGGCCACCTGGCTGGATGATTTGGAGCCGACGCTCGGCGAGGAGCGGTTCTTCTTCGAGCAGGGCATGGACGAGTTCGTGGATAATTATCAGCACGAACACGAGGATTCCCATGAGGTGAAGGAGAGCTTCTAGCGCCTGCCGGATTGGTAAATCTACTGTTGAGTGATGGCGATCGCTACAGCGGCAGGTCACCGGGCTGCGGATTGGCCATGCCTTCCTTGAAGCATTTTCGGCATACGGACGTGTAGCGGTCGTTACCACCGATTTCTACCTGCTCGCCTTCACGTACGACATTACCAACTTCGTCGGTTCGCAACACCATCGTCGCCTTGCGGCCGCAATGGCAGATAGTTTTGATCTCGATAAGCTTGTCCGCCCAAGCAAGTAGCTGTTGACTACCCTCAAAGAGGTTTCCCTGGAAATCGGTGCGCAGACCGTAGGCGAGCACAGGAACACCTAGCTGGTCGGCGATTTCGCCTAGTTGGTAGACCTGCGCGCGGGTGAGAAACTGCGCCTCATCGACGAGCACGCAATCAATAGTACCGGCGGACACGGTGAGTTGATGAAGATCGTCGGCGGGCGTAAAGGTGCGCGCCTCGGTCTCGAGCCCAATGCGCGAGGCGATGCGGCCTTGGCCGGCTCGTGTGTCGAGTTGTGGGGTGAACAACAGCGGTGTGAGGCCGCGTTCGCGGTAGTTATGGGCCGACTGCAGCAGGGTGGTTGATTTCCCTGCGTTCATCGACGAGTAGTAAAAGTAAAGCTTGGCCACGCTATTTTTTCAGCGCCTTCAAAATGACGCGCGCCACATCCTTGCCAAGCGCGACGGAGCCTTCTTTTTTATAATGCACATTGGCCGGCAGCATCAGTTCCTCCATGCGCTTCTTGCTCATCGTGAAGAGGTCGTGCGTGGGCACGTCGTGCTTTTTCATTACGATTGCGGCGGCTTCATTGTACTTCACGGAATCACCGACATACCGGCCCTTGGAGCCAGGAGGGATGGGCGTGGTGTTGCGCCAGATCAAGGTTGCGCCGGTCTTTTTCAAACGCACCACGAGCTTCTCGAGATTCTTTTCGTAATCTGCTAAAGGCACTTGGGGTTTACCGCCTTTTTCCTTGGGAAACAAATTCTCGCCGTTCGGGCCCATATACTTGAGATCGTGCAGACCCCAGTTGAAATGGATGACATCCCACTTGGACTCGCCGATCCACGCATCGATACTCGCTAATCCGCGGGTGGTTGGGCCGCCATTTGCAGGGATGCGGTGTAGATTGGCTTTGCCTTTCAGAAACTCGCGGGTAGGTAGGGTATAGCCAATGGAAATCGAATCACCAATCAGCAGAACACGCGGTAGCTTGGGGTCATCCGTGACCGGCGCAAGGGGGCCTTTTTTCTTCTGGGCCTTCACCGGTAGTGTGAGGAGGAGGGCAGTTACACACAAAATGATTCGCATGCCGTGGAGGGTAACAGCCGAAACGGTTACAGCAAGAGCGTTGTGGGGTGAAATTAATTCCCACCGTGCCGACGATTATATTTCACGCAGTCCTCATACTTGAGCGCGCCGCCAAAGATATCGAGGGCGCTACCGATAGTGAGGTGCACGCGGCCTTGACCAGCATGGCGGACGGTGTCCAAATCCGCCAATTGGTTGGCTCCTCCGGCGTAGGTGACGGGAATCTCCGCGTGCGCGGCCAAGAGCTGGATCAAATTGTGATCAATGCCGGCCTGTTTACCTTCCACATCCACTGCGTGCACGAGGAATTCGGCACAACGGGGGGCGAGCTGGCGCAGGATGGTTTCGTCCAAGGGCATTTCGGTGAAGGTTTGCCAACGATCAGTCACCACCCAGTACCGGCCACCGCGCAGGCGACAGGAAAGATCCAGCACCAGCCGCTTGGCGCCGATGGCCTTGGTCAGCGCGGACAGGCGTTCCTCATCTAGTCGCCCTTCGTGGAACACCCAGGAGGTGATGATTACGTGAGATGCCCCGGCATCGAGCCAGCCGGCGGCGTTGTCGAGATTGACGCCGCCGCCGATTTGGAGTCCACCGGGATAAGCGGCGAGGGCTTCCCGCGCGGCGGTTTCATTGCCGGGGCCAAGCTGGATCACGTGCCCGCCACGTAACGCATCACGTTGATACAATTCAGCGTACCAGGCGGCTGGGCGTTCAGAAACAAAGTTGGTGTCCGCGCCGGCCTCGCTGAGCGTGCCCCCGACGATTTGTTTCACGCGCCCGTCATGCAGATCAATGCAGGGACGAAACACGGCGGCACCATAGAGGGGGACGGGCCAATGACCAATGTCAAAAGCACTGAAACGAAGGGGATCAGGCTCGCTGATTGGCGGAGTATTGGGGCTCGGGGATTTCCTCTCCGGCACTGAGGCAGGCGTCCAGCCAGGCGTCACGAGTCTCCAGCACTTCTTCGAGTGCTTCCTGTGGGGAATCCCCCTGACCGACGCAATGCTTGAGGTCAGGCATCTCCGCTACGAAGCAGGATTCGGTGTCGTCCCAAAAAATGTTGATGTGGTAATGCGGGATGTTCATCGCTATGGCTGTCAAATTAATGCACGATGTGCAGTTCGTCAAATTCAGGGTGAATAGGATTTGTTTGCGCGACTGGCTAGCATCGGGAGAATACGATCAGGAGGTAGTAATGCGTATTTTAATTCTATTAATTCCAATGACGGTTCTGCTAATCGGGGCCGGTTGTGCCAATACCAAAATATCCGGTGCCGCCGAAGCAGATACGCCGCAACAGGTGATGGTCCAAGCGGTGTTTAACGAGGCCGATCGCGAGCTGGCCAGTCCACGAGTGATCGTGCTGGAGGGCGAGGAGACCCAGATCGAGATTGGGCGGGAGGTCGCCGTACCCGGCCGCGAACAACCGTTGGACACGGGTATTGTGCTGACCATCCGCCCGCATCTGGAGAACGGGCGCGTGCGGTTCACCGGCAATTGCCGGGTCATGACCGAGGTGATCGATAAACACGATCGAGATATGCGGGTGGTGGCGATCCAGACCCGCGAAGCCTTTTTCACGGGTACAGCGGGATCAGGGGAAATCAAGCGTGTTACCATCAATAGTAGCGCCGGCCAGGCCCTGGAGATGAGCCTGAAATTTACCGTGATGGTCCAGACCGCCGCGAGGCATTGAGGCTGCGCCACGGGCTCGACACGTTGCCGAGACGGCCGCTATAAACGGGCGTCTTTTTTATGAAACGAAACGGATTATTGGCGGCGGGTAGCTGGATCGTGGATCAGGTGAAGATGGTGGATGTGTTTCCGCAGCGCGAGACGCTGGCGAACATCCTCAGCCAGAGCGAAGGCACAGGCGGTTCGCCCTACAACGTGCTGATCAATCTCGCCAAGCTCGGCGCGAAATTCCCGATGAGCGCCGCCGGCCTCGTGGGCAACGACGGGCTTGGCCAATACATTCTCGATGACCTCAAACGGCACAAGATTGATGCCTCGCAAATGCGCACCACCGCCAAGGCGCCCACCTCCTACACGGACGTGATGACCGAGGTGAAGACCGGCCGGCGCACCTTCTTTCATTGTCAGGGCGCCAATGCGTTGTGGGACGGCAAGGGGCTGGATTTTAAGAAATCGAACGCCAAGATATTTCACGTGGGTTATCTGCTGTTGCTCGACGGCATTGATGCGGCCGATCCACGCTACGGCACGCGCGGCGCGGCCGTGTGCGCCAAGGCCCAGCGCGCCGGGCTGAAGACGAGCATCGATTGCGTGAGCGAAGACAGCGACCGGTTTGCCCGCGTGGTGACGCCGATCCTGAAATACACGGACTACTGCATCCTCAACGAACTGGAAGCCGGCAAGACCACCGGCAACGTGATCCGTCGCAAGAACGGATCACTGGACACCACGGCCCTGCGCAAAGCCGCGAAGGCGTTGTTGAGCAAGGGCGTGAAAGAATTGGTTTGCGTGCATTTTCCCGAGGGCGGCTACGTGCTCACGGCGGAAGGCACGGAGTATTGGCAATCCTCCTTGAAACTGCCGCAAAGCTACATCAAAGGCGCGGCCGGCGCGGGCGATGCTTTTTGCAGCGGCATGCTGATGGGTATCCTTGAAGACTGGGATCTGCAGCGCAGTCTACTGACGGCCGTGTGCGCGGCGGCACAGAATCTCAGCGATCCGACCTGCACCGGCGGCATGAAAAGCCTGCGCACGGTGATGGGGTTGGCGAAGAAATATAAGCTGCGGCCGAAGTTGAAGTAGCATCCAATCAAAACACAGCAAATAGGCGGTAATCCCTTTCATCTTCCCCGACCATAATATCGGGCTTTTCGCAACAGTCACCATTGTATCGATTATTTAATTATTTGGTTATTGCAATTGGAATCCAGCGGTCAGTTGCGTTAAAATGGGGTATATGAAGCATTTGTTTTTGGTAATGGTGATGGCTCTTCCTCTAATGGGAGACGACGGGAAAAAACCCAAGCCGCCAGAAAAAAATAAATTAACGCCCAAGCAGGTGGCAGATCTTTTTGCCGATGATATTGGCACGTGGAGGTGTAAAGGCAAATCACACTTAATTGGAGTTGATCCAAATACTGGTCTACCTCGTAAACCGGTGGATGAGGACATGTTTATGACCATTCGCTGGAAAGTCGAAGGTAAGTCAACCGAGGCTCTTTTCACCGTGAAAATTAACAACAAGGATGTTTCCTTTGTTGGAGTCAAAGAATATGACGCCAAGCAGGGGGTGTTTATTTGGCGTCTCAAAGGAGAAGGCCTACCTGAAGGGTATACGAGAGAGACTTATGATCTAAAAACTAGAACATTTCACGCAAAGACTGATTATCCCGATGGAGCCAAAGAGTACGGCACGTTCCAAATAATTAATAAAAATAAAAGGCTTTTTGAAACTCAAGTGAAGAAAGATGGCAAAGTAACATTCTGGCGCAAAGCCACGTTTACAAGAGTCACTCAAGACCAGCCGGATGACGGGAATTAACGCCCATCATTGGCCCTGATGGCATGGTGTGCCTCGGGACCATGGGCGTCCAGTTAAGTAGCCACAAAAAAGGGACGAGGTGGAACTCGTCCCTCCCTTGATTGAATGGAGCGC
>CAJWVY010000117.1 GCA_913048135.1 uncultured Verrucomicrobiales bacterium
CACGCGCACCGCGCCGGATGCCGAACTGCTCGCGCTCGCTCGCGCCGGCAAACTGCGCCCCAACCTCCGCGCCCAGACCGAGCGGCTGCTGAAGGACGCCCGCTTCGGCCGTTTCATCACCGACTTCACCGAGGCGTGGCTGAACCTGCGCGAGATGGATTTCACCGTGCCCGATCGCACGTTGTATCCGGAATACGAACCCTACCTGCGCTTTTCCATGCCGCGCGAGACCGAGGCGTTCCTGCGCGAACTGATCGCCGGCAATCATCCGGTCGCCAATGTCGTGAAGAGCGACTTTGCCCTGCTTAACGATCGCATGGCCGAGCACTACGGCATCGCCGGCGTGACCGGTTCGAAATTCCGCAAGGTGAACCTGCCCGCCGACAGTTGGCGCGGCGGCTTCCTCAGCCAGGGCAGTGTGCTCAAGGTCTCCGCCAACGGCTCCACCACCTCGCCCGTGGTGCGCGGTGTGTACGTGATGGAACGCATCCTCGGCATCACCCCCACCCCGCCGCCGCCGAACATCCCCGGCGTGGAGCCGGACATCCGCGGCGCCGCCACCCTGCGCGAGCTGCTGGATAAACACCGGGACGTCGCCAGCTGCGCGTCCTGCCACAACAAGATTGATCCGCTCGGGTTCGCTCTGGAAAGCTTTGACGTCATCGGCCTGCGCCGCGACCGCTTCCGCAATCGCAATTCCGAAAGCGAACGCGTCGATGCCGTCGTGCGCGGCCGCAAGGTGCAGTACCGCCTCGGGCCGGTCGTGGACAGCTCCGGCCAATTCACCGACGGCAGCGCCTACACGGACTTCGCCGCCTATCGCGATTATCTCGCCACGCATGACGACCGACTCGCCCGCGCCTTGGCCGGCAAGCTGCTCACCTTCGCCACCGGCCGGGAGCTGGGCTTCTCCGATCGCGCCGAGCTGGACCGCATCGTCGCCGACACCGCCCAAAACAAACATCGCCTTCGCGACCTGTTACATCGTATTATCCAATCCGAAATTTTCCTGAACAAGTAACATGAGTTTCATCGCCACCAAGACCTCGCTGAGCCGCCGCGCCTTTCTGAAAGGCACGGGCGCCACTGTGGCCCTGCCGTTCCTGAGCGCCATGACGCCCGCCTTTGCCAAGACCGCCGCCGCGCCCAAACGCTTTGTGGCGATGAATGCCGGGCTCGGCTTTCACGCGCCCAACTTTATCCCGACCGAGGCGGGCGCGAATTACAAGGCGCCGGTGTATCTCAAAAAGCTCGCGGCGCACCGGAAAGATTTCACCGTGTTCTCCGGTCTGTCGCATCCAAACTCCAACGGCGCCAACGGGCACACCAGCGAACTCACCTGGCTCACCAGCGCGCCGCGTCCGGGTTTGGCCGGGTTTAAGAACACCATCTCGCTTGATCAATTGATGGCCCGTCACATCGGCGCGGCCACGCGGTTCCCCTCGATGACCATCGGCGCGCGCGGCTCGTCGTTGTCGTGGACGGCCAACGGCGTGCAGATCCCCGTGCAGATGCATCCGGCCAAAATTTTCCGGCAACTCTTTGTGGACGGCACCGAACAGGAAGTGGCCGAGGAACTGAAGAACCTCGAGCGCGGCCGCAGCATTCTCGACACCGTGCTGGACGATGCCAAGCTGCTCAGCATCTCCCTCGGCGCGCGCGATCGCGAGAAGCTCGATGAATATTTCACCTCCGTGCGCGAGCTGGAGATTCGTCTGCAGCAAAACAAGGAATGGGCCAAGCGCCCCAAGCCGAAGGTCGATTACAAGGAACCGCAGGATGTCGCCGACCGCAACGACATCCTCGCCAAGCAACGGCTGATGAACGACCTCACCCTGCTGGCATTGCAGACCGATTCCACGCGCGTGATCGCGTATTCCCTCGGCGGCATGAACGCCGTGCCCAGCAACATTCCCGGCGTCCGCACGGACTGGCACATGCTTTCCCACCACGGCCGCGATGAGCAAAAGATCGAGGAGCTCACCCGCATTGAGGCGGCTGAGTTCGCGGTGTTCAGCGAATTCCTCACCAAGCTCAAGGGCGTGAAGGAGGCCGGCGGCCATCTGCTGGACCACACCGCGATCCTGTTTGGCTCCAACCTCGGCAACGCCTCCTCCCACAGCTGGCGCAACCTGCCCATCCTGCTCGCCGGCGGCGGCTACAAACACGGCCACCACGCCGCTCATGATCCGGAAAACAACACGCCGTTTGCCAACCTCTTCGTCCCCCTCGCCCAACGCATGGGCGTGGAGATCGATCAATTCGGCAGCAGCACCGCCAGCACCATCCAAGGACTGGAGAGTTAATCCACGAACTCTCAGTACGTCATGAAACTCAGTGGTTTGTTTTGTTTGCTGCTCTCATGCACGCTTTGGGCCGAATCCTCGAAAACGGCGGACTTCATCCTGTTGTTCAATGGAACAGACCTGAAAGGTTGGGTTGGGCAAACCGAGGGCTATCAGGCCCAAGATGGCGTATTAACTGCCTTGCCTCGTAAAAGCAAGGGGGCGAAAATTTATACGGCCAAGGAGTACACCAATTTCATTTTTCAATTTGAGTTCAAGCTGACACCCGGAGCCAACAACGGCATCGGTATCCGGGCACCACTCACCGGTAATCCAGCCAAGAACGCCATGGAGATTCAGGTTCTTGATGACTCCGCACCGCGTTATGCCAAGCTGAATCCCACACAGTATCACGGATCGATCTACAAACGCGCCGCCGCCAAGCGCGGGCATCTCAAGCCAGTTGGCGAATGGAATCGGCAGGAGATTCGAGCCGAAGGAAATTTCATCACAGTCATTTTAAATGATGTCACCATATTGGACAGAGTAGACATGACCCGTCACAAACGGCCGGCCAAAGGCCACATCGCCCTGCTCGGCCACGGCTCTCAGGTGGAGTTTCGCAACCTGCGTATCCGGGAAATACCTAAAACTGAATAAACATGATGTGTGCCGCACCTTCCATGAATCGCCGAAAATTTATCGCCAGCTCGGGCCTCGCCGTGAGCGCGCCCTTTGTCAGCCGACATTCGTGGGCGGCCGGATCACCCATGCAGAAACTGCAGTATGCCGCCATGGGCATCGGGGGACGGGGTACCGCGGACATCAAGGCGCTGGCTGGCCATTCGAAAGTGAAGTTCGTAGCAGCCGCCGATGTGGATTCCGGCCCGGCCAAAAAACTGAAGGCGAATTATCCAGGAACCAAAACCTACTCCGATTGGCGGCAGATGTTGCAAGACGGCCGGGAGTCCATCGATATCGTCAGCATTTCCACGCCCGACCATATGCACGGGATCATGGGTTTGAGCGCCATGAACCTCGGTAAGCATGTGTATCTGCAAAAACCTCTCGCGCAAAACATCGGCGAATGCCGCGCCTTAAGACAATCGGCCGAACGCAATGGGAAGATTGTACAAATGGGCACTCAAGGCGCTTCCAGTAAACATGACCGCACTGCGGTGAATTTTATCCGGCGCCAACTAATCGGCAAAGTGACGGAGGCATGGGTGATCTGCGGAAAAAGCTGGGGCGACCTGAAGCCGTTGCCGAACCAGCAGGATCCCGTACCGGCCGACCTAAACTGGGAAGGCTGGCTGGGAGTCGGCGAAAAACGACCCTTTATTGAGGGCTATTATCATCCCAAAAACTGGCGCCGCCGGCAGGGCTTTGGCACCGGCACCCTAGGTGACATGGGATGCCACATTTTCAATGCCATGTATCGTGGTCTGGAACTTACCGCACCGCGCAAAGTGCGATCGAAAACCCGTACCCCCAATCAACACAACTGGACGACCAATGAGCGCGTCGAATATCTCTTCCCCGCCACACGCCATACCGACGGCAATCTAACAGTCAACTGGGTCAGCGGCCGCGAACGCCCGCCTAAAGCCCTTACGGCGGCGATTCCTGAGAGCATCAAATACCGGTTTGGTTGCGTGCTGAAGGGAGAGGCCGGTCTCCTCGTCCTGCGGCATGGCAACAGCCCCATCCTGTTGCCTACCAAGAAATCTTCAGATGTAACCCTACCCGAACTGAATCCCATCGGACATCACGATGCCTTTGTGAATGCCGTATTGAAAGGCGAACAGAAGGGCCTGCTTTCTCCCATCGAATTTGCAGCGGATCTCACCGAGTTCATCCTGCTCGGCAACATCGCCATGCAGCACTCGCCCCGCTGGCTCGAATGGGACGCCATGAAGGCCACCATCCCTAATGACAAACAGGCGAACCAACAAATCCATCGTGCGTACCGGGATGGCTGGAGCGTGCTGCAGAGTTAACATGACCTCACGCCTCGTCACCATCATATTGATGCTCAGTGCTGCAGCCCTGAATGCCCGCGAGCGCTACAACGTTCTCTTCATCATCTCCGACGACCTCACTGCGACTGCTTTGGGTTGTTACGGGAACAAACTCTGCCAGACACCGAACATCGACCGGCTGGCCACGGAGGGTACCCGGTTCACTCGGGCCTATTGCCAAGCCACTTTCTGCGGTCCTTCGCGGGCATCCCTCATGTTTGGATATTACCCCTATGCCAGCAAGGCAACGGGTTACACGAGCGGACGTAAGGAAGTCGGTGTAGACAAGGACAGTTGGGCCCAGCACTTCAAAAAGAATGGCTATCACAGCGCCCGCATTTCGAAAATCTTTCACATGGGCGTTCCTCCCGACATCACAAAGGGTAGTGACGGGGCCGACGATCCGGAATCATGGAATGAGGCCTACAACAGCAAAGGCCCGGAAACGAAGGTGACCGGACTAGCCAAACAGTTGTCGAATAATCCAGGAGGCTTGAAGGAAGGCACGGGTAGTAGCCAAAGCTTCAATGTCGTCGAGGCCGAGGGCGATGATCTGGTTCACTCGGACGGCAAAACGGCACAGAAAGCCGTCGAGCTCCTCCACAAATACAAGGATATGGAAAAGCCCTTCTTTTTGGCAGTGGGATTCGTACGACCACACGTACCTTTGGTCGCTCCGAAAAAATATTTTGCTCCTTACCCGGTCGGCAAAATTGTTTTGCCGACCAAAATTCCGGGTGATCAGGATGATATTCCCCAGAATTCGGCTAATAAGCGAACGACCGCCAATTACCAAATGGACTTGAACCAACAGAAAGGCACGCTCCGCGCCTATTACGCATCGGTCAGCTTCGTCGATGAGTTGGTCGGCAAGATTCTTACCGCGCTGGAGGCAACTGGCCAGCGCGACAACACCATCGTCATCTTCACCAGCGATCATGGCTACCACTTGGGCGAACATGACCTATGGCAGAAGGTGAGCATTCATGAAGAGTCGGCAAAGGTGCCCTTGATTATCTGTGTGCCCGGCAAGAAACCTGCCGTGTGCAATTCGCTGACCGAATTAATCGACCTCTATCCTACCGTTTCAAAACTGTGCGGCTTGAAAATCCCCGGCAACATTCAGGGCAAGGACATCTCAACCATGCTTGATGATCCCACCTTCAAAGTCCGTAAAGCCGCCCTCTCCAGTGGCAAGGGCCGTTTGTTGCGTACCGAGAAATGGGCCTACCTCGACTACGGCAAAACAGGTGAACTCTACGATATGGAAAAGGATCCCAAGCAATACACCAATCTCATCAAAGATCCCAAATACGCAATGATTTTGAATCAGTTAAAGGACCAATTAAAATCCAAGCTGAACTCGATCGATCAGAATGATTTGGATCGTTAATCAACCCAGACACTCACCACCTGAAACATGCCACCGAAATAGACACCACTGCTTTCCGACAGCAACACCTAGATTCCGAAACCATTTTAAATAAACCACTGTGCACTCTTTAACACATAGAATTTCACTGTTCTTTGCATTGGCATTTTTCGCCGGCCTAACCTCAGCCCAACTCGATCGGCCGGCACGGCCGAACATCGTCTTGATGATGGCTGATGACATGGGGATCGGCGACACGAGCGCGTATCTTGGCGTTCGAATGGGACCGAAGGCGGAGCCGATTGCGCACACGCAACGCACGCCGCAACTCAAGGCGTTCGCCCAGCAGGCGGTGGTGTTTAACAACGCCTACGCGCCGGCCTCCATGTGTTCCTCCACACGGTACGCGCTGTTGACCGGCCGGTTTGCGCACCGGGCTTACCTCAAGCAACAGGGCTGGCTACCGCACGGACCGAACACGCCCATGATCCAGCGCGCGCTCAGCACATTGCCTGAGATGCTGCAAGCGCGCGGCTATCGCACGGCGGCTATCGGTAAATATCATGTGGGTATGGCATTCGATAACGGCGCGGGCAAACCGGCCACCGATTACTACTACGAGGATGTCGACTTCACGCGACCCGTGCTCGATGGCCCGACGCATCATGGCTTCGATGAATTCTTTGGAGTGCCCGGCAACACCGAGGATTCGCTCGACACCGAGCCGCGCATTTACATCCGCAACGATCGCTGGACCTTTACCGATCGTGAACGCATGCGCCGCATTGGATTCCGGCACCGCGAGCGCCGCATCTTTGCCGCGCCGGATTGGGATCTGGCCCAGATCGGCCCCGTGTACCTGCGCGAAGCCCAGGCCTTCCTCCAACGCCAAGCCCGCGCCAAGGAACCGTTTTTCCTCTACTACGTTCCTAACGCCAACCACTACCAGCGCAATGAGAAAGACGGCGATTATGCCGTGCCCAAAACCATCGATGGCGAGGCGGTCAAGGGCATCAGCCGATGGGACGACGGCACACCTGCCGGCGATCGGGGCGACATGATTCTGGAAAACGACATCGCCTTCGGCAAACTGCTCGCAACGTTGCGCGACACCGAGGATCCGCGCTGGCCGGGTCATCGGTTGATCGAAAACACGCTCATCATTTTCACCAGCGACAACGGCCCCAACGTCGGCGACAACCTCGGCCGCAACCGCGAGAGCGGCGGGCTGCGAGGCAAGAAAGCCAAGCTCTGGGAAGGCGGCATTCGCGTGCCGTTCCTCGTGTATTGGAAAGACAAAATCGAGGGCGGCACGCTCAATCAATCCATCGTCTCCCACACCGACCTCTACGCCACGCTCGCCCGCGTGGCCGGCCATCAACTCGCCCCGCACGAGGCGCAGGACAGCCACGATTGTCTCCCCCACTGGACCGCCAAGACGCCACAGCCGGATTTGCGCCCGCGCGTATTCTTCTGCCACCTCGGCCCGCCATTCTCCAATGACACGCTCGTCATTCGCAAAGGCGCGCACAAACTACTCGTCGAAGGCGGCCTCGCCCTGCCGTCCATTCGCGACAGCCATTTAGGCGCCGCCGTTCCGCGCGCGTTTTTTGATCTTGAGCAGAACCTTTACGAAGACGACGAAGTTGAGACCAATCCCATCTTGGCTAAGCAACTCGCAGCGGAGCTCTTGGAAATCCACAACCGCGGCCACGCGCGCGATTTGAATTTAAAGCCGGGTCCCGCCCTCATCCAAACTGAAGGCTGGCACAATCTACGCAACGATGTCACCGGCGAGATTGGTTTTGAATTCACACTGACCGCCAAGGCCAAGCGTGTCACCCATCTCGGCCTGTGGGATGACCATGATCGAGATCAACCCATCCGATCCGCCCGCGCTATCCCCGACGAAACCCAACGCGATCAACCCAGCCTACCGGATCCCAAAGGTAGACGTCGCGGTCTCAAAACCGCACACACCGTTCGTCTCATAGCGGTGGACACCACGCCGCCCACCGAGATCGCCCGTGTCACTGTACCCGAGGGAACCAAGGCAGAACTCGAAGGTGCCTTCCGCTATGTCGCCCTTTCCAAGCCAATCGCCCTCCAACCCAACCAACGCTACGCTCTGCTCACCACCACCACCGCCGGCGATGGCGATCATTTTAAATCGCCGGACGCCTTTGATGGCCTTTCGCCACTCGTCCATCCGTACGTTAACATCGTCCGCAGCCTCCTGATCCGAAATGGCCACCTCTCCCAGCCACAACCTATCCCCTCCTTTTCCGATCTCTCCCCCGACCACAGCCGCCACCGCCTGCCTGTTGGTCCGACGCTGAAATTCGCCCAGCCTTAACCCCTTTAACACGGTCGCGTCTTGCCTCCGCATCAGTCTGCCCGTAGGGTGCCCGCTCATTCCCGACTGATGAAGACGAAGATTTCTTTGCTCGTGATGCTGAGCCTTGGCTTGGCGTGTGAAACTCCAGCGCAACCGGCCAATGGCCTGCGTGATGGCTTGCCCACCACCATTCGCGTGACGCATGGACCCATGCTCGGTCGTCCGGCCGCCGATTCCATGAGTCTGTGGTTCCGCACCGAACGGCCTGGGCCGGTGAAGGTGTTATTCGGCACGGACAAGAACGCCTTTGACCGCGAAGCCGTTCTCGAGACCACTTCCACGGAAAACGACAACACGGGTATTCTCAAGCTGGACAAACTGCAGGCCAACACGCGCTACCACTACCGCGTGGCGGATCATCAGTTGAGCGGCTCGTTTCGCACCTTGCCGCGCGCGGCGGATTATAAGAACGCCAAGGGTAACCCTAATGGGCTATTTAATTTTAAATTCGAATTCGCCTGCGGCAACAACCACGGCGGAGGTGGCAACAGTGCCGGCCCCACCCTGCCGGTTTTCGATACGCTCAACAAACAGGTGCGCGATCAGGTGCACTTCGCCATCCTGAACGGCGACTGGCTTTACGAGCAGCGCCGCGATTATCCACCCAAGAGCTGGCTTCATCAGGTCGGTCTCAACTCGATGAAGGAGGCGCCCAAGATCGTGCAGAAGTCGCCGTCGATCGTTGGTGTTTGGGAAAACTACAAGGTGTACCTTGAGCGCGGTCGCAATCTCAGCGAATGGCACCGGCACGTGCCGAGCTTTTACACAGCCGACGATCACGAACTGGTCAATGACATCTACGGCGCCGGCGAGGTCGGCTATGTGAATCGCCGCGCCGTCTTCCGCGACATCGGCACGCGCGCATGGTTCGATTACCTCGCGTGGTCCAACCCCGTTGAACACAGCGCCAAGGCGTGGTTCGGCACGGGGCAGTTCAAGAAAGGTAGCGATATCCTCGAAGATCCGAACGCCAATTTCACCAAGCTCAACTACAAGGAGCTGGCTAATCTCCACGTGCACTGGGGCACGCCTACCGCCGGAGTGCCGGACGCCAAGCTCGACGCGGAGCCCGGTAATCCCAACGCCGCCGTGTACGAGATCGCGGAAGTGATCAGCCCCACCAAGGTGCGCATCAACCCGCCCGCCAAAGCGGACGGCAGCGCGACCTATTCGATCGGCCGCCGTTGCTACGGCAAGTTCACCGTGGGCAACTGCGATTTCTTCCTGCTCGATACCCGCACCCATCGCAGCCTGCACAACGTCGACAACCCCGGCAACCCCAAGGCCACCATGCTCGGCAAACAACAGCTCGCGTGGCTCAAGAACGGCATCAAGAACAGCAAGGCGGATTTCGTTTTCGTCGTGTCCTCGGTCAACTTCATGGTCCCACACGTCGGCAGCGGCGGCGGCGACGACGCGCAGGCGACGATCAAAAAGGACGACGCCTGGACCGTGTTCCTGAAGGAACGCGAGGAGCTCATCGAGTTTTGGGACGGCCTCGACAAGGGCGTGTTTGTGCTCACCGGCGATTTGCACAACAGCTTCGCCATCAAGATCACCGACAACGTATACGAGTTTGCCAGTGGCCCGCACAACTCCATCAACCACGCGCCGATGAAGGACGAAGGCGGTCGCCCATCCAACGGCAAGTTCAAGTACGGCCCGCGCGCCTGCGACATCCGCTGGAGTAGCTACGCCATGGACGACATCCCACGCGCTAACCGCACCTTTCCGCACTACTGCGTTGTGCACGTGAACAACGTCTTCAACAACCCCGTCGAGCGCAACGGC
>CAJWVY010000118.1 GCA_913048135.1 uncultured Verrucomicrobiales bacterium
CCCTTGCCGACCACGTTGCTCTCCTGCAACGGACGCGGCAGCATCACGAAGGGGAGCATGGGTTCTTCCTGCGGCTTGAGGCGGATGATGTTCGAGCCAAAGTTCGGGAAATCCTTCGGGCTGGGCGGTTCCAGCTGGCCGGACGGGCTCACCTTGTCGGTGGTGTAGCCGGTCATCATCTGGTAGATGGCGGCGGTGTGGTTGAACAGGCCGTTGGGCGTGTAGCTCACCGAGCGCATCATGGTAAACTTGTCGTTTACTTTGGCCAGATTCGGCAGCAGCTCGGTGAAGTTCACCCCAGGCAGCTTGGTCTTGATGGGCTTGAAGATGGAACGGACGTTAGTCGGCGCGTCGGGCTTGGGGTCCCAGAGGTCAAGGTGGCTCGGGCCGCCTTGCAGGTAGAGCAGGATGACGCTCTTGGCCTTGCCCCAACCGGGGCCGCCGCCCACTTTGGTTTCCTTGGCTTGCGCAGCCATTTCGAGCATGCCGCCGAGGGACAGGCCGAGCATGCCGGATCCGCCCACGCGCAGGATGTCGCGCCGGGTCATGCCGAGGTGATTGTCGCAAAGATCTTTGCCGCGTTCTCCTGGTAGTCTAATCATGATTTGCTCCGTTTATTAGATGCTAATAAAGTTTTCGGTTTTGTCGAGATTTAGTGGTTAAACAGGAAGGCTGGGTTGTTGATCAGGGCCCAGGCGATATCCTGCGCGCCGTACAGGCGTTTATTGGTTAATTGTTTGGTGCTAAGATCGACGGCCCGCTTGAGCGCGGTGAGCTTGGGATCCTCCACCAAGGGGGCTTGGGCGGAGGTTAGGTAGGTTTGAAGCTCTTGCAGGCGGGGATCGGCAGGTAGCGGTTTCTTGGCCTCCGCCACGGCCTTGGTGCGTTGTTGCAAGCCGGCATCCTGGGTGCGGTAGTAGTCGTTCAGCGCTTTCTTTTGTTTATCGTCGCGTTGCTCGGGTGCGACGGCCAGTAGTTCGGCAATGTTCTGTGGGTGGCCGAAGTTAACCGGTTTTTTGTTGTTGGTAACCGACCAGCGGAATTTGCCGATTTGCCAGTTGTTGCCTTGGAACATTTGTTTCATCACGAAGGTCAGCAGAATGGGGCCATCATGTTTGGGGGGTTGTGCAATTTCAAATGAGGCGATGTGATTCTTGCCCATTTGCGGGGAGACAGCCCAGCCGTTACTGCTGTTGTTGAGGCGGCCATCAATCGCCGTTGAAACAGCGTAATTATTCTGGCTGAATGTAGCCTTTGCGGCGCCGAGTTTGAGTTTCTTTTTTTCGTTGGGCTTGTCTTTCGGAGCCCATAAAACCTCGAGTTCGGTGAGGACGAAATTACCGTCGTTTGGTGATCGTCCGGGGCCGTTCTTGGGCAGGCGTTTATCAGTGAGCGCCTCAAGTCGAATGGCGGTGAGGTTCTTGAGGTCGGTTTCGGTGACAATGGTAAAAGTGTCTTTTCCGTTTTTGCCGGAGGCAAAGATCGCACCATCGGCTTCCTTGCTGAGCTCGGTACCTATTTGCGATTTCAAAGACTGGGCCTCCATCGTGGTCCATTGTGTTTTGCTGACGGGATTGGCAAGCCACTGGGTGTATTTCTCCTGAAACGTGGGTTGGTAATCGTTCAGGGCTTTTTCCGCCGCGGCGATTTTGGCGTTACGCTCATCTTCCATTTTCTTTTGTCGCGGTGCTACTTCCTCCTTGTAGGCGGCGAGCTTAGCTTCCGCTTCCTTAATGCCGGCTTGGCGGGCGGCTTCGCGCTTGGCGGTGAGGGGGGCGAGCTCCTTTTGGTATCCGGTCAGTTCTGCGAGCAACGCCTTATGTTCGGGCTCGATGGATTGCAGCAGGCCGATGGCCTTGGTGATTTCCTGTGGGCGCGCGGGGCGATTGAGAATGCGGAGGTACAATTCATCCACCAACTTGGCGTCATCGGCCTGTTCCTTGACGAGCTTGGCGATGGCGTTGTTGGGATCGCTGATGGCATTGTCCACCGTGGGGCCGGTGATGAGCGCCATCACGGGGCCGAGCTGGAGCCCGTTGATGCGTTCGCATTCACAGGCACTTTCGCGGGCTGGGCGGCCGAGGGTGCCGAGGAATCCGTCGGGCAGGCGCACACCCACATCGGGTAGGGCGGCTGCACGGGTGCCCGCGGGGACGCCGGGGATCTTGGTTTGCGCACCGGTCGTGAAATAAATGGTATCGAACAACACCTCGGCGGGCAGACGCCGGGGCAGGGCGTGCGAGTAGTTGATAGTGTCATCCTCGTTCCATTTGTTGGTGGCTATGGCGAGTTGGTAGGTTCGGCTCTTGCAGATGGTTTTGACCATGTGCTGCACGTCGAATCCGCTCTTGATGAATTCCTGAGTCAGCCAATCGAGGAGTTCAGGGTTGGAGGGCGGGTTGCCGGCGCGAATGTCGTCAAGCGGCTCGATGATCCCGACGCCGAGCAGGTAGCCCCACAGACGGTTTACGTAGCTCTTGGCGAAGTACTGATTGTCAGCGCTGGTCATCCAGGCGGCCAGGGTCTGGCGGCGGCTGGCCTGTTTCACGTCGATCACGTGCTTGGCTTCAAAGGGGAACTTGGGCGCGGTAACGGCGCCGGTGCGATCGTGTTTTAGGTCTCCGGAAGTTCGATCAAAGACCTCTTCATACAGCGGCTTCTTACCCTCCACGGCCGTACCGCCGATGGTTTTGTTGCCGCTGTTTTTGTCATCCTTCTTGAGGCCTACCTGTGCAAAGAAGGCGGCGGTCTCGTAATATTGATCCTGCGTCCAGCGCTCGAAAGGATGGTCGTGGCACTTGTTGCAGTTGAACCGCGTGGCCAGCCAGAGGTGGGTGGTGTTTTCCATGATTTCATCTGGTGTGCGGAGGATCTTGTAGTAGCTGGCTGCCGGGTTGGTTTTGTTGGACCCGGAGGCAGTTAGAATCTTGCTGGCGAAATGATCGTACGGTGTATTGGTCTTCACCTCATTCCGGATCCATTCCCGGAAGGCCTTGGCGCCTTCAGTGCCGAGGAACTTACGATTCACCTGCAGCAGGTCGGCCCATTTGTTGGCCCAATGATCGACGTAATCGTCGTTGCCCACGAGTTGATCCACCAACTCGGCGCGCTTGGTGCGGGGTTCGCGTTTGTCGGCGAGAAATTTTTTGATCACGTCCACGCTGGGCGGAAGGCCGGTAAGGTCGAGGTAAATGCGGCGGATGAAATCCGAATCGCTGCACAGGCCGGATGGCTCGATCTTCATGCGCTCCCATTTGGCGGCGGTGAACCGGTCGATCTCGCTCCAGGCTTCCGGCTGTTTCCAGACGAAACCGGTGCGGTCGCCCATTGCGGTTACTGTTGTAGCGGCGTAGGCGCCTTCGAAGCGTGCGAGCACAGCCGCTTCGCCGCGGCGCTCGACGGTAATCAGTCCGGTATCATCCGTCTTGGCGACATCAGTGTTGCCGCTCTCAATAAAAGCCTCGGCAGTGACATCGCGTTTCTCGCCATCGGCGTAGGTGGCCACGATGCGTACCTGTTGTTTTCCACCTATGTTTTGAATAACGGGATTTTTCGGGGACACCTCAATGGCTTTAACGCGGCTGGCGTCGAGATCTAGCTTGGCGCCCGTGGCGATCCATTCGTGCAGAATCTGGTAATACTTGGAACCGGCCGGAGTGATCTGGCCGCCTTCGTGCGGCACGGCACCGGTGGCTTTGAGGAGCATGAGACTGTCGGCCGGGGAGGCGATGTTCACGCGGCGGCTGGCGAGCTCGTCGGTGAAGGCGCGCACATCATAAAGAGGATCGTAACCGCGCAGGGATAGCTTGAAGCCGTTCTTGCCATCTTTGGAACCGTGGCAGATGCCCTGATTGCAGCCGAGCTTGGAGAGCACGGGCATGACGTCGCGCACATAATCAATTTTGCGTTTGGTGCCGATGCCTTGCACGGACACTTTGGCGGCGGCCTTGAGGCCGGCCAACTCAACGGTGATCGAGCCGGAGCCGTCTTTTTTGGGCGTGATCTGGCCGCGCAGGGAGGCATTGGCAACATCCCCCTGGGCACTGAGCTTCACCATGCGGGTCACGTCCGTGCGTGCACCGTTGTTGAGTTGGGCGGTGACAAGTAGTTGCGCGTAGTCACTGGCTCCGGTCAGTTGGATTTCGGACGGCTCGACGATCAGGCGCTCGACTTTGAAGCCTTTGGGAAGGGTCTCAATTTTGAAATCCCCTTCATTCATGCCAGCTGCTTTACCGAGTTGGGCAATTTGCTGGCTGGACTGGGAGAGAGGTGCGGGTTGAAGCTTGTTGAGTTCCTTGCCGGTATTGGCATCGAGGAAACGGATATGGCCGTCGCTGCCGGCGGCCGCGAGGGTTTTGCCATCGGGGCTGAAAGCGAGGGTGTAAATGCCGCTCTCAGGCACATCGAGTTTGGCCAATTCCTTCACGCCGCCGGTGAGAAATTTGTCGAGCTTCTGCACCTCGCCGGCATTGCGGTCGCGGGTGCGTTTGGCCTGAATGGCCTTGATGTCCGCAGGCACTTCCTTGGGAACATTGGCGGCAAAGATCACGATCTGGCCGGAGCCATCGAGGCTGCTGCCGGCGGCGAAGGCGGTGCCGGCCTGATTAAAACGCACATCAAAGACACGTCCGCGCATTTCGGGGAATTTGCGGAGCAGATTGGCGTTGTCGCCGATCACGCGCTTGGTTTGGCGGAAGATCCGGAAAAGCTGCGGAGCGCCATCGGCGCCGCCCACTAGAATGTGTTCGTGTTCTGGATGCCGGTCAATGGCGGCAATGCCGCCCTTCAGGGCGCGGGGCGTGATAGAGGTGATGTTGTCGATGAAGCGTGAGTCCTCGAAGACGGTGAGTTTGGCGGTCATGTCACGCCCCACGGAGATGATGTGTTTACCTTCCACATCGTATGCGGTGCCAAGCACCCAATCGTTGTGGGCGCCTTGGAAGAAAATCTGTTCGCCGGTCTTGGCGTCAATGGCGCGTACGGTGTTGTCGCCGCAGCCGAAGGCAATGGCCTTGCCGTCGGGCGACCAGCTGGCGCCGTAGACGGTGTCAAACGTCACTGGGTGTGACATGGAAAGGGATTCGCTCTCTACATTCCACACCTGTACTTCGCCCATGCGGCCAGGCTTGCCGCCGGTGACCGCGAGGCGCGTACCGTCCGGCGAGAATCGCACGGACTCGATCCGTTCACTGAGGCCGACCAGACGGGCCTTGAGACCGGAGCCGTCGGCCTTGTGCAGGAGCACTTCGTGGAAGCCGGCTACGGCAAGTAGTTTGCCGTCGGGCGAGTAATCAATGGACGTGATCACTGGCGGCAGGGTGTACACGGGCGGGTTGTCGGCGGTGTACCGTTGGCCGGCGCCCGGAGGGGTATCATCCCTGGCGCCTTGGGCGATCCATTTTTTGATCAGCTCGATCTCAGCGGAGTGCAGCGGCTTTTTGCCGCGCGGCATCGGAGCCTTTCCTGTCTCGGGATCCGGTTGGATGAGGTCAACCAAGGCACTCTCGGCAACCTTGCCCGGCACCACGGCGGCACCTTCATCATCGCCGCCGGCGAGCAGGCTTTTGAAATCGGTCATCACATAGCCGCCCTTGTCCTTGGCAGGTTGATGGCAGCCCTGACAGTGGGCTTGGAAGAGAGGACGGATTTGGTGATAGTAGCTAACGTCGCCGGTCGAGTTGTCGCTTTTTTGGTCAGCAAAAAGGGAAAGGCTGTTTCCAATCAGGAAAACGGCGGTCAAAGAGCATGCGCTGCGTTTGAACATAAGCATAAATTCTAGGCTTTTCGACGGATTTTCGCAAATCCAATTCAATGGAATTGAAGTGGCTGTTATTGACTTTTTCAAGGTTACCATTCGCCGTCCCGCTGGAATTGGCGGCGGGTGTTGTCGCCAAATTGTTGGGCGGCGGCGTCGAGTTGATCGAGTAATTGGGGCTGGGTCAGGCCGGTGGTGTTGCGCGCGGCTGGGATGACGGTTTCGCACTCGTTCTGGTCCATGAACTGGGCCGCCTCCAGCAGGCGTGATTCATCCTCGGGCGGGATGGCCAGGAAACCGTGTTTGTCGGCATGGATTAGTTGACCGGGCTGAATGCGGCGGCCGAAGACTTCCACCTCGCAATTCCAGCGAACGGGACACCAATGGGCATGGCCGACACATAGGCGGGCGGCGAGGGCCTTGAAACCGGCGTTGGTCATTTCGTCCAGATCCCGAATGCAGCCATCGGTGATGGTGCCCACACAGTCCAGTGCTCGATGGGTGTTGCTGTTGACCTCGCCCCAAGTGGAGCCGACGAAGTTCGGTTTGTTCAAATCCTGCACAACCACGATCTTCGGTCCGGGAATGCTTGCGATGTATTCCCGGTAGGCGCGGGCGTCGTACGATAGTTTGTGAGCGGGGTTGCTGGGCTCGATCACCATGGTGACGGCCCGGCCAATCATGGGGCCCATTTGCGGCATGAAATCCGTGGTCGGCTCGAGGTTGAAGGCATCGGCAGCGATGTCCTGTGAGGTGATCTGTTCCCAGCCATTGTAAATGGTGGGCGTGTTCCAGCGCTTGAGTTGCAGGAGATCAGCGTGCGACAGAGTGCTCATGGCACCAGTGTAAACGCGGGGAGCCAAATGGCGAAGCTTAACGGGGCCCGGCGTTGCGAATGGGCTCGGGAGTGTCAGCGGCAAAGGCCTCAAAGTTGTCTCGAAACATGGCGGCGAGCTGATCGGCCTGCGTGTCGTAGGCGGCAGGATCTTCCCAGGTGTCGCGTGGGTTCAGGATTTCAGGGGGCACCTCTGGGCAGGCTTGAGGGATGGCGAAGCCGAATCGGGGGTCCGTCTTAAACTCCGCGTTATCGAGCCGGCCTTCGAGGGCGGCATTGAGCAGGGCGCGGGTCCATTTGATTTTAATGCGGCTGCTTTGAGTGGCGCCGCCGGCAATCCAACCGGTGTTCAGCAGCCAGCAGCGGCTTTGGTGTTCGGCCATTTTCTCGGTGAGCAGCTTGGCGTACACGCCGGGATGGCGCGGCATGAAGGGGGCCCCAAAACAGGCGGAGAAGGTGGCGGTGGGTTGGTTGATGTTCATCTCCGTGCCGGCGACCTTGGCGGTGTAGCCGCTGATGAAATGGTAGGCCGCCTGCTCGGGCGTGAGTCGGGAAATGGGCGGTAATACGCCAAAGGCATCACACGTGAGCAGAACAATATTCTGCGGATGACCGGCTAGACCGGAGGGTTCGCGGTTGGGGATGTATTCGAGCGGATAGGCGCCACGTGTGTTGGCGGTCAGCGAGGTGTCGGTGAAATCAGGCGTGCCGTCCGGGGTGAGGATCACGTTTTCCATGATGCTGCCGGGCATGCGGGTGGTGGCAAAGATCGCGGGCTCGTCTTCTTCGGTGAGGTTGATGAGCTTGGCGTAACAGCCGCCTTCGAAATTGAAAATGCCGTCGCCGGTCCAGCCGTGTTCATCATCGCCCACCAGTCGCCGGGTGGGATCGGCGGACAATGTGGTTTTGCCGGTGCCGGAGAGGCCGAAAAACACCGCTGTGTTGTCGCCGGTGGTGTTGCAGGAACAATGCATGGGTAACTGGCCGGTGGCGGGCAGGAGATAGTTCATGATGGAGAACATCGCCTTCTTGATTTCCCCCGCGTATTGCGTGCCGCCAATCAGCACCAGCTTGTGTTTTAGAGACAGAAGCACAAACGCGTTGGAGTTGAGTTCCCCGATGGCCTCGGGATCCGCCAGTAGATGAGGTGCGTGCAGGATGGTGTATTCAGGCGCGTGATGCACCAACTCCCGTGCGGTGGGCCGGATGAACATGGTGCGGGCAAAGGCCGCGTGCCAGGCGGTCTCTGTTACCACGCGCAAAGGCACGCGATGGGCGGGATCCGCGCCGCAGAACAAATCCTGCACATACAATTCATCGCGATGGGAGAGAAACCACTGAATGTGGCTCCGCATGCGCTCAAACAATTCTGGGGTGCACGATTGGTTGACGTCGCCCCACCACACGGTGTCTTCACTGATCTCGTCCCGGACAATGAATTTATCTTTTGGCGATCGTCCTGTTCGCGCGCCGGTGTTGCAGGTGAGTACGCCGTGTTTGGAAAAGGCACCGTCGCCGCGGCGCAGGGCGTGCTGTTGCAGCTCGGGGGTTTCGTAATTCCAACGCACTATGCCACGCGGATCCAGTCCGTGTGCCTCCAGGCTGATGGGGCCATGCAAATCTGCGGTGCCGAGTTTGGGTAGCGGGAATTCCGCTTCGGGAATTTTTGCGGTGATCAACGAGTCCTCCTTCATTTAATTTCGCTCAAACTACTTCTTTTTTCAAATCAAAAGGACTTTTCGTTTGAGAACCCGGAGACGTTCACCTAGGTTGGCGCTCCTTTATGATTCTTGAGAAATACACCATTGGCGTGGGCGACCGGTTTGCGCATCAGGCGGCTGCACAATTGCAGGCGTGTGTGAAATTGGCTGAGCAGGGGATTAATGTGATTCCGGTCTGGAACAAATCCAACCGCGAGCACAGCTTCATCGGTTCGGAGCCGCAGAGTGTGTACGACGCTGCCGAGGCGGCGGTGGCGGCGCTGGGTTGGGACAAGGGTTGGCACGTGGATGCCGATCACATCAACATGGATACGGTCGATAAGTATCTCGGTTGCTCGGATTTCTTCACCATCGACGTGGCGGATTTCATCGGCCAAACACCCGAAGGCGATGCGGTGGTGGGATTTGTGGAGAAACATCCCGAGCTGATCGGCAGCGTAACCATCGAGGGAATTGACGCGCCGTTTGATATTTCGCGCGAGTACGTGGAGGAGGTCGCCGGTAAGTATCTCCGGGCCGTGGCTGAGGCCGGAACGATCTATCGCCACATTGAGTCGAACAAGGACGATTTCATCGCCGAAGTGTCCATGGACGAAACCGACGCGCCACAGACGCCGCCGGAACTGCTGATCATCCTCGCCGCGCTGGCCGATGAAGGTGTGCAGCTGCAAACCATCGCGCCGAAATTCACCGGCCGGTTTAATAAAGGCGTCGATTACGTGGGGGATCTGCCTCAGTTCGAGAAGGAATTTAATGACGACCTCGCCGTGATTGCGCACGCCATTGCGAAATATGGGTTGCCCGCCAACCTCAAGCTTAGCGTGCACAGTGGCAGCGATAAGTTTTCGATTTACCCGATCATCGGCGCCGCCATCCGCCGCACCGGCGCGGGCGTGCACGTGAAGACAGCGGGTACGACCTGGCTCGAGGAACTGATCGGTCTAGCCGAGGCTGGCGGCGATGGGCTTGAGCTGGCCAAGGAGATTTACGCCAAGGCATTGGAGAACGTGGACGCCATGTGCGAGCCGTACGCTTCGGTGATCGACATCGATTCGGAGAAGCTGCCCACGGCCGATGAAGTGGCCGGCTGGAGCGGCGATCAATATGCTAACGCGCTGCGCCATGTGCAGGAGCATCCGGAATTCAATCAACACTTCCGCCAATTGCTCCACATCGCCTTCAAGCTCGCGGCCAAGGAAGGCGTGCGCTATACCGATCTGTTGAAGGCCAACTCCGAGGTTGTCGGCAAGAACGTCACCGAGAACCTGTACGACCGCCACTTCAAACGTCTTTTTGTCGCATGATCAAATCTGCTGTTACCATTTCGCTCGTGAAAGAGGCCGAAGGCGGCCCGTTCGTTTTTTGGCATGACCTGGTCGCCGGCTGCGCCAAGGCCGCCGATCTCGGCTATGATGCCGTGGAGGTGTTTGCGCCCAATGCCGACGCCATCCTGGTGGACGAGCTGAAGGCGCTCACTGCCGAGCACAATCTCAAGGTCGCCGCCGTGGGCACCGGCGGTGGGTGGGTCATCCACAAATGG
>CAJWVY010000119.1 GCA_913048135.1 uncultured Verrucomicrobiales bacterium
TGTCTTCCATGTACTGCCAATGCACGCTACCCCAGGCGACGCCTTCATCGTGTTTCTTGAGTTGAATATTGCCGTAGCTGGGCTTCACTTCGCTGCCTAGGAAACGGTGCTCGTAGAAGCCGGTGCCGGCCTCAACTTTCTTGGGCTCAATCTTTTGGTCGCCGACAGTGACCTCCACGAGGGCCTCGCTGGCGAGCAGGTTGGCGCCCTGCAGTAGCAAGGCGTAGCAGGCGTCCGCGGTGGCCTTGGTGGTTTTCCAGTCCTGCGTTTGCTTCTGCTTGAGCAGCCACACCTTGGCGTCTTCCATGGCGTCGAAGTCTTGAGTCACCTCATGGAAGGCCTCGATCATCATGGCCTGTGTCTCGATCGGGGCGCGGTACCACCAGTGGCTGTATTCCAGATCGCGCCAGAACAGGCCGAGTTCTTCATCAGTCACGGAGCGTTCCTTGATGGAGGCAATGATGAGGCGAGACAGGCGGTCGTACTCGGCTTTCTTCTGGAATTTGCCAATGCGGTTCATGGCGATGGCGACCTGTGCCTGGTTCATTCGGCTGAGGCGGAGGAAGTATTGCGTGCCGTCCTTTTCCTTTTTGACAGCCTGATTGATGAAGTACTCCACGGCCTCGCGATGTTGCGGGGCGATCGCGCGGTCTTTTAGGAAGAACGAGCGGCAGTAGAGGTACTGAGCAATCAGCGAGGAGAGGTTGTTGGCCTCGAGGTTGCCGTGTTCCTTGATCCGCAGGTAGGTACGGTTCATCCAATCGTCGAGGCGGTTAACGGCTTTGATGGCCATGCTGGCGTCGATATCCACATCCATCGCCCGCATCCGGCCGAAGCCGGTGGTGATGTAGAGGGTGATGTAATCACTCGCACGTCCGCCGGGCATCCACGGCCAGGCGCCGTCGGCAAATTGCATTTCACGCAGTTTGCGCATGGCGGCTTGGGTTTCGTTGGTGAGGCGCTGGTTTTCGAACAGGATGCCTACATTGCGGCGGGCCTGACTTTCGTTTTTGGCCTGACGGAGCCACGGGGTTTCCTCAAGCATCACGCTCTTGAGGTCTTGGTTTTTCTCCAGCGGACTATCGAGCGCTGGGGTGTTGCGCCATTTGTTGAACACCTGCTCGATGCGTGGATCGCTGTTGGCGATGTGGCGGCCAAGGCCGTTGGCATATAAGCGGGTGAAGGTGCTCATGGTGCTCGGGTGCGGGTTCTCCATGAGATAGGGCAGGGCCATCACGGCGTACCAGCTGGGGTTGGAAACCATTTGCACGGTGAATCGCTCGTGCTTGATGGTGTCGCTCTTCCCGGAGGCGACAAGTTTGTCGAACTTGAAGTCCTTGGTCTTGGCACCGCGGATGGGCAGCGGAAGGCTTTCGGTGACGAAGATGCGGCGGCTGAGCACGGGCAGGAAGCCCTGTTCACCATCGGTCACTTTGTCAGTGCCGCCCACGGCTTTGAAGGTGAGGAAGCCAAGGTCGTCTGGCACACTGAGACGCCAGCTGTAGCTGCGGCTTTGGTTGGCTGGCACGGTGAAGGTCTTGTCGAGATCCACATTGCCGAGCAGTTCGTCAACGTTGTCCTCGGTGAGGGCTTCGGCGAAGGTTAGGCGGACTTTGCCGGTTTGTTCCTTCTCGGTGCGGTTGCTCACCTTGACGGTGAACTCGAGTTCGTCGCCCTCGCGCAGGAAGCGCGGCGGGTTGGGCTGCACCATAATGTCTTTAGCAGTGACAGTGCTGCCGCTTAAGACACCGCTTCGTAGCTCGTTATCATGGGTAAAGCCCATGAACTTCCATTTGGTGAGGGCTTCAGGCATCGAGAATTCCATGACAACCTCACCCTCATCGTTAGAAACTAAATGCGGCATGAAAAAAGCCGTTTCATTGAGGTTCTTGCGGGCGGTTACATTCGAGAGATCCGGTCCTTTTTGAGATCCGGCGGCTCCCCCTCCGCCAGCTTGTTGATCGTTCAATTTTTCTCCAGATTTGGCGAAATCAAAAGACGCACTGATATCACCCTCGGCATCATCCATCGCTCCTTCAGCTAGAGCGAGAGATGCGTTCATCGCCATTGGTGCAGATTGTGCCATACCTTCTGCAGCCATTTTTGCCGAGCGCATCATTTGAGGCGCGCCCGCCATTTCTACCCCTCCTCTACCAGCGGCAAATGTTCTATTTCTCGCCGAGTAGTATCCGTACCCGTAAAGGTTAGCGGTAATTTCGCCGGGAAATCGCCGGTAGCTCATGGAGGTGTTCTTGTAGTCCGGGCGATTCCATTGGCCCTGCAGGTGCTGTAGGCCTTTGCTGATGTTTACGAATTGCTGATTCAGGCTGTTGTTGTCCTGGCGGAACACTCCAAAAGCTTGTTGCCATTGGTGAGCTTTGAATTGGTCGAGGCTTTCGTCGTAGAGTACAGCGGCCATTTCGGCGACCGCTTTCTTAGCGTCCGGACCGCTGATGGTGGCTTTCCATTTCTCTGGTTGGCCCGGTTGTAATTTATCCCGGAAGGACTCCCATTTCACTGTCAGGTTCTTGTTCGTCCAAGGGACGTTGACCTTGTGGCTGGAGAGGTAAGCGCGGTTTTCCCGGACCATTGTGACGTGCACGGTAAATCCGCCGCGCATGGCTTCATTAACAACTTGTTTGAGCTGGAGTTGCGTGAGGCCGCGTTCGGTCCAAAAGCTTTGAAGGATTTTGCGGCGATGTTCTACCTCGATAAAGGCGCGGGCTTCACCGTATCCACTTCCCCAGATGGCCATGAATTCGCCGCCGGGTTCCACGGTCCAGGTAGGGGCCTTGATCAGGTGCGGGATCTTTATAGCAAGTTTACCGGCCTTGGGGTTGAGTACTTGAATGGGTGAACGGGCGCTGACTTTTTTGCCAAACCGATCCTGAGTTTCCACAATCACTCGATAAGCGCCCTGCTTAAGATCGAAGTTGAACTTGGCTTGGCCGCTCTCGTCAGTGGTGAAACCCTTTTCAGCAACTACCTTGCCCAGTTCCCATGAGTTGACATTAGAAGCGTCAGGTTCAGGGATGAATTCAGGTGCAAAGCGGCCATTTCGGTGGGGCATTACGTGGGGCCGATAAGTATTAAGCTTGGCTCGCTTCACTTGTTTGGGTTGCTTCAGGGCATAAACTTTGAGTGTGCCCTCGGCTTTTTGGCCGACGCCATCAAGTGTGGTAGTGTTGAGTGTAAGGTCTACGGCCTTATCTTGCTGCTGCCAGTCAGCTACGGATAAACTGGCTTTGAGAGCGGTGTATCCAAGGTTAATGCTGCTTTGATCACTCCGGGTTTCGCCTGTGGTGTCGGTGACGTCCGCGTAGATGGTATATCGGAATGTGGGTTCGTCCGCAGCAGATACGCTGTTGTCCGGCTTGGCGGTGAACTTCACATTAAAGGAACCATCCGGCTTGGTAGTCACGTTGCCATGGGCAATTTCCTGGCTTTTCCCTTGAGGGACAGGACGCCACCAGTAGTGCCAGCCCCACCAGACGGGGTAACGTACTTCGCGCACGACACGCCACTTGACCTTTGCATCATTGATGGCTGCGCCGGTGTAAGCGGTAGCTTTACCCGTTAAATTAACTTCGCCATTCAGCTTGGCGGCAGTCTCTGGCGCTTTGAGGTCGACTTCGAATTTGGGGCGTTTGTATTCCTCAACATTAAAGGAGGAGCTGCCGCGCGGTCCGGTTGTGACTTGGAGGCTCATTCGGCCCAGCACCCGATCCCGCGGGGCATTGAATTTACCACTGAAAGAGCCGTAGTCATTGGCCCGATGCTGTTGCCGCCCAATCTCCTTACCGTTGCGGTCGCGAAAGGACACAGTGACCAGTGCGTTAGGTATAGTGCGGTAGTTGTCGTTGTGGGAATCCACGTGAATCGAGAGCCCTTTATATTGAACGGTTTGACCGGGGCGATAGAGGGAGCGATCGGTAAAGAAGATAGTTCGGTCGTAAGGTCGCGGGATGTGAACGCGACCATGATTGTAATGGTCGTTGTAGGAGCTGAGTTGTTGGTCGCCCTTGCTGGCAAGCAGAAGGTAGCCGCGTTGAATGGCTTGAAAGCTGAACAAACCCTTATCATTTGAAGTTGTGGGGTTGGCTTCCGTGCGCTGGTTGCCGTTGCGGAACCACGCGCGCACCTTGGCATTGGCTACGGGTTCACCGCTCAGGGCATCGAGGACGAATCCTTCCACTCGGCCATTGCCGTGGCGTTGGCGCACTACGATGGCAAGATCGCTGACCCAGAAGCTGGTGTAGTGACAGACATTATCGCCAGCACCGAAGTTCTTGTCGTGGCTGCTTACGAGGTAATAAAATCCCTGCGGTAATCCTACGGGAGCTTTGATGGTTTTTACGCTCTCGTGGAAATCCTTGGTCGGAGGGAGTTTAACACTCCATTGCTTGACGATCTCTTTTTGCATTAGCGCTTTGCGCTCATTATTGTCGAGCCATTGAGGGTTGCCCCGCTTACGTTTCATGGCGGCTTCCCAGTTCTCGGCTACGACGCGGAAATGGATTTCATCCACGTTGCGGTATTTCACGGTGATGTCCGGGCGGGGATTATTCCAGACGCGTTCGATGGTGATATTGCTGCTCTTGGCCTCGATCTGGTTGATGAGGTTATGGCACATGGCGCCTCCGGGGCTGTCGGGGTAAGTCTCTTTGCCTTGTTTGGCGATCTTGTGTGCCTGCACCTTGTCGCCCTCCTGATCGAGTGACTGGGCGAGGTGGAAGCGAGCGCGGGCGCTGATGCGATGGTCGGCCCATTTGTTGATGAAGCCCTTGATTGCGGTGCGGTACCGGTCGTTCTTGGATTCTCCATAGGCCTTGTTCTTGCCGAAGTTCAGGCGCCCGAGTGAGGCGTCGATATAGGCGCTCTTGTCCTCGTCGTTGGCGTGAAACTTGAGGAGGTCCTGATAGAGTTTGAGGGCTTTGACGGTGCGAGACTCGGTGTCGGTGGTTTTGATCTGCCAGGCAATGAACTTGGCTTCGGAATCAAAGACAGGATCTTCGGCGCTCAACTCGAAGGCATCCTGCGCCTTGGCACCGGCTTGTTCGCCGCTGCTGTAGAATTGCAGGGCATTGAAAACGAGGAAGTCATACATGGTGGGCCGGTAGGCGTCGGGTTGGGAGCCTTTTTGTAGGAGCTCATCGTAATCGGCAACGGGGGTTTTCTTGAGCACGGCCTCGTGGGCGAGGGCGGCGGTGAATTGTTTGTCGATCTCAGTGAAAATACGCGGGAGGTCCCAAGTCTCGAAATCATCGGTGGGTGCGGCGCCGGTGCGTGAGCGCTGAATGAAGCGCCAGCGGTTTTGTTGGAAGTAATGCCAGTACCAGTTGGCGACGATGGCGGTCATGACCGGCTTCATCTCGGCCGGGGCTTTCTTGATCTCGGCCTCCATGCGGCGGATCTTTTCCTGCGCTTTGTTGCCCTGGATGGTGCCTTCGAGGGCGTTTTTCTTGCCCACGGCCTTGATGGCCTCGGCGTAATCCTTGTCCGCCAGAGTTTTCTCGATAATCGGGTCAAGATGAGTGATGGCGGTCTTGGGAAGGCCTTTTTTTAGTGCGGCCTCATAGGCTTCCCAATGGGCTTTCTTGGAGAGCTTGGGGGCGGGGGGAGGTTCTACGGCGTAGAGGAGGGTGAGGGTGATGCCGACGAGGGCAAGACAGGCTGTGAGCTTTTTCATTTCGTAATCAGGAACGGGTCAAGACCGATTCATTTTGCGTTAGACGGAGTCGGTTCCAGTTTGCTCCGTCAAAAAACAATTCAAATTAGATATGGGGTCAGGGTTTGGCGATCGAAAATTGTCCGGTGGAATTTGTCATAAGACCATAAAGTGAGTTCTTAATCATTGCCTTGCAGGAGGGTTCAGGTAAATTTTTCGTCAAACGTTCTTATAACATCATTTATATGCAAAATCATATACTTCTACATGCCGACGTCCCGGGTGGCGACGGCGGCTCCATGCCGCCCGATTCTGGCTCCTCCGCTCCCACAGCTGAGACAGGGTCCGGACTGTCCGATGACGACAAGGTGGCCGTGGATCAGTTGCGCGGGCACTACGGCAAGATGAAAGATGAACTGGCCAAGGTGATTATTGGTCAGGACAACGTCGTGGACGAGATGCTGATGTGCATCCTGTCCCGCGGTCACGGTCTTTTGATGGGTGTGCCGGGGTTGGCGAAGACGCTGATGGTGAACTCGCTCTCCAAGATCATGAGCCTAGACTTCAACCGGATTCAGTTCACGCCTGACCTGATGCCGAGCGATATTACCGGCACGGAGATTCTGCAGGACGGCGAGGCCGGTCGGCGGCAGTTTGAATTTGTGAAAGGCCCGATTTTCGCCAACATCATTCTGGCGGACGAAATCAACCGGACGCCGCCAAAGACGCAAAGTGCGTTGTTGGAGGCCATGCAGGAACATCGCGTCACCACGGCCGGCGAACACCGTGCCCTGCCACAGCCGTTCTTTGTGTTGGCCACGCAAAACCCGATTGAGCAAGAGGGTACCTATCCGCTGCCTGAGGCGCAGCTGGACCGCTTCATGTTCCTGATTACCGTTGATTACCCAACCGTCGATGAAGAGCGGCGAATTGCTCGGGAAACCACTGGCACCACGGCGGCACAACTCGAAGAGGTGATCGACGGACAGGCTCTGCAGCTTTACCAGAGCTTGGTTGAGCGCGTGCCCGTGCCGGACCATGTGTATGACGACGTGGTGGAGATGGTGCGCATGACGCGGCCGAAGACTGACGACGCTCCGGAATGGGTGAAGAAATGGGTTACTTGGGGTTCCGGCCCGCGTGCCATTCAGTACCTGATTCGCGGAGCCAAGGCCAACGCCGTGTTGAACGGCCGCTACGTGGTCGGCTGGGAGGATGTGGAATCTGTGGCAAAGCCCGTGCTCACGCATCGTATCCTCACCAACTTCCAAGCCCAAAGCGAGGGCGTGGACAGCCAGTTTGTGATCACCAAGCTGCTCGAGAATATCCGCGACAAGGAAGCGGCTCTTGCCGATCAGTAAAATGGACGCGGGAAATTCTTGAACGACTCAGCGTACAGCGAGATTCTGGATGGGGATGTGTTGACTCGGCTTTCGGGCCAGTTCTTGCACGCACGTCAGCCGATGGTGGGTAACATCGTCGGTCATCACAAAAGCCCCTTCCGCGGTTCCAGTGTGGAGTTTGCCGAATACCGCAAATACGTGGCCGGCGATGATCCGCGCCTGCTCGATTGGCGGGTATTGGCCCGCACCGACCGGTATTACATTAGGGAATTCGAAGCCGACACCAATCTGCGGTGTTATGTGGTGATCGATTGCTCCAAGAGCATGGCCTTCGGTGAGAAAGGTGCGCGTAAGTTTGATTACGCTCGCAAGATCGCCGCTACGCTTTCCTATATGCTCGTGCATCAGGGAGATGCGGTGGGACTGGAGATTTTCGATGATGGCGTGGCCATGGATATTCCGCCCCGACGTAACCCGCTGCACCTGCGTTACATCTTTGATACCCTGGCCGGCGCAGAGCCGCGTGGGGAAACGGGACTGGTGGCGGAGCTGCATCAATTTGCCGAGCGCATTCGCCAGCGGGCAATGGTGATTATTATTTCCGACTGCTTCTGCGATGTGGACGAACTGCTCAATTGCTTTGAGCACTTGCATTTCCAGAAACACGACTTCGCGCTGTTCCATCTACTGGACCCGCTGGAGTTAGACCTCGACCTCGATCGGCCGATCCGGTTTCAGGATATGGAAAGCAATGATGTGCTGCTCGCCGAGCCGGAGATTATACGCGAGCAATACCTTGAGGCAGTGCAGGAGTATCTCGTGAAAATTCATGAGGGCTGCAACAAGCACAATGCCGATTATCGACGGGTGGTCACCGATCAACCCTACGATCAAATTATCGCGGACTTTTTGATTGAACGCGAACAATTGGCGAAAGGTCGGGGGTGACGTTTCTGCAGCCTTTCATGCTTTGGGGTTTGTTGCTCGGCCTGCTGCCGATCCTGATCCACCTGTTCAACCGCTTACGCCACCGCAAGCTGCCTTGGGCTGCCATGATGTTCCTGCGCATGGCCAATCGCAAATCGACGAAGTACGCCAAGGTGCGCCAGTGGCTGGTGTTGCTCTTTCGAATGCTGGCGGTGTTGGCACTGATCTTCGCCTTGAGCCGTCCGCTGGCCGGGGGCTGGGTGAAGGGCATGATGTCGGGCAAGCCGGATGTCATTTTTATACTGGTCGATCGCTCGGCCAGCATGGGGGCTTCGTTGGGAGAACAAACACGATTGGAGCGGGCCGTGGAAACCATGGTGGAATCGGCCAAAGCCTACGGCGACGAGGTACGGTATGTGGTGTTGGAGCATACCGACGAACGCCCGCGGGAAGTGAAAGGCGGCGTGGCTGCGTTACCCAATGTAGTGGGGCGCGAGGTTACCGATACGGCGGCGGATTTGCCAACCCTGCTGGAAGCGGCGGCAGATTGGTTTGTGGATACGAAGCCGGGCATCGGTGAGATTTGGGTGGCGTCCGATTTGCAATCGAGCAATTGGGATCCGGCGACCAAGGAACGTTGGCGACGGTTATCCGGCAAAATTGAAGGGTTGCCGCAGTCTGTCCGTGTGCGGCTCATGGCACTGGACGAGGAGATGCCGGCCAATGTTTCGGTGCGTTTATTGGAGGCGGCAAGGCAACGCACGGCAGATCAGGTGGAGCTGGTGTTGAAGCTGGAATTTACGCGGGGCTCCGCCTTGCCGGTGGAGTTGGATTTGGCGGTTGAAATCGAGGGCCAGAACAAAAGCGCCACGGTGGCGATGGAAGGCGCCACGCACGAACACGAGTTGCGTTTTCCATTGCAACAGGACGCGCAGTCCGGCTGGGGACGTGTGGAGTTGCTGGACCAGGAAGATGGAAACGCGCGGGATAACGTGGCGTATTTCGTTTATGGCGAACCCATTCAGGCTCAGACTGCAGTGGTCGGCGTGCCGGATCAATTTGCAACGCGTTTTTTGAATTTGGCCGCCGCGCCGGATCCGGCCAACACCAATCAGGTGAGCACCGTAATTGCCCCCACGGCAGTGAGCCGGGAAACTTGGACGGATTACGCCATGGTATTGTGGCAGGCGCCGCTGCCCACGGGGGAAGAGGCCGATCGTCTGACCGAATACGCAAAGGCGGGCGGCTTGGTGGTTTGTTTCCCGGAAGATGCCTCGGATAACAATACGTTTAACGGCTTATCGTGGGGCGAGCTCAAGCGGTTTGAGCAGGATGGAAAGACCTTTGACAACTGGCAGGCCTTGGTGGCGGCCGACGCTGGGCCCTGGGCCCACAGCGGCGGATAGCGATCCCTAGGGGCGGACCCCAGACTTTCCGCCGCCCACGGTCTGTCGCCTGCACAGAATCGGTTCCCTGGTGTCCCTGGGCCTTTTTGGGCCTCTCCTGGGCCTCGCCACAAGGCTCCTGGGCAGGTCAGTGCCAGGTGCACCGAGGCTTTCCCCACGGAGGAAGCCATCAGGGCAAAGGAGCGCATCAAGCAGCGAAAGGCCGCCGGCCTCGCCCCCGACACCTGGCATGGCGACGGCATCCGGGCCAACCTCGAGGCCTACACCGCGGGTCGTCTCGCACCCGGCGAGCTCCCGCGACCCTACCGATCGCCCCGTCAGCCCCGCTGAGCAGTGTTCACCGGCAACCCGTGGGATCCACGGCTTGCCGGAGGGTCCGGCGCGATAGGCTTTCCGGGCCGGATCGGGTGGTCCGGAACCCTCATGCATCCCAGTCGGAGATCCGAGATGCCCAGCCCCCTCCAGATCGTCGCCACCAGCGTCGT
>CAJWVY010000120.1 GCA_913048135.1 uncultured Verrucomicrobiales bacterium
CTGCTCGATTCGCCACGTTACGGCGAGCACATGGCCCTTGGCTGGCTGGAGGCCTCCCGCTACGCCGACACCGACGGCTACCAAAACGACCGCCTGCGCTACATGTGGGTTTGGCGCGACTGGGTCATCCAAGCGTTCAACGACAACATGCCGTTCGACCGGTTTGTCACCGAGCAGATGGCCGGCGACCTGTTGCCGGATCGAAATTTTTTCACTCAGGTCGCCACCGGCTACAATCGCAACCACCGCATCAACTCCGAGGGTGGCTCGATCCCGGACGAATGGATCGTCGAGTACGTCGCCGACCGTGTGGAGACAATGGGAACGATGTTCCTCGGCCTCACGCTAAACTGCGCGCGCTGTCACGACCACAAATACGACCCGATCGCGCAAAAAGATTTTTACCGGCTGTTTGCATTCTTCAACGGCATCGACGAAGCCGGTCTTGGCCCGAACAACGGCAACAGTCCACCGTTCATCCCGGTGCCAAAAAATTGGCCGAACCTGAGCAGAGACGAGGCCAAGTTCGTCGTACCGGAGCCGATGAAAATCAAGGTCATTCAAACCTCCGTGCCAAGGCCGCAACCCGGTTCGCCCGAGACCGTGATGGTGATGCACGAGTTGGCTAAGCCACGCCCCACTCACGTGCTCAACCGCGGGCAATACGATCAACCCAACAAATCGGAAACACTTCACCCCGCCACCCCGCCGGTGCTTGGTGCTTGGAATAAAAAATGGCCTGGCGACCGTATCGGCCTTGCAAGATGGTTGATTGATCCGAAACACCCGCTCACCGCACGCGTCACCGTGAACCGCATGTGGCAGCACCATTTCGGCTTGGGGCTGGTGAAGACGAGCGAGAATTTTGGGGTACAGGGCGAGCACCCCAGCCACCCGGCGCTGCTCGACTGGCTGGCCACCGAGTTCATCCGCCGTGACTGGAACGTGAAAGCGATGCACAAGCTCATCGTCACCAGCGCCACCTATAGGCAATCCAGTGCCCGCCGACTCGAGCGCGACCCGGAAAACCGGCTGCACGCTCGTGGCCCGCGCAAGCGGCTCACGCCTTATTCCATCCGCGACACGGCGCTTTTCACCAGCGACCTGATCGTCGGGAAAATCGGCGGCCCTTCGGTCAAGCCGTACATGCCGCCGGGTATTTGGAAGAGCATCTCCAACGCCGCCTACAAACAGGACAAAGGCGACAAGCTTTACCGCCGCGGCATGTACACCTATTGGCGCCGCACACTGCCGCCGCCCACGATGATGACCTTCAACGCCGCCGCCCGCGAGATCTGCACCGTCCGCAACGACCTCACCACCACCCCACTGCAGGCGCTCACTCTTTTAAACAACAAGACCTTCGTAGAGTCAGCCCGGTTCCTCGCAGAGCGCATGTTGCGGCGGAATGATAAACCGGCCGATCGCATTACATGGGCATTTCGTTCAGTGACTAGCCGAGCCCCCTCCTCGGCCGAGCTAAAGTTACTTTTGGCTGACTTGAGATCGTACGAAAAGGAATTCACAAACGAGCCCGGCTCAGCGAAAAAACTCCTGAACATTGGAGAAAGAAAAGCGGACGCCAAACTGCCCCCGGCCAGGCTTGCCGCCTACACGCTCATCGCCAATACACTCCTCAATCTCGACGAAGCCATCATGCAAAACTGAGATGAAACGAACTGATATAGATTTAAAAACAAACACGGACTCGCAGGCTCGTCACTCCAGTTTGCCGCTTGGCGTGGGCTTGGAGGGACGAGCCTGCGAGTCCGCTAAAACAGCATTCCCTCAACACATCTCCACTCCCATTTACTATTCCCAAACTTGAACCGATGGATTCAACCGACGAACTATTAACACAGCGAACCCGGCGTGCTTTTCTTGGGCACAGCACGCTTGGTTTAGGTGCGATGGCGCTGGGTTCGTTGCTCAATGGCCAAGCGGCCAAGCGCAATGCCATTGATGGCCTGAACGACCTGCCCCACTTTGCGCCTAAGGCCAAGCGGGTTATTTATCTTTTTCAATCCGGCGGCCCGTCGCAGCTCGACCTTTTCGACCACAAGCCGCACTTGGCCAAGCGCTTCGGCGAGGAGGTGCCGGAATCCATTTACCCGGCCGAGCGCAAAACCACGATGACCTCCGGCCAAAAGTCATTCCCCTGCGCGCCCAGCACGCTGAAGTTTGCGCAGCACGGCCAAGCGGGCACGTGGCTGAGCGATGCCCTGCCGCACTTGGCCAAGCGCATCGACGACGTGTGCGTGATCAAGAGCATGCACACCGAGGCAATCAACCATGACCCGGCCGCGATGATGTTTCAGACCGGCTCGGTGATTCCCGGGCGGCCAAGCATGGGCGCTTGGGTTAGCTACGGCCTTGGCAGTGGCAACGCCAACCTTCCGTCATTCGTCGCACTGACCTCCAACGGACGCGGCAGAGCCGGCCAACCGCTGTACGACCGGCTGTGGGGTTCGGGCTTTTTGCCGGGCCGGTTTCAGGGCGTGAAATTTCGCGGCCAGGGCGATCCGATCCTTGACCTGTACAATCCGGCCGGCGTCACCCGCAACCAGCGGCGGCGCATGCTCGATTCACTGAACAAGCTCAACCAACAGCAGGCCGACCGTTTCGACGATCCGGCCATCTCCACCCGCATCGCCCAGTACGAACTGGCGTTCCGGATGCAGATGAGTGTGCCGGAACTCATCGACATCCAACGGGAGCCAAAACACATTCTCGACGCCTTCGGCCCCGACACCACCAAGGTGGGTACTTACGCGTACAACTGCCTGCTCGCGCGGCGACTGGCGGAACGCGGTGTGCGATTCATCCAGCTTTACCATCGTGGCTGGGACGCCCACGGCGATGCGCCGAAGCAGGTCCGTCGCCAGTGCCTCGACACGGATCAACCCACCACCGCCCTGCTACAGGATCTCAAGCAGCGCGGCATGCTCGAGGACACGCTCGTCGTCTGGGGTGGCGAATTCGGCCGCACGGTCTATTGTCAGGGCAAACTCACAGACAAGGTTTACGGTCGAGACCATCACCCGAACTGTTTTGCCTACTGGCTGGCCGGCGGCGGTGTGCGCGGCGGCATCACCCACGGCGAGACGGATGACTACAGTGTCAACATCGCTGAGAAGCCGGTGCACGTCCATGATCTGCAGGCCACCATCATGCACCAGCTCGGCATCCACCACGAACGCCTCACCTTCCGTCATCAGGGCCGCTACTATCGGCTCACAGACGTCCACGGCAAAGTGGTGCACGACGTGTTGACGTGATGGAATACGATCGTGCCGCCAAGTTTTCATCCAACAAACCAATGACCTTGTTTCGATACACGCTCGTTTTGTTTTTCGCTTTCACAGCCACCGGGGCGGAGCAATTGAAGGTACTGAATTACAATGTGTTCAACAGCCATCGCCACGGCAAAAGCTACGAGGCCGCGGTGAAGTGGGTGAACACGGTGAAGCCGGACATTGCCGGTTGGCAGGAATTGGTCGGATGGAACGAGGCCAAACTGAAGAAATTGGCGAACGACTGGCATCATCCGCACGCGGCGGCACTGAAGAGTGGTGGGTACAACATCGGGCTGACGAGTCGCACACCGATCGAGGTTGTTGCGCGGCACCAAAAGGGATTCTGGCATGGGTATTTGCACTGCCGCACGGCGGGGTTGGATGTGATCGTGTGCCATCTTTGGCCGGGCGGGGTGCGTCAGCAGATGGGTGAGGCGAACCAGTTGCACGCCCTTGTCACCAGGCTGCACAAGGAGGGTCGCGAGGTGATATTGATGGGCGACTTCAACGCGCACGCGGCCAGCGACAAGGCGTGGCTGGACAAGCAGCAACCGTTGCTGGAGCGGCGTTCGTCGGGCGATGCGAAGAAACGCCCGGAGGACCGGTTTATCGTCAACGGCAAATACACATTCCCGATCATGAACCGGATTCTCGAGGCGCCGCTGCACGATGTGGTGCGGACAAAATTCGACATAAAACACCCGAAGCCTACTCACGCACAATGCCTGATGATCGCCTCATACCCCACTCGTGTGTTGGGACATGTGAAGACTGTGGAGCTGCAGCGCGGGTTTCTGGAGCGAATCGATTTCATCCTCACAACTCCCGGCTTAGCCAAGCGCTGTATTTCGGCGGGAGTCGCCCGTGAGCCTGCGGTGCTGGAAACCATCAGTGACCACTATCCAGTGATCGCAGTTTTCAAAAATTGAGCACACGCAATCGAACTGGCATCCTCGCGCTTAGGCTGTTTTTACTGGCGTTTGGTTCCGGCGCTACCACGGCCTGCCGATGCGGCCGACGTTGCGGCGGTTTTTGGCCAAGGAGGTCACACAGTTCCACCTGTGCCCGTTGAGCGTGGCGGAAATCACTTTCAAGTTGCAGCGCGGGCGACTGAAGGACGTGCCGGGTCCGGCAACGTGGGTGCCTCATTCGTTAGAACATTTCGTGCTCGAAAATCCATCCGCCACCGCCGCCCAACAAGCCGGACAATGGAGTTGGGGCCACGGCGACTTGGTCGATCGCGTGCTCGCCGCCATCGCCAAGGAGCAGAACTTGCTGCTTGTGCACACCGATACCGTTTTGAAAAAACTCACCGGGTTCCCACAAAAATATTTCCCCAATGACACGGAATGAAAATAGCCGGACGAGTTTGCGGTTTTTTCGACGAACGCCCGGTGTTAGGTTGACGCCGATGAGGCACGTTTTCTTTTTCTTGCTGATCGCTTCCGGTGCATCGGCAGCAGATCGTCCGAACATCCTGTTCCTGTTTTCTGACGACCACGCGATCAAGGCGATCTCGGCCTATGGCGGGCCGTTGGCCAAGGTGGCGCCGACGCCACACATCGACCGACTGGCCAAGGAAGGATCGGTATTTCTAAACTCATTCTGTGCGAACTCAATCTGCGGGCCATCGCGCGCAACGATCCTGACCGGCAAGCACAGCCACAAAAATGGCTTCATGCGGAACGGGAACAAGTTCAACCCCGACCAATGGACGGTGGCCAAGGAGTTGCAAAAGGGCGGCTATCACACGGCGGTGATCGGCAAATGGCATCTGAACACCACGCCGCAGGGATTCGATTATTGGGAAGTGCTGCCCGGGCAGGGCAGCTATTACAATCCGGTATTCATCCAGCAGGACAACTCACGCAAGCGTTTCGAAGGCTACGCGACCGACATCACCACCGACAAGGCAATCGCCTGGCTGGACAGCCGCAAGGGCGCCGACAAACAGAAACCGTTTTTCCTAATGTGCCAACACAAGGCACCGCACCGCACATTTGCACCTGCGCTACGCCACCTGGGGGCGTTTGATGACGTGGAGATTCCCGAGCCGGAGACACTGTTTGATGACTACAAAAATCGCAGCGCGACGCTGGCCGGCAACGAGATGGAGATCGACCGGCACTTCGACTGGGCGTACGACGCCAAGGTGCGCAAGGATGAGCGCGGCGAAGTGAAGCTGCCCAAGCCCGACCGCTACGGCACGCCGGAATACAACCGCATGACGCCCGCGCAAAAGGCCAAGTGGGATGCGCACTTCGGCCCGCGCAATCAGGCGTTCCTCAAGGAATTTGCCGGCGGCAAAATGAGCCACAAGGAACTCGTGCGCTGGAAATATCGCCGTTATATGCGCAACTACCTCGGCACCGTGAAGGCCGTGGACGAGAGCGTGGGGCGCATGCTCAAGTATCTTGACGACAAAGATTTGGCGAAAAATACGATCGTCATTTATTCGTCCGACCAAGGCTTCTTCCTTGGCGAACATGGCTGGTACGACAAGCGTTGGATGTTTGAGGAATCCTTTCGCATGCCCTTCCTCGTGCGCTGGCCCGGAGTGATCGCGCCCGGCGCAAGGCCGGAGCAATTAATCCAAAACATCGACTACGCGCCAACCTTTCTGGAGATCGCTGGTCTTGAGATTCCTGCCGAGGTACAGGGCCGTTCGCTGATGGCGCTCTTCAAGGGCAAGGCTGAGGGTTGGCGTGAATCGCTCTATTATTCTTACTACGAATTCGGCGAACACCGCGTGCCGCAGCATTTCGGTGTGCGCACAGCACGGCATAAGCTGATGTATTTTCCCCGAAGTAAGGAGTGGAATTTGTTCGATCTGAAAACGGATCCTAACGAAATGAAAAGTGTCCACGCCGAGCGCGAATACCTGAAAGTCCGTCGGGAAATGACCGCAGAATTTCACCGCCTTCGTGAGCACTTCGGTGCGCCTGGCTTTGCGGAATGATGCTTATGACAAATTCAGAGGAGAGTCTTCGCGATGGAATCCGTCTAACCGGCATGATGAAAACAATCTGCATAGTGGCCCTGTTGTGGGTCGTGAGCGCTCCAGCACAGGATGCCAGCCAACCGAAGGCCAACCACAAATATCTCAAGGCATTCCCTAAGGCCGCTGGAGGTATGAGTAGGTTTGTGATCGTGCTGCCGGACAAAACGCGAGGGCAGGAAGGTGCGTTCAAGGTAGAGCTGATCGTCGGTAGAATGATGGACACAGACGGCGTGAACCAGATGTTTCTGAGCGGCAAGCTCGAGCCGAAGCCGTTGAAAGGCTGGGGTTTTACCTATTACCAGGCGAAACTGGGTCCGGTGGCTTCCTCGCTCATCGGCGTGCCACCCGGTACGCCGTCTGTGCACAAGTTCGTGCAAGGGCCGAGCCAGTTGATTCGCTACAACAGCCGCATCCCGATCGTGGTGTATGTGCCAAAGGGAGCCGAGGTGCGCTACCGGATTTGGAGCGCCACGCCGGAAATCAAAAAGGCGCTGAAGAACTAGCGTCCATTTTAGTCGCCGGTTTTTGGAGATAATCCGCATCCCGGTTTTTTTGTGTCCAACCCAGTCCGTTCCCCGTACGGTCGTGTTCCCATGAAACGGCAATTTCTTGCGATTCTTTTTTTGTTGGCCCTGAAACTTACAGCAGAGGCGGCCATCAAGAATGTGCTCTTTATCATCAGTGACGATCTTAAGGCGAGCGTGCTCGGTTGCTACGGCGATCAGGTGTGTAAGACGCCGAACATCGACAAGCTGGCGCGGGCAGGGATGGTGTTTGAGCGTGCGTATTGCCAAGGGCTGATGTGCGCGCCGTCGCGAACGTCGTTCATGCACAGCCGATACCTAGGCCCCGGCAAGGTGAATCTCGGTCAGCACTTTCGTGAGAACGGCTGGTACAGCGCGCGGGTGGGAAAGATTTATCACATGCGCGTCCCCGGCGATATCATTGCCGGCACGGACGGACTGGACATCGCATCCTCGTGGACGGAGCGTTTCAATTCGCCCGGTAAAGAGGCGCACACGCAGGGGCTTTATGCGTGCCTGAACCTGAATGTATTCACGACCGCGGAAGAGAATCGGCAATCCACACGCATGCCTCACCGGATGTTTGTGACTGTGCGGTACGAGGGCGACGGCTCTGATCAGCCGGATCACAAGTCGGCCACGAAGGCCGTTGAGCTGTTGCAGAAGCACAAGGATCAGCCTTTCTTCCTGGCGGTGGGCTTGGTTCGGCCGCATTACCCGATGGTGGCGCCGCAGCAATATTTTGATCCGTACCCGTGGCAGAAGATCAAGCTACCCAAGACGGTGAAGGACGACGCGCAGGATATCCCGAAAGCCGGGTTGGCCGGCACGCGGTCGGAGACGAACTCGATTGGTAAATATCCCGACAACCAAAAGCGAATGTGGACCGGTTACTACGCGTCGGTGGCGTTCATGGATGCGCAAGTGGGACGCATTCTCGATGAACTGGACCGACTCGGTTTGCGCGAGAGTACGGCAGTGGTGTTCACCAGCGACCATGGCTATCACCTTGGCGAGCACGGCTTTTGGCAGAAATCCAACCTGCACGAGGAAGTTACTCGCGTGCCTTTGATCATCGACGCTCCTGGCTACTCCCCCGGCCGTTCCCGTGCGTTGACCGAATTGATGGATATTTACCCGACTGTATCTGAACTGGCGGGACTCAAGGTGCCCGCGGAGGTGCAGGGTCAAAGTCTGGTGCCGGTACTCAAGAACCCGGCCGCCAGTGTGCGCCGCGGGGCTTTATCCCTCAACCGAGGCAACTACGGCCTACGCACAACCGACTGGGCTTACCTCCGCTACAAGGATGGCTCCGCCGAATTGTACGACATGAAGGCTGACCCGCATCAATTCACCAACCTCGCCAAGCACCCACAACACGCCAAGACTGCCGCGCTGCTGGATACCCATCTGAATAATCGCCTACACAAGGCGGGTTTGCAGGGTGAGCGCGGAGGGAAGAAAAATTAGGCGCTACGAGTGCCTGCGGGTGAGCGGATTGTTTACTGCTCTTTCCTCTCGATGATTTGCATGCGACGGAATTGAACCCAGCCGTTGTGGCCCTCGGCGCCGTAGGTTTGAAGGGCAATTGGGCCGGGCTTGAGGAGATAGGCGGGTGGGTTCTTGTGGGTGAAATCGACGATGGATTTTTCGTTGAGCCAGACCTGAATGCACGGGCCGATTGCGCGGATGCGGAGCCGGTTCCATTCGCGCGGTTTGCGGACGGCGTCTTTTTCGTCGCCCTTGTGTAGCCATTGGTCGAGATACAATCCCACCGGTTCCCCGGCGGCGCCGCGACCGATGTTGATCTGGTACGCGGGGCCGATGCCTTTCTTCGTGGGGCGACGCAGAAACACCCCGCTGTTATATTTGCCGTGTTCGTCGATTTTGAAATCGAGGGTCAGTTCGAAATCCTTGAAGTGCTTCTTGGTCTGGATGACGCCCCAGCGTTTGGGGTCGCCGTCCTGGCCACCGGTGAGCACGCCGTCTTTCATCGTCCACTTGGCGGTACCGAAGGTGTCCCAGCCGCTCAAGGTGTTTTCCGCAAAGAGCGGGTAAAACTTATCCGCGTGCAGCGGCGCGGCAAGAAACAGCAACAGGAGCAGGGCGCGGATCATTTTAGTCGATGGGTTTAAACGGGAAATCCTTGGAGGGCACGTGTTGTTGGGCCATCAGTTTGCGGAGCTTTTCGACGACCTCGGGATGTTCGGCGGCAACGTCGTTTTGCTCGCCAATATCGGTCTTGAGATTGTAGAGCTCGATCTTGAGGGGATCCTTTGTGCCCTTGCGTAGCATGCGCTGGCGCACGCCTTTCCAGTCGCCCATCCAGACGGCCTGTTGGCCACCGTAGCCGGTGAATTCTCGATAGAGAAAGGGTCGCGCGTGCTGGTGCTTACCGAGGAGCGTGGGCGCGATGCTGATGCCGTCAATGTCGGCGGGAATGGTTTCCTCGGCCTCAATCAGGTCGAGCAGGGTGGGGATCCAATCTTCAAAGCCGGTGCTGAAGCCAGTGACGCTGCCGGGCTTTACCTGGCCGGGCCACTTGACGATTAACGGCACGCGGATGCCGCCTTCGTAGAGCGAGCCTTTCAGGCCGCGCAAGGGTTTGACGCTCTCAAAGAAATCGTAGTCTACCTCCAGTTTCAGGTGCGTGGTGCCGTTGTCCGAGGTGAACACCACGATGGTGTTTTTCTCGAGGCCGAGATTCTTCACGAGATCCAGAACATTGCCGATGTAACGGTCCATGCGGGTGATCATCGCAGCGTACGCGGCGCGCGGCGTGAAGTGTGGGGTGTAGCCGTAGCCCTGATCGCGGGTGAAGGGCGGGTCATTCCATTTCTGCGAGAGGTAAGGCTTTAGTTCTTCATCGGGCACATGCA
>CAJWVY010000121.1 GCA_913048135.1 uncultured Verrucomicrobiales bacterium
TGAATGATCTGATCAAAAGGCATGCTGCCCAGCACTTCATCCAGCTCCGCCCGCTGGGTGATATCCGCATGCACGAAGGCGAAGGACTCGGCGCGCGCCTGCAATTCGCGCAAGGTATTTTGTTTGATGGCCGGATCGTAAAAATCGTTCAGGTCATCTAGCGCACAAACCGTGTGACCGGACGCAAGTAGGCGTTCACAAACATGCGAACCAATGAACCCCACACCGCCAGTGACCAACACATTCACGGCACTAGCCTAGCGGGCAGTGGCGGCGGTGTCGAGGATGCCAATAACAGGTGAATGACTTGTGAATTTCCCCCTCTTGCCGCGCGGGCAAGCATCTGGATACTCCCGCGCATGCCCGATAACGAGTTGCTGGAACTGGAAATCCCCCAATTTGAAAAGGTGAAGAGCGGCAAGGTCCGCGAGGTATTCGACATGGGCGAAAGCTATCTGTTCGTTGCCTCCGATCGCGTCAGCGCTTTTGACGTGGTGCTGCCCAACGGCATCCCGCGCAAAGGCGAGGTGCTCACGCAGATCTCGCATTTTTGGTTCGACCGCTTCGAGAACGACATCCCGAACCATCGCATCAAGGACGGTTTGCCCGAGGATTTGGCGCATCTCGCTCCGCGCAGCATGGTGGTGAAAAAGGCCAAGCCCCTCGCCATTGAGTGCATCGTGCGCGGCTACATCACCGGCAGCGGCTGGAAGGAATACCTGAAGCAGGGCACCGTGTGCGACATCCCGTTGCCCGAAGGTCTGCTGGAATCCGCAGAGCTGGAGGAACCGCTGTTCACACCGAGCACCAAGGCTGACGAAGGCCATGACGAAAATATTTCGTTCGAAAAAGCCGTGGATATCGTGGGACAGGAAACCGCCGAGAAAGTACGCGACCTGAGCCTGAAGATTTACACCGAGGCCCGTAACTACGCCCGCGAACGCGGCATCATCATCGCCGACACCAAATTCGAATTTGGCGAGCTGGATGGCGAACTGATTCTCATCGACGAAGTGCTCACGCCCGATAGCTCCCGTTTTTGGCCGTTGGACGAGTACGAGCCTGGTCGCGGGCAGTTCTCCTTCGACAAGCAGTACGTCCGCGACTACCTCGAGACGTTGGACTGGGACAAGACGCCTCCCGGACCAGCCCTGCCAGCCGACCTCGTGGAACGCTCCCAGGCTCGATACCTCGAGGCCTACGAGCGGCTCACCGGTCAGGCTCTGTGAACGCCGCGGTAGACGATTTTCTGCAGCACATCCGCCTCGAAAAGGGGCAGTCCGCCCAGACGCAAAAGACCTATGCCGCGTTGCTTGGCCGTTTTGTTAACTGGGCCGAGACCACTGGTCTTGGCGATTGGGAAGACGTCCACCGCAAACATCTCACGGAATTCCTCAAGCACGAACGCAATCGTGCGCCCGAGGGGCAGGGCGAACAGGCCGAACAACTCAGCCCGGAATCGGTTTACCTGCAAATCGCCGCCCTGCGCGCGTTTTATAAATACGCGGCCGGCGAACAGATTGTCCGCGCCAACATCGCGGAAAACCTCTCCCTGCCGCGCCGCTGGAAACGCCTGCCCAAGGCGTTATCCGATCTGGACATCGACAAGCTCCTCGAGCCGCCGACCGAAGCCACGCCCACCGAGCTGTGCACCACCGCTATTCTGGAGTTGGCCTACGCATCCGGCCTGCGCCTGAGCGAACTGCGCAACCTGCGGCTGGAACAGCTGCATCTGGCCGACGGCTTTGTCACCGTCATCGGCAAAGGCGACAAGGAACGCGTCGTGCCGCTGGGCCGCCCGGCTGTGGCGGCGATGGAGCAGTATCTCGAGGCCGGTCGACCGGCTCTCGTGAAGCCGCGAACCCCGGCCAATGTGTTTCTCACCCAACGCGGCACCGCCTTTGCGGCCAGCACGATCTGGGGTCGGATCAAGACCCGCGTGGTGCGCGCCGGGATCACCCGTAACGTGACACCGCACATGCTGCGGCACAGCTTTGCCACCCATCTCCTGGAACGCGGCGCCGATCTTCGCGTCATCCAGGAACTCCTTGGTCACGCCAGCATCAGCACCACGGAGATCTACACCCACGTCGCCGGCCAACGCCTGCGCGAGGTGCACGACCAATTCCATCCACGTGCCTAAGGTCTGAAATCAAGAGTCCTTTTTCTTGGCTGGTTTTTTACGTTCCGGCGCTTTGGATTTTACGTTGATCGTGTGCGCTTCCACCTTGGTTTCGGAAATGCGTTTGGCTCGACCTCCGACATACATGCCCGCCTTGATATCGCCGAGCTTTGACTTTTCGCCATCCAACGTCAGCTTAGCCTCTTTGACTAAGGTAAATACCCGATCCGGTTTGCCCTTGGCGCCCGGCAATGTCAGTATGCTCTTTTCGGCATCCACCGATTTAATCTTCCCACGAAATGGGAAAAAGGCACTTTTCTTTTTGGCCGGTTTTTCTGCTTTCGGGGTTTTTTCCTCAGCAAACGTAGGGAATGTCACGAATAACCCACTGCCAATTACAGCGGCCGACAATAGTGTAAGGTAAATATTTTTCATGGGAAACTGTCTTCAATCTAACGCAGAAAAAAGTCCCTGCAAGTGAATTAATAAAATTTAAATTACAAAATATATTTTCATATTAGTAAATTACACAGGCCGAATGGGTTGATGCTAGGGGGTGGAATAAAACTTTTTTTAAATGAACCAATATGGCGTATAGGCGGGGGATAATGCCGCCTCTAGACGCCCTTGTTAGGCGCTGGCTTCCTTCTGTGCCTCTGTGGTGAAAATAAGCTACTGCTTCAGCTTCGCCCGCACGCGATCGTACTCGGGGTTGACGCATTTGTTGCCCCAGCGTTTTAGGGTGGCGAGGAGGCCGGCGTTGCTCTCGGTTTTTTGACCTTGATCGCCGGTTTCTTTGATCCAGGTGGCGAGCATTTGGCGATGTTGTTCGAGGGCTTGGCGGTGCTGGGGATCGTTGGCAAGATTATGGATCTCGTGTGGGTCGTTGGCGAGGTCGTAGAGTTCTTCAGGGGCTTTTTTGGGGCCGAAGAAAATGAGCTGGGTTTTGTTCATCTCGCCGTTAGCCATCATCTCGCGGAATTTTTTGGAGACAGGCCATGGATCTTTGTAGCTGGGCTGCATGAAGGGACGGTCGGTGAGGTAGTTGCGCAGGTATTTATAGCGTGGTGTGACGACGGCGCGGATGCGTTCGATGGTGTAGTCGCACCGGTCGCGGGCGGCGGTAACGTATTTTCGAGGTTGATAATTCTTGGCTAGAAAATCGGCGCCTTCCATGTGGTCGGGGATTTTCATGCCGGCGGCGGCGAGGCTGGCGGGGGCGATGTCGATGCCGCTCACCAAATCGGCGCGCACCTGACCTGGGCGGATGCCGGGGCCGGCAACGATCATCGGCATGCGGATGCCGCCTTCATACAGGAACTGCTTGTGGCGATGAAGTTTATAGCCGTGATCGCTGAAGCAGAAAATGAGCGTGGACTCGGTGAGGCCGTCTTTCTCCAGCTCGGCGAGGAGTTGGCCGATTTGTTCATCGGTTTTGAGCAGGCAATCGTAGTGATGAGCAATCTCCGTGCGCACGAGCGGGATGTCTGGGTAATAGGGCGGCACGGGCACTTTGGCGGGATCGGTTTTCTTGGGCGCGCGGCCACCGAGTTTGCCGCCGCGTAACTGGATTTGCCCGAAGAACGGTTGGCCGGGTTTGCGGTTGCGCCAGAGGTCTTGTTTGCTGTTGGGGCTGTAAAGTTCCTCGGCGCTCCATTTAAAATTGTAATCGTCCTTGCCAGATTGGTTGAAGGTGAAGTAGCCGGCGCGCTTCATCATCACGGGCAGGGTTTGCACGCCTTGGGGCAGGCGAATATCATCAAACTCCTTGCCCATACTTTGGCCACGAAAATCAGGCCGACCGCTGCGATGGTTGTGGATGCCGAAGGTCGTTTGCATGGCGCCCACGATGATGCTGGAGCGCGTGGCCGAGCACACCCCGGCCGGCGTGTAAAAGCGGTCAAAGCGAATGCCGCGTGCGGCGAGCTTGTCGATGTTCGGCGTCTCGATGAGTTTTTCGCCATAGCAACTGAACCAGCCGCTGACGTCCTCCAGATAAATCCAAAGAATGTTGGTGGGCTGTTTGGGGTTCGCGGCTTGGGCGTGTACGCCGAGCAGGCAAATCATCAGGGCCAGAATGCGTTTCATGGTGCGGGGAAACTCGCAAATCCTTTGAGAGTGAGCAAGCGTTGGGTGAAGAAGATTGCTCCGCCCGGAAAATGCAGTTTGAATCTGCTCATGCGTTTGTTTGCAATATTGCTGCTGTGCCTGAACTGGGCCCACGCCAAGGCGCCGAATGTGCTGGTGATCATGGCTGATGACATGGGCTATTCGGATCTCGGCTGTTACGGGGGCGAGATAGCCACGCCGCATCTTGACGGTCTGGCTCGGAACGGCTTGCGCTTTACGCAGTTTTACAACACAGCACGATGCTGGACGACGCGGGCAGCGATGTTGACCGGTTATTACGCGCAACAAGTGCGGCGCGATAGCTCGGGCGCCGTGCGGCGGGGCAACCGGCCGGAATGGGCGCGACTGTTGCCGGTGATGCTGAAGCCAGCCGGCTATCGCTCGTACCACTCCGGTAAATGGCACGTCGACGGCATGCCGATGGCCAACGGGTTTGATCGCTCCTATTACATCAACAACCACGGTTTCTTTCGGCTGAAATTTCATTTCCTCGATGACCAACGTCAGCCGGCTACGCCGATTAGCCCGGACTTTTATGCAACCGACGCGATTGCCGATCACGCGATCACGGTGTTGAAGGAGCATCAGCAGGAGCATGCCAGCAAACCGTTCTTTCATTTCCTTGCCTTCACCGCGCCGCACTTTCCGTTGCACGCTTTGCCCAAGGATATCGAGCGATACCGCGCGCGTTATCGGCAGGGTTGGGAGAAAATTCGCACGGATCGGTGGGAGCGCCAGAAGAAACTCGGCCTCGTCCACGGTCCGTTGCCTGCCGTGGAGCCCAAGGTGGGGCCGCCGTATCATTTTCCGGACGCCTACAAAATTCTCGGCCCAGGCGAGGTCCGTTATCCAGATCCGTGGGAACAACTCACCGAGGAACAGCAAATCTTTCAGGCGGATAAAATGGCTGTGCACGCCGCGATGGTGGATTCGATGGATCGCGCCATCGGCCGTGTACTGGATCAACTGCGCGCGATGAAGGTCTTCGATGACACGCTCATTTTGTTTATGTCCGACAACGGTGCGAGTGCGGAGGTGATGGTGCGTGGTGACGGGCATGACCCGAAGGAACCACTCGGCTCGGCCTTCACGTACCTGTGCCTCGGCGCCGGCTGGTCGACCGCCAGCAACACGCCGTTTCGCATGCACAAGACTTGGGTGCACGAAGGCGGCGCGTGCACGCCGTTAGTGGCGCATTGGCCGAAGGGCATTACCGCGCGCGGCGAGTTGCGCAAGACGCAGGGGCACGTGATTGATGTGGTGCCCACGGTGCTGGAGCTGGCGGGCCTGCCGAAGGCGTATCCCGCGCCGAACGCACCCGCTGGCCCGGGCCGCAGTCTGGTGCCGGTGTTTGCCAAAGACGCGGCCCTGAAACGCGACACGCTTTGGTGGGCGCACGAGGGCAATCGCGCGGTGCGGGTAAAGGATTGGAAGCTCGTGTCGGCCAAGGGTCAGCCGTGGGAGTTGTTCGATCTCTCCAAGGACCGCGCGGAGGCGCGCAATCTGGCGACCCGTTTCCCGGCCAAGGTAAAGGAACTGGAGCGCGTGTGGCAAACGCAGGCTGACCAATTCGCCCGCGATGCCGCAGGAAAGCCGCAGAAGTAATCGGTGCACGATTGACCCGTAGCCGGTTTGCGGTTTCAATCGCCGGCCGATTCTCATGCGTAAGTTACTCCTTTCCCTGTGCGCGTTGCTGCTGTTGGCCGGCGGCACGATGGCGGCCAAGCGGCCGAATTTTGTCTTCCTCGTTTCCGAGGATAACTCAATCCATTACCTGAAGCTGTACGGTTACGGCGCGGCTACGCCGAATATCGAGGCCTTGGCCAAGGATGGCTTAACCTTCAATCACGCCTTTTCCAATAGCCCGGTTTGTTCGGTGGCACGTTCCACATTGGCCACCTCGCTCTTGGCGCCACGGGCCGGGTTTCAGTACCACCGTAAATCAGCTATGGCCAATTTGCCCGAAGGCTACCATCCATGGAGTGCAATGTTACGCAAGGCGGGCTATTACGCCGCGAACAATTCCAAAACGGACTACAACTTCGTGAACAATATGAAAGAGTTGTGGGATGAATCCTCACGCAACGCCAGTTGGCGTAAGCGCGCGGAAGGGCAGCCCTTCTTTTATATGCAGTCCATGGGACAATCGCACGAGAGTTCGCTCCATTTTTCGCAGCAGGTTTTCGAAAACGAAAAGACAAAGCATGACCCGGCGAAAGTGAAGCTCGCGCCCTATCATCCGGATACACCGCTGTTTCGTTACACCCACGCGCGCTATCTGGATCGCATTCAAACCATCGACAGCCAGCTCGGCAACGTGGTGAAACAGCTTGCTGCCGACGGACTGCTTGAGGACACATTTATCTTTTACTTTGGCGACCATGGCGGCGTGTTGCCGCGCGGCAAGGGGTACGCTTACGAGAGCGGTCTGCACGTACCGTTGGTGGTACGCATCCCGAAAAATTTCGCGCATCTCGCTGATCACCAACGCGGCACCCGCACCGATGGCTTTGTGAGCTTTATCGACTTTGGACCGACCGTTCTCAACCTGGCCGGGCTTCAGCCGCACAAACTAACCGATGGTCGGGCGTTTCTCGGTAAGAACGTGAGCGCCAAGGCGCTCGCCGCGCGCGATGAGGTCTTTGGCTACGCGGATCGGTTTGATGAAAAGTATGATCTCGTCCGTACCCTGCGCAAAGGTAAGTACACTTACATCCGTAATTTTCAGGGGTTTTATCCGGATGCATTGCAGAATAATTACCGTTACAAGATGCTTGCTTTCACCGAATGGCGCGAGCTCGCTAATGCCGGTAAACTCAATGAGGCGCAGATGCAATTCCATCGGCGCCGACCGGCCGAACAGCTTTTTGATGTGGAGGCCGATCCGCATGAGGTGAACAACCTCGCCAATGATCCGGAGTACACGAAAGTACTGGCTGATCTCCGGAGTCGTATGCAGAAGAAACTACGCGAGGTTAATGACCTTAGCTTTTATCCGGAAAGTTTCATGGTGCAAAACGCACTGCAAGACGGCGTGACTTACGGCACTACCAATCACAAGGAAATCAATCGGCTGGTGGATATCGCCGACCTCGCGCTGCTGCCGTTTGCCGAGGCCCACAAGCCGCTCGCCGCCGCGCTCAAAGCCAAGCCGCCGATGGAGTTGTACTGGGCCTGCACCACGGCCAGTGTTATCGGTGAGAAAGCACGTCCGCTCGTGCCGCTCGTTAAAAAATTGCTCACGCATGAAAACCTGATGGTGCGGATGAGGGCTGCCGAGTTTTTGGGCAGCATCAAGGCCGCCGATCCCATGCCGACTTTGTTGAGTGTTCTAAACACTGCCAGAACCGAACAGGAACTGATGCTCACCTTTAACGCGGTTGTTTACCTGCGGGATTACAAGGGGTATCAATTTGATCCCGAAAAATTGAATCTGAAATTCGCCGGCGGCGAAGTCGTTCGTCGCACCAGTTATCTTGAAGGGGCGCCTCGCCGTCCGGATCGGAAGAAGCCAAACAAGAAAAAATAAATCGAAAATAATTTAAACTGACTCTTATGAAAAAACTGTTCCTCCTTTGTACTCTCGTGCTTGCCGTGGTCACTGCCCAGGCAGCCAAACGGCCGAACGTGGTGTTGGTGATTACTGATGACCAGGGCTATGGCGATTTGTCATGTCATGGAAATCCAATCCTGAAGACGCCGCATCTGGATAAACTGCATGCGGACAGTGTGCGGCTCACCGATTATCACGTGGCGCCAACCTGTTCGCCGACGCGGGCGGCACTGATCACCGGCCGCTGGACCAATCGCACCGGCGTGTGGCACACGATCATGGGCCGTTCCATGCTGCGCCATAACGAGGTGACCATCGGCAAGATTCTCGGCGATGGCGGCTATCACACCGGCATGTTCGGTAAATGGCATTTGGGCGACAACTATCCGTACCGCCCGGAGGATCGCGGCTTTCAGGAAGTGTTGCGGCACGGCGGCGGCGGTGTGGGCCAGACGCCGGATTTCTGGGATAACGCCTACTTTGATGGCGCCTATTTTCACAACGGCAAAGCCGTGCCGGCCAAGGGCTTTTGCACCGATGTCTTTTTTGATTACGCCAAGCGCTTCATCACCAAGGTGAAAGACAGTGAAAAACCGTTCTTCGTCTACCTCTGCACCAACGCGCCGCACGGTCCCATGCACGCGCCGGAGGCTTCCAGCAAACCCTATCAGGACCAGAATGTGAACCTCGCCAACTTCTACGGCATGATCGCCAACATCGACGACAATGTCGGCGCCATGCGGCGGTTCCTCAAAAAAGAAGGGCTGGCCGACAACACTATTTTCATTTTCACCACGGACAACGGCACCTCCGCCGGCGCGCGCGTGCACAACAACGGCATGCGCGGCCAAAAAGGCAGCGAGTACGATGGCGGCCATCGCGTGCCGTTCTTTATCCACTGGCCCAAAGGCGGCCTCACCGGCGGGCGCGATGTGGACACCATCACCTCATATGTCGACATAGTACCGACCCTTATCAATTACTGTCAGGTACCTTCTCCCAAGGGAGTGAAATTTGATGGCGTGAACATTCGTCCGCTGGTCGAGGGCAAGGCGAAGAACTGGGCGGACCGCATTCTGGTGACTGACAGCCAGCGCGTGCGCGATCCTATCAAGTGGCGCAAGAGCGCGGTGATGACTGATCAATGGCGCCTTGTTAACGGCAAGGAGCTGTATGATATTAATGAGGATCCGGGCCAAAAGACGAACATCGCTGAAGCCAACCCCAAGGTGGTCGCGCGCCTCACCAAATTTTATGACGCGTGGTGGGAAGAAATCGTCCCGACCTTTGGTCAGCCCACCGCCATTTATCTGGGAGCGGATGCGCCCCTTGCCAATCCCGTGACGCTTACCTGTCATGATTGGATTGCCGATGGTAGTACCCCGTGGAACCAGCGCCACATTCGGAATGCCGAGAAACGCCCGAGCAACACCGGCTTCTGGGCTGTGGATGTGAAGCGGGCAGGGGAGTACACCGTGGAACTGCGTCGTTGGCCCAAGGAAGCCGATGCCGCCATCACCGACTCAATGAAAGCGGGCGCCGATGTGCCGGGCGTTACTCCGTTCCGCGCTGTGGACGGCAAACCCTTCGCCGCCGCTAAGGCCCACCTCAAGTTGGGCGGCCAGGAACTCACCCTGCCGGTGAAGGCCAACGCCAAGAGCGTCACCTTCAAGCTCAAGCTCAAGCCCGGCCGCGACGAGTTATGGGCCAAGTTCACCGACGCCGAAGGCACTCCTA
>CAJWVY010000122.1 GCA_913048135.1 uncultured Verrucomicrobiales bacterium
CCCTGCATGTGCGGCTTGGTCAGATCGTCAAAATAAACGGCGATCGTGCCGGCCTTCGAGTCGCGCACTAGCTTCACTGTGTGCCAGGTTTCGTTCTTCCATGGCGTCAGATTTTTGTTCGTGGTCATCGCCTTGCGGGGGGCGTTTTTGACGATCATGATTTGTCCGCTATGCGGGTCCGGACGCGCGCCAAGGTGCACGTAGTAAAAATTCTGTGGATCCTGCCAATTGAAGAATATGCAGCAATCGCGATGGCCGCCGGTATCCTTGGTGCTCTTCACGCGAAAGGTCAGCACGAAATCGGCCACCTGCACGTCCTTGATGAGCGCAATGTGCCGGGGGCTGCGCACTTTGGGTTGGTAGTTGCTGTTGCGGCGGTTGATGCCGAACACCGCATTGCCCTCCACCTTGCGATGCGTCCATGACTCGGCATCCGTGGTCTCCCAACGCCCGTGGCCTTTCTCGAAACCCTCCGTAAATAACACGGGCAGTTTAGCCAAATCCTCCGCGGCCACCGTGCCGGTGATTAGAATGAAAAATAAAATGGATCGCATGACCCCGCCAGTGTGCCGGTCTCCAACGGGCGGGGCAAGTTCCGCCTTGTCTCAATTAAACAGGTCGCTTCACCGCCGTCATAAACCCGCGATCCGCAATTGTATCGTGATAGTCGCCCACCTCGAAGTTCAGCTCCGCCAGCACCGCGCCATACTCCGCAGGTGTGTAGCATTTGCCCTGGCAAATGTTCATCAGCAACGCGGAATATTCTGCCACCGGCAGCGGTCCGGTTTTGTCGTCGTGAATAAACGCCTCATGAATGATCAAGAGCCCGCCGCTCTCCAGAGCCGCTGCGGCCTTGGTGCAGATCGAGCGCACCTCGGGAAAATCCCAATCGTGCAGCAGATTGGAAAGCAGTAATACATCGCATGCCGGCCAATCGCCTTCGAACATATCGGCCGTGAGCACCTCCAGTCGATTGGCCAAACCATGCTGGGCGATTTCCTCGCGGGCAATGGCGTCCACGGGCGACTGCTCGAGCACCGCTCCGGTCATTTGCGGTTGGGCAGCGAGCAGGGTGCTGGCGTAAATGCCTGAGCCGCCACCGACATCAAGCAGCCGTTTTTTGCCAACCAGTTGCGGTTCCAGCGCCGCGGCCAGTTTCTGGCCAAAGGCCAGTCCGCGGCAATTCATCAACTCCGTGAAGCCGCGCGCGAAATCTTCATCCAGCATCGAGGTATGCCAATCATTGGCGTCATCCTTCGCTTGCCAGTTGGCCGGTTTGCCGGTGCGGAGTACGGTGAGGAAATCCTGCGTGATTTGGGAATCCTGAATCGGCGTGTAATACGGCCGCAGATTCCAAGCCGAGTCGTCGCACAAAAACTCCTCAGCTAACGGCGTGAGCGAATGCCGATCCTCCTGTGTGACGATCAATCCGTTGGCTCGACACAAGGTGAGCAGCACATCCGCCGGACGTTCGGCAAAATCAAAGTGCGCCCGAAACGCGTCCGTACGGACGCCGGCATTGTCCTTCAGCCAGGAAAATAAATCGAGATGCACAATCGCTGCCGCCAACAACTCCGCTGCATATTGCCGATCTCGATAGCGCAAAATTTGAGCCGGATCGGTTAAAGGCAACTGCGTAAGGCTTGCATTCATGAATCAATGTTTAGAACTAGAGGCTCAGTTCTAACCCCATGGCCTTTAGCAGAATGATCAAGAGAATTCCCAGCACGGCGATGGCCAGATTGGTCATGTTGGAAACACTAGCTGCACTTAATGCAGTATTCAGGTCAGCTCGCGTTATTTTGGAATAACCTTCCATGGCGACGTTCATTTCAGGCAAAGACGTGATCAATGCTCCGACAAAATAATGAAGGCCCGTGAAAATCGCTGCGCCTAAGTATACTGTAAGACTGGCCTCATAGATTTGCGTCCACGCTAGGAATAACCAATTAACGGCGAATGAACTCATGACCAAGCCGGTTGTGCCGCCAATAAATTGGCGCCAACTGTCGGTGTGTTCCTCGTCGTCGATCGCTTCGAAGAGCTCCGGATCACGTTCCTGTAGCCGCTTATTCCAATATTGGAAGGCAACAATGCCGATGACGCAAACCAAAGCCGCCGCGATGAGGAATGATCCAGGTTGGATTTGAACCTCTTCTGAAAGTCCTCCGAACGGATGGCTGGCAGTAAGCACCCAAAAGCCGATAATGGAAAAAGCAAACATCAGAAAAGCCATGCCAAGATGTTGGTAGATTAATCTGCGTTCCGTTCGAATCAGTTTTTTGAACCGCTGTAATCGGTCGGTATCTCTCTTTAATTTCCATCTCAACATCACATAGAGAGGTGCAACAAGGTACATCAGGTAAATGTTTGCCAGATTGGAACCAAGCGGGTTGGCGACGCCGCCGGCTTTGCGCATACAAAAGGCGGCCACCATGTTAACCAATTCGGGATTGTTAGTGCTGGCGTTGATTACCAGTGTGCGACTCTTATTCCCAAAATACTTTGCCGCTAAACCTGCTGAGGCATTGACCATCAGGTCGGTGGTGTAGGGGATTAAGCGAAAGCAGAGAATGAAACCCAATATTAAAGACTCCACTAAAAACCAGTATTGCCCGCCATAGGCAGAGAACTGAGTTGTTTGATATTGGTGGATGTCCACCAAATGTCCCACGATATCAGGCATAGATTTAAGTTAAGAAATTGAGAGGTCTCCTTCAGAAAACAGCCTGTTATTTATTGGTCGGCAGATGGTAATGCTAATGGTCAATCTGTCCAAGTCAGTTGGTTAACAGTTTTTTCACTGGCATTTCATCTTGGCGACTATACTTATTCAAGAGAGTATTGCGCTCCAGCTTATTAAGCTTCGAAATAGCCTGCACTTTATCGAGGAAAATGCGCATGTCCTGATTGCTCTCCCCGTACAATCGGTGAAAGGCCGGCACATACTGATGATAGGCAGCCCTAGCACCAAGAACGGCATTATTAATCGGTCTCTTGGCGAGAATGGCTAATTTTGAAAGTCGTGGATCGCTGAGACTCATGTCATTCAGTTGTTGCCTGAACTCGGCTATGAACTGCTTTTTGGCTTCTCGTTTTTCCTCCTCCGTTTCAAGTGATTCATAGATCGCCTTTAGCTCAATTTTCTTTTGAACGTACAGTTGGTTCACCATGTGCTTCGTTTGGCGCCTAGCCAGATAATCTTTTAATGCCTGAGGGTTTTGTTTGGCTTTGGCCCATTCTGTGACTCCAATTTGTGCAAAAGCAGTGGCAAAGCTTTCATTGAAAGTCGTGTCTCCTTTCACGAAGAGATGATGGTGTGCTAACTCATGAAAAATAAGATCCGCCAAGTCTTCCTCTCGATAGTTAACAAAGGTATTAAGTATCGGATCATCAAACCAACCTAAGGTTGAATATGCTGGAGTCCCTCCAATGTGAACGTCCATGTCTTGGCCTTGCAATTTCGAGGCAAACGATCGCGCATCGGTTTCATTAAAAAATCCGCGATACGTCATGTTTCCGACTATCGGATACCACCAGGATTTTAGTTCAGTGCTAAATTCGGGAGCGGCGTAAACAACCCATAATACGTATTTCCGGTTTAAATCCCGGTAGCGCCGATAATTGTCTTTTGGATCTACTCCTAAATTTGCTTTGGCAAATTCTCGCAAGTCCGAAACTAGGTTCAGTTGTTGGCGGATTTTCTGTGGCTTGGTCGGATCATTTATCAAGTCGAATATTTCCTCTTGGCCGGAAATAATCTGCAACTGTCCGCGGGCGGCCTGAGTATAGTAGGTGATCGTTTGGCAACCGGTGCCAAAAAGGATTAAACCTACCAATAAGATCCAAGGTTTCATTTTAACCTTAATGTTGGACGTGAGGGTAAAGGGCAACGCTAGAGAATTCAAATCAGCTTAATAACAAATAAAGCCTAACGATATCGGCCAGATTGAATTGACTCTCTTAAAGCGAATCCATAGAGATTATCAGAATGACCATGTACAAGACTACGATTCTTTTTGGAGCATTACTGATTATAACAGGACTGGCTGGTTATTTGGGAACTGGGTCGGAACAGAAAACAGCACTTATCCCTGCAGCCTTCGGTATCGTTATCCTAATTTGCGGATTGTTGGCAGCTAATGAAAGCCGTCGAATGATGGCCATGCATATTGCCGTGCTCTTTGGTCTTTTGGGGGCCATTGGGGTTGTCCCTGTTCTTTTTAAGGAAGGGCAACCACAAGCTGCTTTCATTTCAAAAGTAGTGACTCTCATCCTGTGCGTCATCTTTGTAGGATTGTGCATTCGATCCTTCATTGCCGCAAGGAAGGCACGTGAATTGGCAGAACAAACAGAGGGAGAGAGTGCCCCTACTGAGAGTGTCGGTTCGGACCAGGAATAAACAAATAATGATCCCAATTTTTTTGGCGGTCCGATGAAATATTGGCCTCACTGATTCTGTTTTGAACTTTAGCCTAAGCTCTACTCCAAGGCCCAACATTAATCAGCGTGTGCCCGATTTTGTGAGGAAGCAGTTGATGTAAGCGCGCGGGGGTGAGACGATGAGCCGGATGCGATTTTGGTTGGGAGTATGCTTGATGCTGGGAACCTTCGCGGGACACACCGCGGAAGGCTCGGCGGTGTTGTCGATTTTCAAATCGCGCTGTGTGGAGTGCCACGGCAAGGGAGGCAAAGTGAAGGGGAAGCTGAATTTGCTGAAGGTGGATTCGCTGGAAGCATTGACGACGGATCTGGAACGGCTGGAGACACTCATCGAGGTGCTGGAGACGCGCGAGATGCCACCGGAACCGGAGCCGGCACTGAGTCCGTCCGTGCGCCAATCGATGGTGGGCGAATTGCGCGGACTGCTTCGCGCGGCGTTGGCCAAGTCTGACGGCTTCGCGCCCACGCCGATCCGCCGCATGAACCGGCTGCAGTACAACAACGCAGTGCAGGATTTGCTCGGGCTGAAAGTGTCCGTGTTTCCGCTGCCGGAAAAAATGATGCGCGATCGCTCAGGTTATTTCGCCAAGGCACTGAACGGACCGGAGCGGCGGATGCCGGAGGTGGTGACGGTGAGCAGCCGGCCACTGGGCAAGTCCGGCCTCATTGAGCCGCGGCTGGCGGGCGTGGGGCCGTTCCCGCAGGATCCGCGCGCGGAGCATGGGTTCGATAACCGCGGTGATCACCTGTCGCTCTCGCCGTTTTTGCTCGAAGCCTTTTTCAAACTGAGCCGGCGCATTGTGCAGAGCCAGAATTTCGACGGGCGCACGGTGGGTATTTGGCAGACGTTTTTTCTGCCGCCGGCCACGGACGAAGCTAAGACGGTGGTGCGCGCGCGCTTGGAGCCGTTCATGACCAAGGCCTTCCGCCGGCCGGTGCCGCAGGCGTTGCTGGATCGCTACACGAAACACGTGCACGCGCAGCTGGATGCGGGCGTGGGGTTCACGAACGCGATGAAAGAGGCGGCGTCGGCCGTGCTGTCTTCGCCGCGCTTCCTGTACCTGTACGATCAACCGGCGACCAGCAAGGGCGCGGAACCGCTGGACGGCTACGATCTGGCCTCGCGCTTGTCGTTCCTGTTTTGGGGCAGCATTCCCGATGACGAGCTGTTGCGGCTGGCGGGCGATGGTTCCCTGAGTCGGCCCGCGGTGCTGCGCGCGCAGGTGAACCGGCTGTTGGCCGATCCGAAACTCAAGCGGTTCTGCGACAGCTTCCCGGCCCAATGGCTGCAGTTGGACCGAATTATTTCGGCCGTGCCGGATAAGCAGTTGTATCCCGATTTTTATTATGCCCCGCCCGATTACCGGACCACGATGGACATGATGATGGAGCCGCTGTTGCTCTTCGAAACCGTGCTGATCGAGAACCGGTCGATTCTGGAATTCGTTGATTCAGATTACACCTACCGCTCCGGTCGCCTGCGCAAATGGTACGGTGACGCAGAGCCCGGCAAGCTGGGTGGGCCGGGCTCTATGCAGTTCAAGCGGCAGCCGGTGGCAGATCGCCGACAGGGTGGAGTGATCACCAGCGCAGCGGTGCTCACGATGAATTCCGGTCCGCATGAGACCAAGCCGATCACGCGCGGTGCGTGGGTGGCCGGCGTGATTTTCAATGCCCCGCCCGAACCGCCGCCGGCCGATGTGCCGCCGCTGGAGAAGCCCAAGCCCGCCGAGAAAAACCTCACCGTGCGCGAGCGGTTTGCCGTGCATCGCGAACGCGCCGATTGCGCCGCGTGCCACGCCCAGCTCGATCCGCTGGGGTTTGCCCTGGAGAATTTTGATCCCGTCGGCCGCTGGCGTAACACTTACGAAAACGGCCGCGAGGTCGATGCCTCGGGTAAACTTTTCCGCAAACATGAATTCAAAAACGTAGTGGAATTCAAGGACGCCATTTTGGCCGAGAAAAACCGCTTCGCCCGCGCCTTTGCCGAGCACACGCTTTCCTACGCGCTCGGCCGCGCGCTCACGCCGGCGGACACGCCAGCCCTCGATCGCATCACCGAACGCACCGTGGCCGACGGCTACCGCCTGCAAACCGTCCTGCACGAGGTCGTGCAAAGTGCGCCGTTCGTAAATCGGCCCTTGGCAAAAACAGCCTCGGCCAAGACAGAGGAATCTGATAATTAAACCGCCAATGAAGCACACTTCGCGACGCGCATTTTTGCAGGGGCTGGGCGGTACGGTCCTGGCTTTACCGTGGCTGGAAAGTCTGGGTCTGGCGGTGGAGCAAAAACCGGCTCAACGTGCGGTGTTTTATTATGTACCGATCGGTGTGGTGCGGCGTTCGTTTTTTCCCGGGGAAGGGGATCAAATCACCCCCAAGTTCGGCGGTAACAAGCAGTCGGCTTTCAAGACCGCGAACCTGAAGGTGGGCACGCACCCGCTGCAGCTTACGCCGACGATGCAGCCGTTGGCCAAGGTGAAGGACAAGGTCACGCTAATCACCGGTTTGGATCGCGACTTTCAGCCGGGCACCGATGTGCACGCGCAATGTGCATCGTGTTTCCTGACCAGCGCGGCGCCCTTCAGCGTGAAGCGTTCGCCCTACCCGCAGGCGCGTACGCTGGATCATGTACTCGCCGAAAAGCTGAGCCAACATACGCCGTTTCGCACGCTGGAATTTAGCAGCAACAGCCACAAGGACAACAAGGAATCAATTCAGTTCGACAACATCTCATGGTATGGCACCGAGCACGTTGCCCCCAGTATGCGTGATCCACGCAAGGCCTACCGCCGCCTATTCGGTACACACGAACTACAGGCCTTCCGTAATATTACCGATCTCGTACTGGAGGATGCGCGATCGCTCAAGCGTTCACTCGGCTATGCGGACCAGCAGAAGTTTAACGAGTATTTTGAATCCATTCGCACCATTGAGGTGCAGGTGGATCGGTTGGAGCAAATGAAAACCGAGCTGCAGAACGTGCGCCTCGATGAGCCTGCTGATGCGCATTTGCCGCGTGGCGAATACATTCGGTTAATGGGTGACCTAATGGTGGTGGCGCTTCAGACCGGCCTCACCAACGTGGCCAGCTTCATGGTCGGGCCTGAGCGTTGGGATACGCCTTACCTCTACGAAAGCCTCTTTGACAAGCCGCGCAGCCATCACCAGATGTCCCACAACCAAGGCAAGTTTATAAAGGACCTCGAGAAGGTGGACCACTTCCATATGCAGCAGTTTGCCTACTTGCTGGAAAAGATGAATGCTATTGAGGAAGCTAACGGCACCTCACTGCTGGATAACACGATTTTCACCTACGGCTCTGGTCTGGGCGACGGTGCTACTCACCAGTATAGCGCGTTGCCCATCATCGTGGCCGGTAGCGCTGGCGGTCGTCTCAAGACCGGCGCGCACGTTAACCTCTCCGAGACCACCGGCCCGGTCGCCAAGGTAAACGGCAAATATGTGAACCCCAAACAAGGCCTGCCGCTCGCCAACCTCTGGCTCACCCAAATGCAGGCCTTCGGCCTGAAACAAGACCGCTTCGCCGACAGCTCAGGTGTGTTGAAGTCGATGCTGGCGTAGGGAGTTTCAAGATTCCACTTCGTCTGAAGCGCAGTTGTTAAACAACCGTTTCCAAACTAACCCTATGCCGATCAGGCTCATGCCGGTGAGCAGCACGCGCCATTCCACGAAGAGCGCGAGCGATCCGCAGCCGATGAGGCCGGCGTAGGCCGTCCATGTCGGGTACAGGCGTTCCTCGGGTTTCAGGCGGAGGGCGCAGAGGTTGGTGAGGGCGTAATACACCAGCACGGTAAAAGCGCTGAAAGTCCAGGTGAGCTTCAGGTCGCCCAGGCAAACCAGACCGGCGATCAGCACGCCCACGACTGCAGTCGCTACGGTGGGCACGCTGGAAGCTTCGCGGATATGGGCGGTCGCCTTGGGCAAATCGCCGCGCCGGCCCATTGCCAGCACCACACGCGAAAGACCGAGCACGAGGTTGAGCAGCACACTCACCATCGCAATGGCGGCCGCCACCAACATCACTTTGCGAAGCGTGGAACCGGAAAATTCTTCGGCGAGGTTTGCGAGTGAACCAATTTCATTTTCGGCATTGGCCAGGCTCACCCAGGCGACGCCGATGTAGAGCAGCATGCTGAGGATCAGCGTGGTGAGGACCGCGCGGGGGATGGTGCGGCGCGGCTCGGTGACTTCCTCGCCCAAGGTGGCAATGCGGCCATACCCGGTGAACGCCACAAACATCAGAGCGGCGGTGGGCAGGAGTTGACCAAATTGACCGGGCTGCAGCGTGGTTTGCCAGCGCTCCGGATGTGCGCCGATGGCCGGGGCGCCAAGGGCCACGAAGGCGAGCAAGGCCAGCAGTACGGCACCCACGATGAGGGCGTTCACGGTGTTGCTGCGTTGCATGCCGGTGAGGGTGATGCTGGTGGTGAGCGCCACGGTTCCGAGGGCCACGGGGATTTGATGATCCGGCGCGAGGTACAGGGCAAAGCCCAGCGCGGCAGTGGCGGCCGAAGCGGATTTGGCGCAGAGAAACATCCAGCCGGCAACGAACCCCAGAGATGGGTTCAGCCAACGATGGCCGTATTCATATGTGCCGCCGCTCACCGGATGATTGGCAGCCAGTTGTGCACTGTTTAGGCCATTGCACATGGCCACCAAACCGGCGAGCGCAATGGCCGGCAGTACCGTGGGACCAGCCATACTAATACCGATGCCGAGGCTAACGAAGACGCCTGTGCCGATGATAGAGCCCAAGCCCAGCATCACGGCACCGGGTAAGTTAAGGACGCGCTCCAGTCGGGAGTCATTTGCCTCTGAAGTCACTTGAAAAAAACTATTATTTAAGTGCCTTCACTTTCAAGTCGGATCCAGTTGACCCATGCAAAAATTCCGGTATCTTTTTCCCACGATGAGAGTGCACATCTTTTCATTACTTTTTTTGGTTCATATTGGCGTCTCTTTTTGCTTGAAGGCCGATGATGCAACGAAAGCTTTGCTGCCGATTTTTGGTGAGC
>CAJWVY010000123.1 GCA_913048135.1 uncultured Verrucomicrobiales bacterium
CCGACCTAAACTGGAAAGCGATTGAAGCCGATCCCGAATGGAAAAAATCCCGCGGTAATTTAAACACGAAAACCGACCGGCTCTACCTCAAGCCCATGGATTTTTCGCCGATGCGTTAAAGCCGCCGCTTTATTCGGCGGGCGTGATGATTTCCTTGCTGACCACTTGCAATCCGCAGGGATCCCACAGGGTGTGCGCCCACACGGCATCCACCACCAGACCGACGGGGGATATCGGCAGATGGTCCTTCCACCGTTCCAACGAAGGATCGAGCGTGTACTCATCGAAATTCAACGTCACATCAAACGGCTGCCTGTCCGCAAACATCTCCTCCGGCAGTATGACTTGAAAGCGGCCGGCAAAATCGCCATTGATATGGCGCAGGGTAACGCCAAAATACACACGATGCTGCGTCTCTAACCGGCCACGTACGCGGATCTGGGATCCGGACTGCAACACCACCGGCGGATGATCGCCAGTGGAGGGCTTCATCGCCAGCGTGTAAATCGTGCGGCCATCAGGAATCGTGTAGGGCACGGAACCCAACCGCGCCGACTGACCGGCTCCGGCAGGAAACCATTCCCCCTGATTCTGTTTACGCCCGAGTTCCACGCGACTACGCCAGCTACCCACGGAGTCTGGCACCTTTTCAGTCACCAATTCCCGGTTAATGGCGGCGGTCACGCGGTGTTGGGCGGGCACATCCACGGAACTGTTGTCGCTCAGCTTGGTAGCGCGCACGCTGCCCTCGGTCACCGTCAATGTGGCGGCGGCGAGTTCGGCATCCACACTGAAACGCGTGCCCAACACCTCAAACAAGGCCGTCCGTGTCTGGACCAGCATCGGCTTGTCCTTCGGTTGCGGCATCACGTTGGCCGTAAAGCCGCCTTCCTTGAGCCGAAGCTTTTTTTGACCGTCATCAGAAAAGGTGAGCATCGAAAATCCGGAAATCATCACGGTGGAGCCGTCTGCAAACTGCAGCTCAAACCACGCGTCCGGCGCCATGCCTTCGATGGTGCCGCCGGTCAATTGATCGCCCACGGCGAGTTGATTCTGCACCGCACCGCGATCGCCGGTGTACACCAACGACCCGCTCAGGCCCTTGATGGTGGCAATGGGCCGAACCTCAGCACGTTCCGGCGCCGCGGTTACCGGCGCCGCGGGCGGTTGAACAAAGGCGTTGATGAAGAATCCAATCACCACCAGCGCGGCCATGGCCAATAGCGGCCGCGTATAGGAAGGCTGCGGAGGCTCCACGATCTTGGTGACGGCATCCAACGCCCCGAAATCCGGCACGGCAAACTGTGTCTCCAGGTCCTCGTGCACATCCAGATAAGCGTGGTACTGCGCCTTCGCTTCGGGCTGGGTACGCAGAATTTCATTCAGACGCGCAGTCTCGGTCTCGGAGAGATCCTCATCGACCAACCGGCCGAGCAGCGTATCGAGTTCATCACGCCATGGGAGTTGTTGTTCGCTCATGCTTCTTGTTCTTTCAATTTAAACCGCACACAATTCTTCAAGCTGAGACGCAATCGGTGCAGTTTCACCCGCACGGCACCGGCTTGTTTGCCGACTTCCGCGGCCATTTGCCTCACCGACAGGCCATCCTTGTAGCGCAAATTCATAAAGGCCTGATTGGCCTTGGATAATTTTCCGTAGCAATGCCGCAGCAATCGCATGTGCTCAGTGCGTTGATCGGCATCGTCCTCCCGATCATCGATCACATGAAACACGTCATCGGTAAACACCAGCCGTTCCCGGGCCATGGATTTTCGGTACGCCATAATCTGGTAGTGCGCGACGGTGGAGGCCCAGGCGTTAAAATTGGTGCCGAGCTCGAAATCATCAGCCTTTCGGCAGAGGACGAGATTGGTCTGCTGCAGCACTTCCATCGCCTGATCACGGTTGGCCATGCGGCGAAAAATGTAGCCATATAACCGCTGCTGGCACTGCGTCAGCTCGAGGATAAAGTCGTCAGACAAATTCATCGGCAAATTGGACACGCCCAACGCTACGCCCGGGTTTGGGTCCTTCCAACTAGATAAAGCCGGAAACGCCCTTATGTTACGGGCTTTTTCTTGTGCAAAACTTTAAAGGCGGTCACCGTAACCTTTTGCCCCCACGGTATATATACTAGATAACAAGGCATGACACGTACTGGCACATCGATTTGGCTCTGTTTTTTTGGCGTTTTGATCATGTTGACCGGGCCGTTGATCGGCGCGGATACAAAGCCCGGCAAATCTCCGGAGAAATCCATTGAGCAAAAAACAAAAATTCACCGACTGGACACCCAGGAACGTGCCCCGTACGACGCTTTCACCTATTTGAATCGCATCCCCGCCAAGGCCGATGAAGGCGAGGATATCCTGGATTTCACTGCTCGCGTTTACAGTCGGCTTGCTAATCAGGAAGGGCGCATCCTGATCAAGCTGCCGCAAGGCATGACCCGTGAAGCTTATCTCGGTTACAAGATTTTCCTTAGCACCGACGCCAAAGTGAGCAACGGCAATTGTGTCACCTGCCATGCACCGGATAAATTTACCGACTTCAAACTGCATAAGCTCAACGTCGATAGTCCGCCGCGGCCCACGCCTTCCCTGCGCAATCTGACTAAGCGCAAGATCGATCTTTCCAAGGCGTTACAGGCCAAGCTTGCCGCCGCCAAGTCACCAAACGCACCGAAGGCCTACCGCAACATCCATTTAAATAAGATGGATCTAACTCACCTGCAGGCGTTCCTCAAGCAACTCAACGACGTTGACGACAAGGCCTTCCGAGAACTCATCCTGAACGCAAAGATTTTGAATACCCTACTGGATTAACATGAAAACCAAACTCCACTTCACTATCTTGGCACTGGCACTTTCGGTTTCGTTAGCGTCAGCCAAAGAAATCCGCGGCACGGTAACGCAGGACGGCAAAGGCGTGGGCGGCGTATTCGTCTCTGCGCATGACACCGAAAACCGCAAGGCCACCGGCGTATTCACCGCCGCCGACGGGACCTATGCCATTGATGACCTGTACGACAAGGATTACCGCGTGCGTGCGCGGCTAAAGGGTCTCAATGATGTCTGGCTCGATGATGTCACCGCTGGGTCCAAGGGCATTGAGATCAAGATGACCTCCGCCACCGGCTGGAAGCTGGAAAGACAACGTACGGCCGATAGCGGCTTCGGCATGCTCAAATTCGACAATCACCGCGATAAGCTGAACTTCAAGATGTATTGTAGCTACTGCCACCAAGTTGGCACGGTTGGCTTTCGCACGCCGGAAGAACCCGTAGACTGGGAGACCATGATTCGCCGTATGGACGGCTTTGGCGCCCTTTACCCGCATACCAAGCGCACCATCGTAAAACGGATCATGGATACCTACAAAGGTGACGCCGTTGATAAATGGCCGAAGTATGTGCCGCCGCCAGCGCCCACCGGCGCAGCTGCCAAGGCGAAGATTACCTGGTGGGAAATGGGCAAGCGCTACGAGTCGCAATACCACGACATCGACCTCAGCCCCGATGGCCGCCTGATCTATGCGTTGAACATCACAAAAGGATATATGGTCACCGTGGACACAAAGACCGACGAGCAGGTGTACCGAAAATTCCCGCGCGGCTCCCATGGCCCGCACTCCATCGAGCCGGACAACGATGGTCACATGTGGGTGACGATGTGCGCCTCAGGGCAGATGGCAAAGTACGACATCCATAAGAAAGAGTTCGAGGTGTACAGCAGTGCTGAAGCCCCGGCCAAGCGCGGCGGCTACCCGCACACACTGCGTGTAAACCCGCAGGATCCCGAGGGGCTCATCTGGTACACGGACGCCGGCCGCAACTCGGTATTTTCGCTGCATCCGAAAACCAAGCACGTAAAGGAATATCACCTATTGAGTGCCCATCAGGCCGTAGCCGCCGGCAAGGGCGAGAGCCGCGGCATCACGCCCTACGGCATCGATTATTCACCGGTCGACGGCATGATCTGGTACAGTAAGCTCAACGGTAACCGCATCGGCCGTATTGATCCCAGCAAACCCGATGGGGACATCAAGGAATGGAACCCGCCCTTCCGCGGCCCGCGTCGCCTGCACGTGGCACCCGACGGCATCATCTGGGTGCCGGGCTTCGCCTCCGGCGTGTTTGCCAAGTTCGATCCCGCCACCGAGAAGTGGGTCGTGTACGATCTACCGAACAAGGACAACCAGATCCCCTATGCTTTGAATGTCGCCCCCGACGGCATGGTGTGGATCTGCGGCACGGGTGACGACACCATCCACCGGTTCAATCCAAAAACTGAAATCCTAGTCACCTACCCCTTGCCCAACCGTGTGAGCTACACGCGTGAAATTGAGTTCGATCCAGACGGCAACGTGTGGACCCCCACCAGCGGGCCGTCGCGTCACATGGAAACCGGCTACGGTGCGATTATTAAAATCGAGCCCAACGACCTCAGTGACGCCGGTGGCCGCAAGCTCAAGGGCTACATGCCCGACCGCAGCAAGCTTACCTACGAGCAGCCGCGCCCAGTCAACTACACCGGCCCCAACGCCAAACTGTTGCAAAAGATTGCCCAGACCAAGCTCCCGGAGGCTTATCTGAACGGCAAGCACCAGCCGTATGTGGATGCCACATACAAAAAGCTCACTGAAAAACAAAAGCACCGCATCCACATTCTCTGGCAGGAACAACGCAAAGCGGATCCTGAAATGCCCAATGCCGGCCAGTACTTCGTGCGGATCATGGTGTACGTGGCCAAGAACGTGAAATAATCATGCGCACCCTCACCCTGCTTATCCTGTCCGCCACAACCGCATTGGCCACGGACGTCTCCGGCGTCATCAAGCTCAACGGCCCGCAACCCAAGCGCCCGCCCCTGCAACTCACGCCCGAGAGCCGCAAGCTCTACGAGGGCCGGCCGTATCCGCGCGACGAGGTGGAACTGGTCAGTGCCAAAGGCGAGATCAAAAACGTGTTCGTCTACATCCGCAAAGGCCTGCCCGCCGGTAAGACCTACGCCGCGCCCAAGAAGGCCGCCCTGCTCGATCAGCAACGCTCGATGTTCCGGCCGCGCATTCAGGGTTTATTCGTCGGCCAGGATTTCGCCATGCGCAATAGCGATCCAATCATTCACAACGTCCGCTCCCTCTCGCAGGAAAACCGCCCGTTCAACATCGCCCAGCCCGCCGGCACGCCGGATCGTTTGAAGCAGTTCAGCGACAAGGAAGGTCCGATCGAGTTGCGATGCGATTATCACCGCTGGATGCGCGCATTCATTTTCGTGATGGACCATCCCTTCTTTGCCGTCACCGACGCGCAGGGGCGTTTCACCATCAAGAACCTTCCGCCCGGCGAATACGTGCTGGCCACCTGGCACGAGTCGTTCGGTGAAAATAAACAAAGCATCCAAGTTAGAAACAGCGAATTGAAGAACGTAAACTTCACGTACAAACCCAAAAAAGGTTTAAACTTCGAATGAAAAGAAAGGGATAAGCAAGACTAAGGGAGCTTCTAGTTTTGCAGGAGTCAAATTGAGAGAGCTTAAAGCGTACTCAAAGAAGATGCTGTCATTGTAGTTAGCCGAAAGTATGCTGAGCAACTTGAGCTCGATTCCAATCCCATGTATTGTAAGATTAGTAATCTTGAGATTACCTCAAAACAAATCGATGTAGAATAGAAATGAATACACGAATGAAAATTTTTTATCTTACTCTACTTGCGGCATTTCAGATTTCCCTTAATGCCGCACCCAAGAAGATCGGGCACCCGTCTTTCCTCAGCCCTCATGCCCGACCGATCCTCGCGCATGAGGGCTGGGTGTTTGTGGCGAACACCCCTTCGGACTCATTGGATGTGATCGACGCGAAAACGCGCAAGGTCATCCGCCGCATTCCTGTGGGGATCGATCCGGTGAGCCTCGCTCTGCGCCCCGACGGCCGGGAGTTGTGGGTGGCCAATCACGTGTCCGACTCAGTCAGCGTCATCGACACTAATCTCGAGAGCCGCACTTACCTGCGCGTAGTCGATACGGTTCAGGATTTTGATCTGCGAGCCAAAGCCACCCGCTTTGATGAACCGGTCGGCATTGCCTTTGCCAATAACGAGAAAGCATACGTTGCTCTTTCCTCAGAAAACAAGATTGCCATTATTGATGTACGCTCACGCAAGGTGAGACGGCATCTGAATATTACTGCCCAAGACCCCCGAGCCATTGTGGTGCGTAATGGAAAACTTTACGTCATCCCCTTCGAATCTAACAACAAGACGCAGCTTTCGGGCGGGTACAAGATTGACGGTAAGTTGGTCACCTTCAACGCCCATGAGCATTCCATTGCTAACAATAACGTCCTCTCTCTCGGCCACAAAACTGATATCGTAAAACACCCACGCGTGCCGGACCGGGACCTGTATGTGTTCAACACCAAGACCGATCAGCTTGTTAAGACAGTCAGCACACTCGGCACCCTGCTTTACGGTTTAGCGGTCGATTCGGAAGGCACAGTCTTCATCGCCCAAACTGATGCGCGTAACGAGGTCAATGGTCGTTCAGGAACCAAGAAGCATGGGCTCAAGGAACTGGAAAACCGGGCCTTTCTCAACCAGATTACCCGCGTTTCCTTCAGAGGAAATGACGCTCAGAAACCTGAATTCATCAACCTTGAGCCGCTTCCGCCCAAGCAGCCAAAGCGTGAGGATGCGCTGGCTACACCATTCGCCGTTCAGGTGAGCGACGATGACCAAACGCTTTATGTTACAGCCGCCGGCTCGGATAAACTTTTCACTCTCGACGCTGCTACCGGAAAAATTCTTGGCCGCAGCTCTGTCGGTGCCGTACCGCGTGGCATTGCCTTAGACGAAGATCACGCATGGGTTCTCAACGCTGTTGCTAACACGGTGTCCGTCGTCAATATCACTGACCGCACCGCGCCTAAGACCGAGGCGTCCATCACACTGCATGATCCCACGCATCCGGATTTCAAGCGGGGCCGCATTGCTTTCAACACCGCCAAGGCCTCCACCACTGCCACTTTCTCCTGTGCCAGTTGCCATCCCGATGGCCACACCGATCAACTGCTTTGGGTGCTCGACACCCCGATCGTCACACGCGGCAACCAGATCATGCCTCGTTCGACCATGCCCATACGTGGCCTGCGCGACACCGCGCCCTTTCACTGGGACGGAATTCCTGGCGACCCATACGGCGGCATCAACAGCGCCAGCATCCGCCGCCACGTGAAGCCCAACAGCAGCGTTGACAAGCCCGAGTCGCAGACCCGCCACCTCATCGATGGCGGACTGGCCAGCACCATGGCGCAGGTGGGTGATGAAACAAAGAATGACGAAGGCAAAGCCGGCCTGCTATCCAAATCCGAGCGCGATGACATGGCGAAGTTCTTACTCAACGTCACCTACCCGCCCGCACAGCGCCGCGCATTTGATAACGAGTTATCCGAACGTGCACAGGAAGGCTTCGAATTGTTTCATATCACTGGCGATGTCGGGGGAACACCCGGCGGAAACCTTTGCGGTAATTGTCACAGAATGCCCTTCTGGGTGAGCACCAACACCCCCGGAACCGGCATGGACGCCCCCACTTGGCGTGGGGCCTACGACCGTTTCCTTATTCTCCCCCAAGGAAGGTTAAACATTATCGATTTTCCCTTCTATCGGAGAGTAGCCGAACAAGGAATTCCCGAGCGAAGTGTTTGGCAGTTCTCATGGGGTGGACGACGGGCCTTCGATCCCGTCTGGGAGATGGTACTGGAAGGGAGCACTGGTCATTCCGGTTCCTTTGCCCGCCAAGTAACTCTCAATGAATCGACGGTGGATGAGCCCCTGACCAATGACTTGCTCGACGCCTTGGAAACATCCTGCTCGGAGGGTGGTGTTGTGCTGCAAGTCGAAGGTGTTTTCTTTAAGAACGATCAGGCAATTCCTGTTATGTTTCAGTTTGCTGATGGTTATAAGTCGGTTGAAGGAGAGCAATCCTACTCACGAGCCAAGTTGTTAGAGATGGCTGCAGAAGGCAATTTCATCGGCACTTTTACAGGACGCCATGGAGAAAACGCTGACTATGATCACCCGCAACCTGCACTCTGGACCCTTGGCCCAATCCATTCTCAGCGTGGGAAACAAAAATTTCCAGAGCTCGCCGGTGATAACAAAACCATGACTATCAGCGGACGACACGTCCGCGAAGGCGCCCAAATTTTAGTCGATGGCCATAAGGTCGAGGGATCCATCAAAATAGGCGATAAAGACCGTCTGGAAATAACCCTCACGCAATTACCTGCAATTGGCATGCATTTTCTGCAGGTCCAAAATCAGGGCGGCTTGTTCAGCAACGACTTCATTTTCCATGTCACTGCCGATACTGACCTACAAGAAGCCTTAGGAACCGCCGTTCGTATAGGTGACCGTTCCGTCGTAATGGAGACGCTCGCTGCGGGTGCGAACCCGAATCGTCCAGTGGAAACTGGAAACACTGCCCTTAGCACAGCAGCATTCCATGGCCAATTAGATGTGATGCGACTGCTGCTCGAAAAAGGTGGAGAGGTCAATGCTGTTAACGAAGATGGAAATACCGCCCTGCATGTAGCCGCCTTCATGTGCCGTACAGAGATAGTGCAACTGCTCCTGTCAAAAGGTGCCAGTGTCACTCAACGCAACGGCCGTCGGGAAAGGGCTATTGATACAGTAAGCGGTGCTTGGTCCGAGGGTTTAGCTGGGTTTTACCGCAGCCTGAATGCCTCTGCCACAAACAAGGTGGATCTGGAGCAAATCCAAAAGCTCCGTCCACAGATCGCCAAACTGCTCCGAGAACACGCTGATAAACAACGTCGCTAACCGAAAAGTCGCGTTTCATCATCTAAACCTAGAAAGCTGAGCTTCGAATGCCTCTTACAACTCGACTCGTTCTACTTTTTTTCCTCACACCGTTGACGCATTTCGCCGAGGCTGCCGAGGGAGATAAAAGCCACAGATCAGCTTACTTCAAGAATGGCGAGATTCATGTCAACGTCCTCGGTACACCCGAAGGCAAACCGCTCACGACCGGTCATTGGGACTTCAAGCCATCGTGGTCCAAAACGGGGAACAAACTCGTCTTCTTCCGGCGTGTCAAAAATCATCCTCAAGTCGGCATGTGGAAGACAGCGATCTGTATCATCAACGCCGATGGAACGGGGTTTCACCAGATTACGGATGCCAAGCACACCAACTTCAACCAGACTTGGACTCGTGACGGCACGAACACGCCTATCTGGAATCGAAAAAATCCAAATGGCGGCGGCTACCACGTCATGGCGGGAAAGATCGGAGGAAAACC
>CAJWVY010000124.1 GCA_913048135.1 uncultured Verrucomicrobiales bacterium
GACGTGATGATGGAGATTGACTGGTCTGTCGGCCAAATTCTGGAGACCCTGCGCAAGCATAAGCTCGACAAAAACACGCTGGTCATTTTCACCAGCGACAATGGTCCGTGGCTCAGCTATGGCGACCACGCCGGTTCAGCCGGCCCGTTGCGCGAAGGCAAGGGCACCATGTTCGATGGCGGCTGCCGCGAGAGCGCGCTCATGTGGTGGCCCGGCACCATCCCGGCCGGCAGCGAATGCCCCACGCCCGCCATGACCATTGACCTCCTGCCCACAGTCGCCGAGCTGATTGGCGCCCGCCTGCCCAAGCACCCGATTGATGGCAAGAGCATCGTAAATCTCCTGAAAGGCACCAGCGACACCAGCCCGCACGAGGCTTATTACTTCTACTATGGTCGCCAATTACAGGCCATTCGCATGGGTAAGTGGAAACTGCACTTCCCGCACGGCTACCGCACCATGGCCGGCCGACCCGGCGGCACGGACGGCATTCCCACCCGCTACAGCCAGGCCAAGATCGGGTTAGCGTTGTTCGACATGGAAAAAGACATCGGCGAAACCACCGACGTCAAAGCCAAGCATCCGGACATCGTGAAACAGCTCCAGGCTCTCGGAGACAAGATGCGCAATGAGCTCGGGGACAACGGCCGCACCGGCTCCGGCGTCCGACCTCCCGGTCAGTTGTAAACCGCTAAAATTCAGGGGTTTCCGCCGCCTTTCCCCGGTCGGCTGGCAAAAAAACCATTTACAAACGTGTAACTCTCCTTACCCTTCGCGCCTTTCCGTTGGAGTTGCACAACCCAATGCGCGAGAAAATAACCATCTTGGGATGTCTGTTGCTAGGCATCGGCGGCACCCACGCCGCTGCTCAACAACGATCCCCACAGAATATTCGCCATGCGTACCTCGTCACCGGCGCGCAGACCGCGATCATTTCTGAAACCGACCAAATCCTCTGGCGCTACCCCCGCAACACCCGGGATGGTTGTGTGCTGGAATCCGGCAACGTGTTGCTCGTGCTCGAAAGCGGCAAAAATTACCCGGGCGGTGTTGTGGAAGTCACTCGAACAGGTCGCACAATCTTTCAATACCGCGGCCAACAACAGACGGTCAACTCCGCACAACGCCTGCCAGGCAACCTGACCCTGATTAGCGAAGGCGGTCGCCAACCCCAAATCATAATCGTCGACGCCAAAGGCCAACCCAAAATACGCATCCCTGTGGCTACGCAATCTGACAATCCCAAAGCCCAAATCAGCTTTGCTCGAGCCGCCGTCCCGCGTCGTATACTAGTCACGCTCCCTGCTGACCGCCAGATTCGTGAATACGATCTGGAAGGCAAAGTCCGCTGGAAATGGACTGCACCACATCCTCCGGCAAACGCCGTACGACTGCCCAACGGCCACACCCTTGTCAGCCTACGCGGAGATCGATTGGTCGAAGTCAATGCCGCCGGAAAAATCGTCTGGCAAATGACCCCGAAAGATTTCGACAAACCCTACCTAAACGGCCTCAGCAATTTTCGGGTACTGGCCAACGGGAACCTCGTCTTTGCCGCCGCCAATCCCGATACCAAGATCGGCCGCCTGATGGAATTTTCCCGCGACAAAAAACTCGTCTGGTACGCCAGCCAGCCCAACCGCCAGCCGCCGCGCCACTTTCACATCCTCACCACCAACGGTAAGCCGATTCCCGCCCCACCCCTGCGCTAGACCCATCCGCCCATTTTCCTTTACGGGACCGGCCCAGCCCGCTAAAAACTCCGGCCATGAAGACCCGTTTCCTGATCGTGATCATGTGTGCCCTGAGCCTTGCCGGCTGGGTGGGATGCAGCAAAAAAACCGACTCCGAGGGTGATAACGACAGCAGTGAAGCCCGCATTGCTTATGTGACCAATGGAGTGGATCCGTTTTGGGATCTTTGCGCCGCCGGCGTGCGCATTGCCGAGAAGGAATTCGGCATCGGCTGCGAGGTGCACATGCCCACCAAGGGTGTGGTGGATCAAAAACGAATCATGGAAGGTCTCCTTGCCAAGGGCATTGAGGGCATTGCCGTAAGCCCAGTGGATGCCGAAAACCAAACGCCTTTCCTCAATGAAGTCGCCGAAAACTCCAAGCTCATCACACAGGATGCCGATGCCCCCAAGAGCAAACGCCTCGTGTACATTGGTACCAACAATTACAAAGCCGGGCGGGCTCTCGGCAAGCTGGTGAAAGAAGCCCTGCCCGAAGGTGGCGAAGTGATCATCTTCGTGGGCCGCCTCGAGCAGCTCAATGCCCGCCAGCGTCGCCAAGGCGTGATTGATGAGCTTCTCGACAAGCCCGAACAGGAACTCAGCTCGGTCAAATTCGACGCGGTGGACGCCAAAAACCTCACTGCTGAAGGTTCAAAATATACCATTCTTGATACCCGCACAGATAATTTTGATAAAGCCAAAGCCAAAAGCAACGCCGAGGACGCCATCACGAAGTACGAAAATGTGAAATGCATGGTAGGTCTTTTTGCCTACAATCCCCCAGCCTGCATCGATGCCATTAAGGAAGCAAACAAGGCTGGCGAAATCAAGGTCTGCGGTTTTGATGAGCAGGACGCACTGCTTCAAGCAATCAAGGATGGCAACGCCCATGGCACAATCAGCCAACAACCTTGGGAATACGGCTATGAATCCGTGAAAATGCTTAAGAACATCCTCGACGGCAAACAGCCTGAGACCTCGTTCCATGAAGTTCCCTTCCTCGTCGTCACCAAGGACAACATTGACGAGTTCTGGGCGAAGAAGAAGGAAATGGCCGAACTCGGCAAACAGGATTAAATGGCCGAAGCCCGCACACCGCTTCTGGAGGTCCGCGGGCTGTGCAAACAGTTCCCTGGCGTTCGTGCCCTGCATGAAGTCGCGCTCGAATTGCATCAGGGCGAAGTACTCGCGCTGATTGGGGAAAATGGTGCCGGCAAAAGCACGCTCATGAAAATTCTCGCCGGCGTGCAGCCGGCGGATTCCGGAGAATATCTTATCGAAAGCGAACCCGTTCGTTTTCAAAATGTCCGGGATGCCATGGCTGCCGGCGTAGCCTTAATCCATCAGGAACTCAACCTCGCCGCCAATCTGGATCTTGCTGCCAATATTTTTCTGGGCCGTGAACCCAACCAATTTGGTTTTTTTCAAAACAAAAATATCCATAACGAAGCCGCCAAGTTCCTGAAGCGTGTCGGCCTCGATCTCCCCACCGACACCCTCGTGGGCAATTTGCCCATCGGCAAACAACAGTTGGTGGAAATCGCCAAGGCCCTCTCCTGCGACGCCCGTGTGTTGATCATGGATGAACCCACGAGCAGCCTTTCACAAACCGAAACCGAAACTCTTTTTGAAGTGGTACACGACCTGCGACGGCAAGGCATCAGTATCATTTACATCTCCCACCGACTGGGCGAAGTGAAGGAGCTGGCCGATCGTGTCACTGTGTTTCGCGATGGCGAAAACGCTGGAGACTTGGCTAAGGATGAAATTAGTCATGACGCCATGGTTCGACTGATGGTTGGCCGTGACCTGTCCGAATTCTACGACCGCCAAATCCACAGCCCCGGCAAAGTGGTTCTGGATGTGGAACAAATTCGCACTCCGGAACATCCGAATACAGAAGTTTCACTCAAAATACACGCTGGCGAAATTGTCGGAATCGCCGGTCTCGTCGGAGCCGGCCGCACGGAATTGCTCCAAACACTGTTCGGCGTCACCCCCGCTCTCGGCGGCACGATTCGAATGAATGGCGAACTCATTCGCCCCCAAAGCCCCCGTGATGCGATCGCCGCCGGCATGGCGCTAGCGCCCGAAGATCGCAAGCTACACGGGTTGGTTTTGCCCATGACCGTCCGCGAAAACGCCAGCCTCGCCAGCCTAAAGCGCGATCAAAATAAGGGGCTCCTGAACTTTCCCGCCGAGGAGGCCGTTGCCGAGGAAGCCGTCGAACAGCTCCAGATCAAGACGCCCCATCTCGAGCAAGTAACCCGTTTTCTATCCGGCGGCAACCAACAAAAAATCGTGCTTGGCAAGTGGCTCGCCCTTACCCCGCAGCTGCTCATGCTGGATGAACCCACCCGCGGTATTGATGTGGGGGCCAAGCGCGAGATTTACCGGCTGATGGAAAAACTCGCCGGGGAAGGCATGGCTATTCTCTTTGTCTCCAGCGAAATGGAGGAAGTGCTCGGTATGGCGGATCGCGCACTCGTGATGCATGAGGGTCGCATCGCCGGCGAACTGGCCCGCAACGAACTCTCTGAGCAAGCCATCATGCAACTCGCTACTGGAACCCCACTCGCCGCCTAATCGTTTACCCAGACACACTGATGAATAAAAATACCCTCGGCATATTCGGTTTGCTCGTCGCCATCTTCGCGATCACGGCCCTGTTGAACGACAAATTCATCAGCGCCTACAACATGCAAAACCTCATCAAGTGGTCGAGCCTCTATGCCGTGATGAGTATCGGCGTGGCTTTTGTGATCATCACCGGCGGTATCGATCTTTCCATCGGGTCAGTCGTGGGCCTTGTCGCCGTCGTGCTTGCCTACCAGCTCAAGGTCAAAGGCATCGACCCCGGGCAGGCCATCATTACCACGATGTGCATGTCTCTCCTCATTGGCCTCATACACGGTCTGCTGATCACTAAGGCCAAAATACAACCCTTCGTGGTAACCCTGTGTGGACTACTCATTTACCGTAGTCTTGGCCGGTGGCTCACCGACAATCAATCCCTCGGTCCCGTCCCGCTGGAAGACGATAAAGGATACGCCAACATCGATACCATCAACTCCCTCGACCAAATATTTAGCGGCAAAATTGCCATCACCGATTCCTTCAACCTGCCCACTCCCGCATTATTTTTGCTCGCGCTCGGTATTGCCGCTGCCCTGTTTCTCAACCGCACGATTTGGGGGCGTTACCTGTTTGCCTTGGGCAATAACGAAGATGGCGCCCGGTACAGCGGAATCAACACCGATAACATGAAGATCATTGCCTATGTGATTTGCTCCTTCATGGCGGGCATCGCCGGGATTCTCTTCGCCTTCGAGCTGGATTCCGTGCAGCCGGCCCAAACCGGTGAATTTTATGAACTCTACGCCATTGCCGCGGCCGTACTGGGCGGATGCAGCCTGCGCGGCGGCGTTGGCTCCATCTTGGGGGTCGTCATTGCCGCCGCCGTGATCCGGCTCATTTATAATTCCATCAACATGCTCGGCATTTCCACTCATCTTGAATTCGGCATCCTTGGCATCGTAATCCTGCTAGGGGTCATGGCTGATGAATTCCTCAAGCGCTACTCCGCCCAACGCGCCGCCGCCAAACAAAAGGAATCCTAAGTGACCCTCCCCCGCGAACAGCGGTTGCTGTTGACAGTCGGCCTAGGCACGCTGGCCTATGCCGTCCTGCGTTATCACATCATCAAAAATGTCCCGTGGGAGCATCTCCCGCTCTACACCACCAACAAGGTCTTCGCCGTTGTGGGCCTAGCAGGTTTGGTCGGCTCGCGCCTTGCCGCCAGGCGCGAACGCCGCCAACGTTATGGCTTTGCCGGACTTTGGTGCACCACCGTGCACGTCCTTATGAGCCTAATCTTGATGGGGCAAAATTACTTCCAAAAATTTTATTTGGAAACCGGTAAACTCACCTGGCAAGCCGAACTCTCCATGACCGCCGGCGTCCTGGGCGTGGGCTTTCTCCTCTGGCTGCTAATTGCCACGTTGAAAGCCGAATCCCAACAACAAACCAGCCTCGTCCCGGGTATCGCCCGCTGGGCCTTGATCGCCACCGCCCTGCATCTGGTCTTCATGGGTGGCGCCGGTTGGTTAAATGGAGCTGACTGGACCGCGGCCAAAGGATTGCCCGCCATCACCCTACTGGCCTTTGGCCTTTCAATGCTGGGAATAGCCCTAAAACCCAATCCGGCCACGGATTAACCTCCAGCATTCATCCCCCCTGCATAATGCCGGCAAACACCGGCAACCATATCCACAAAAAAAGGCGCCCCGAAGGGCGCCTTTGATTCGTTTAATTCCTCAAGAATTAGTTCTCTTTTGGATCTTCGGTATCGCGCAGCACTTGAGCGGAACCATTACCACCGTTGGCGGTAGTGCCGCCGCGGCTGTTGATGTGAGCTTTCACGATCTTACCACCGGTGCCCAAATCGGCGTTGGTGGATTGCTTGGCGCTACCGTCACCCAAGACCAATTGACCTTGGCTCTTATTCAGGCTAGCCATGGCAGTGTTGGGGGGGCGATCGCCTACAGTCTCATCAGAACCTCTCCATTGACCAGCAGCGCTAGTCGCGCCGAGGGTGGACCCGGCGGCTGCACCAGTTCCTGTAATACCAACGTTCTTGGTGACCGCAAGCACGGAAGCCGGACGCTGCACATCGCCTCCATGAATGAAGGCGTAGCTGAGTGCCGCACCGATCGTAGCACGGCTGCCAGCATTTACCGCCGACCAGCCAGCGTTCAATTCCTCACCGGCGCCAGCTTTAATAGGGTCGCAGGGGGAAGTGAGAATCTTGGCGGTTTGCAACTGGCTCTTCATTTGAGCGACGCTTACAATGCCAGAGGATTGGCTGCAGTCGGAATGGGTGGCGGTGTCGTAAGCCGTCGCAGCCGCGGCTCCAAGTAAGGTTGTGGCTTTGGTTTTTGCCACTTTCGCCGCGTTGTTACCGTCTGCCGCAATCTTGTGGTTAATTCTACCCAAGTCGGTGAGGTTCCAAGGGGTACGCTGCTTGTTATCATCAGCAAAACCGGTCACGGCTTTGCCAATGCTTCCGAGATTGTTCACGCACTTGATGCGGTTCGCTTTGGCCTTAGCTTTGGCGAGGGCCGGTAGCAACATGCTGGCGAGGATACCAATGATGGCGATCACGACGAGCAACTCGATGAGGGTGAAACCCTTATTATTATTTTTCATTCTTCGATTCTCCAATGTTGGGTTGTGTGCTCGATTCGCGGCAATCGGTGCTCGATCCTCGAAACACGGTTAACTGTCTGACCTACCTTGAGCATACAGGGTGCCAATCCGTTTATGGGCATTTTTGGGCACTTTTTATCGTATTTAGGCCTTATTTCAATCAGCACTAGTATAATATACGCAGCTGCGCGTGTTTTTCACGCCTTTCAGATGAAAGTTTTTCAACATCCTATGGTTTAGGCTTTAATTGATTAATGCCATTTTGTTTTAATTCACTAGCGAGAGCTACTAATGCTCTCCGAAATTGTTCATAAAATGAAAAAAACACTATTATCCTTCGCTGTTATACTGAGTTTGGGAGTTTTGACCGTAAATATTGGTTGCTCTTCTGAGCCTGAAACGGGTTCAGATTATGTCCCTCCGGCTGATCAAAGCCCTGAAGAGGAGGGGGAAATTGACGGTGCCGATGAAGAAAGTTCGGAGTAGGGGTTTTCTCAATACAAAAAAACCGGGCGGAGTTATCCGCCCGGTTTTTTGCGTTTTATGCGGAAACTAGTGGCAATAAGGAGTCATCAAGACCTCTGACAGGTTCGTATTATATCCCCCCGCGGACTCAGCATGCTCTTTGACCGCTTGCTTGAGACCAGCATTATCGGTCATCTGGACTGATCCATCCGACTTCGCCACTTGCCCTTGACCGGCGTCTAAACCGGAAAAGGCACGTTGCTTATTAACGTCGAAAGTCTTTATTACCCGGTTATGATTTGTACGCACCCATTTCCCCGTAGTGGTTGGGCCTACGAAGCTAACTAGCTCGTTACCATCAGCATTCACAGCATTGAGTTGCGAAGCACTGAGCCAAATACCTTGGTCAAAACTTTCCCGGCGGTCTCGAATCATCAGGTGGGATGCATTCGCATTGTAACCGGCCATTGACGTGTCTCCCATCAGGTTACTTGTGGTGACAAGGATCTTATTGCCGTCCTGACTGTCTCCTCCTGGATGGATACAATAGCTCTGTGCATTGGTGTTAACTTTGTAGCGAGTTCGCATTTTCTGGCCGCACCAGCTGCCGTTACTCAACTTTCCATTTTTCCAATCACGATCGTTATTCCTCTTAGTTTTTGGATCTGATGGAGAATGCAGTACTTTTGAGGAATCTAAAGAGTTCCGAACATTTGGGTTAACCCAGAGGTATTCAATATGTTTAAAAACACCCCAATTGTATGTGTGGGAGGCCTTGGGTCCCGGGTGACCTGCATTAATCATCCGCTGTGAGGCAATGCCCAGTTCGGAATTCGCGTCATCTGCTATCGAATCGAGATCTTCCTGAGTCATCTCCCACTGGAAAGCCCCGTCTTGGTCATTAGCTGATCCTGTGAAAGCCTTGGCTAATTGGCCAACTTGCGATGAACATTTCAAGCGGTTGGCCTTTTTCTTAGCCTTGGCCAAGGTGGGGAGCAGCATGGAGGCGAGAATGCCAATGATGGCAATCACGACCAACAGCTCAATGAGCGTGAATCCTTTTTGTATTCTTTTCATGATTTTCGGTTGGTTGAACGTGTTTTGTGACAATTTAGCCACAGATAACTGATGACCTGCATTTTTCGTGCCACTTCATAAACCTCAAAAACTCAGTAAAAACACATATAGCTTGTTAAGCAGATCAAGATTGGGCGTAATTTCCACGCTTATGGGACAGAAAAAACGCCCCTCATTGAGGGGCGTCTTGTGTTTTTTAATTATTTACCGAATTAGTGGTAAGTCGGAATCATCGACCCGGCATGCTGCTCGGTGAGCGTGCCTCCCGTCTCTGCCATATGGGCAGCTACTTGAGCAGTCAAATCGGCGTCAGAGGCCTGTTTCACACTGCCGTCGGACAACGAGTAGTTACCTTCACCTGCACCAAGACCACTTACTGTATAGTGCTTGCCGTTAGCAGACAGAGCCCGAACAGCTTCTGGGTCACCCCATACGCCAGAGCTAGCGTGGTTCATTTCAATCATGAAACGATCGCGCCATCCTGTGTGGTGATAACCGTGATTGGAGGCAAACTGAACCTTGCCATCGCCACGAGCTACTGAGCTACGCTTGCCATTCAGATGTTGACGGTCACCGGCGATGTTGCGTGTCACGCCCAGAATAGTGGCGGGCAGCAAGGTATCAGCGGCCAAAGAGATGCCGTAGCTTTGAGCACGGCGGCTCAAGTGATGGTCACTCTTACCTTTATTATCACGAATACCCC
>CAJWVY010000125.1 GCA_913048135.1 uncultured Verrucomicrobiales bacterium
CTTCTCAACAATGAGTTTCTCATTCATGGGAGGAGGAGTCGGATTGCCACGGATTTCGCAATTCGGCATAGCCTTCTTTAATTCAGCCAAACCTTCGTATGTGATTTTAGTATGGTAAAGGTAGAGCTGAACGAGCTCCTGCAACTTGGCCACTTCCTTAAGTCCCGCGTCCGTGATATTGGTTCGGTCCAACCTGAGCGATTTGAGATTCTGCAACTTGGCCACTTCTTTGAGGCCTACATCGGTGATTGAGGTATTATGCAGCCAGAGATCTTGGAGGTTTTCTAATCTAGCCACTTCCTTGAGGCCCACCTCGGTGATTTTGGTTCGGTCCAACCTGAGCGATTTGAGATTCTGCAACTTGGCCACCTCCTTGAGGCCCGCTTCAGTGATTTGGGTAGGCAATGTGAGGTTGGTGAGCTTCTGCAACTTAGCCACTTCCTTGAGACCCTCATTGGTGATTTCGGTGTTGTACAAGGAAAGCTCCTCGAGGTTTTGCAACTTGGTCACCTCCTTGAGGCCCGCGTCGGTGATTCTATAGTTCATCAAGGTAAGGTCAGTGACTTCCTTCAAATCCGTCTCGGTCAGTCCGCCTTCGGGCTTCTTGAGTGATCTGCGAATCGCCTTCTCAACAATGGTGTCAGCAATGAGCTTCTCATCCGATGGAGGAGCTGATTCAGGCTCAGGCGTTGGCTCGGGTGCTACTTGTGGCTCAGCTTCTGCGGCGAGGGAGGTTTCAGGCGTCTCTTTAGAACACCCCACCAACACTACGGCCGCCATCATCACGAGAATCTGTTTCATGCCCATCAGTCTACGGCACCGACTCATGTCTGAATACTGTAAATCGAAATGGATTTTATAATCGATTGCCAACACGCATGAGGAATTTTCCGCACGCGAAATTTTTTATATATAAAATCAGGCGATGATGTCTTTTACCACGTGACCGTGCACGTCGGTCAGGCGGAAGTCGCGCCCCTGATAACGATAGGTGAGCCGGCGGTGATCGATGCCGAGCTGGTGAAGGATGGTGGCATTGAGGTCATGGATGTGCATGGTGCCGGGGGTCCACTTGTGTTTGTCCGGTTGTGGCTTGAGTTGATTGCCGTCGGCATCGGCGATGTTGTAGCCGTAATCATCGGTGCGGCCGTAGGTGATGCCCGCCTTGATGCCGCCGCCGGCCATCCAGATGCTGAAACAGCGCGGGTGATGATCACGCCCATAGTTGTCCTTGCCCAGCCGGCCCTGACAATACGGCGTGCGGCCAAACTCACCGCCCCACACCACGAGCGTGTCATCAAGCATGCCGCGCTGACGTAGGTCCTGAATCAAACCGGCACTGCCCTGGTCAATGTCCTTGCACTGGTTACCGTGCTCGCCGGCGAGGTTGCCGTGGGCATCCCAGCCGCGATGGAAAATTTGGATATTGCGCACGCCCCGCTCGGCCAATCGTCGCGCGTTCAAACAGCAGGCGGCAAACGTGCCCGGCGTGCGGGCATCCTCACCGTAGAGCTTGAACGTGCTGTCCGGTTCCTTGCTGAGATCCATCAGCTCCGGCACGCTGCTCTGCATGCGGTACGCCATCTCGTGCTGTTGAATGCGTTCCAACGCACCGGGATCGGACAAGCGCTCGCCTTGCGCACGGTTTAATGCTGCCAAGGCGTCCAGCTGCGCCCGGCGATCCTCACGCGTCACGCCGGCGGGGTTGTTCAGGTACAGCACCGGATCCCCTTCGCTGCGCAGCAGCACGCCCTGATGACGGCTCGGCATAAAGCCCGAACCCCATAGGCGCCCAAAGAGACTCTGCTCCGGGTGCTTGGTACGCGCGTGCATCACGAGGTAGTTCGGCAAATTTTCATTGGCACTGCCCAGCCCGTAGCTCAGCCACGCGCCGAGGCTGGGCCGGCCGGGGATTTGGCTGCCGGACTGGATGTAAGTAATCGCCGGATCGTGATTGATCGCCTCGGTAAACGCCGTGTGCACCACGCACAGCTCCTTGGCCACGGTGGCAGTGTGCGGCAACAACTCGCTCACCCAAAGGCCGTCGGCGTTATTTTCGTGTTTGGTAAATTTATATTTCGTTGGGCAAACCGGCAGCGTCTTCTGGCGCGAGGTCATGCCCGTGATGCGTTGGCCATCACGCACCTCCTTAGGCAGATCCTTGCCGTACATTGCCTGCATCTTCGGTTTGTAATCCCACAGATCAAGGTGGCTCGGGCCACCGCTCATGAAGAGATAAATCACCCGCTTCGCCTTGGCCATATGATGCAGGCCGCCATTCAGCTTGGCATTCCCTTTGGCCGCTCCAAAGACATCCGGCCCCATCAACCCCGCCATCGCCGCCGTGCCCAAGCCAAGTGCCGAGCGCCCAAACAATTGCCGGCGCGTCATCATCAACTGCGATTCGTGCGCGAAACCGTTCAACATTTCATCCTTCATCATTCAATCTTTCTCCTTAGTAAATCCACATCGTGATATCGCTCGCCAGCACGGTGATCGCTACCTGCGCCCAGGCGGCGTGCGCGGCGGCGTTCAGTTTCTCATCACGCGGCGAATCGCCGACGGATAAAAATGCCTGTGCATCCTTTTCGTTGGCTGCATAGCGCGTCTTCAATGTTTTGAACAAATCCATGCACGCCTTACGCTCGGCGGCATTAGGCGCGCGGCTGGCCACCAGTTCAAAGAGCAAATTCAACCGAGCGGTGTCGTCCTTAGCATTTAGCAGTAGTCGCTGACCAAACTGCCGGCCCATCTCCACGCGCTGACGTTCATTGAGCAGCGCCAAGCTTTGGGTTGGCGTACTAGTGCGCGAGCGGCGCACGCAACTGCTCTCGCGGCTGGGCGCATCAAAAAGCGTCATCATCGGATGCGGGCTAGTGCGTTTCCAGTAAACGTACAGACTGCGGCGATACTGGCGCGCGTCCTTGTCGGCCACATAATTTTTCGTGTTGCTACCCGGATGCATCAGCGCTTTCCAGAGGCCGGCCGGTTGATACGGCTTTACGCCCTCACCGCCCATTGCGGATTCCAGAAGGCCACTTGACCATAACGCCACGTCACGTAGAGACTCCGCATCCAAACGGAAACTCGGCCCCCGCGCCCAAAGGCGGTTTTCCGGATCATTCACCTGAGCACGACGCGCCGAGCTTTGCTGAAATGTGCGACTCATCACCATCTGCTTGAGCATCGCCTTGAGATTCCAATCGCGGTCCTGCAAATCCACTGCCAACCAGTCGAGCAACTCCGGGTGCGTGGGCTGTTCGCCTTGCAACCCAAAATCCGCCGGGGTGCGCACCAGTCCTTCGCCGAAGGTGCGCTGCCAAATGCGATTAACCAGCACGCGCGACACCAGCGGATGCCCGCGCGCAGTGAGCCATTGTGCGAGGCCAAGACGATTGCGCGGAGCTTCCTTGGGAAATTCGCTCATCACACCAAACACGCCCGGCTGCAGTGGCTCACCCTTGGGCAGGTTATACTCGCCACGTTCCAGCAGTTTAGTTTCACGCGGCTTGGGTAATTCCTTGGCCACCAAGGTCGGCTTAAAAGTCTTTTGAAACTCAGCTAATTCCTTGGCGCCAGCTTCGCCTTTTTTCTTCAAGGACTCCCACCGATCCCAAGCCGCCACATCGGCCGGTGCCTTGACGGTGGGGCCGTACTCGTAGCGATTACCGTCCATTGAGGGCTCGGCCGTGCTGTTGAAGAACGCCATCATCTGGTAATACTCTACCTGCGGGATTGGATCGTACTTGTGCGTGTGACAACGCGCGCATACAAGGCTCATGCCGAGCAGCGCCGTGCCCACGGTTTCCACTCGATCAAAATTATTCTTTGCCTGAAACTCCGCAGGGATCGCGCCGCCCTCGGCGGTGGTGGGATTCATCCGTACAAAGCCGGTGGCCACCTGTTGTTCCAGCGTGGGCTCAGGCAGCATGTCGCCAGCCAGTTGCCAGATGAGAAATTGATCGAGCGGCTGATTCCGGTTGAAGGCGCGCACCACCCAGTCGCGGTACGGATAGATGGCCCGCTTATTGTCAAGGTGCAAGCCGTGCGTGTCGCCGTAGCGGACGGCGTCCAGCCAATAGCGCGCCTGATGCTCGCCGTAATGCGGACTGGTTAAGAGCGCATCCACTAATCGCTCGTAGGCCCCCGGTTTTTTGTCGGCCAAAAACTGTTTCAACAAAGCCGGCTCCGGCGGCAGGCCGGTCAGCACCAAAGCCGCTCGGCGGGCCAGCGTGGGTTTGTCGGCCGAAGGCGCAAAGTCGGTCCCCTTGGCCTTCAACTGCCGACCAACTAGCGCGTCGATGGCGTTGCCCGCCCAGTCCGGCCGATGTTTCTTGGGCGGCACAAAGGCCCAGTGCTTGGCGTATTTTCCGCCTTCCTTCACCCATTGCGTGAGTAGTTCGCGCTCGGCGGCGGTAAGCTGCTTTTCGGCATCCTTCGGCGGCATAGGATCTTCGGTGTCATGCACCCGCGCGAGGATTTCACTCTCGCCGGGTTGCTTTGGATTGATGGCTGCGTAACCACCCAGATCACGCGTGGCGCCGGCAAACGAATCGAGCCGCACGAGGTCCTTTTTCTTGGTATCCGGCCCGTGGCAAACGAAGCATTTATTGGAAAGGATGGGCAGAATTTCCCGTGAAAAATCCACAGCCTCCGCCTGCATTGAACAAGCCACGGCCGCAACCAAAAACCAAACGCGCTCCATGCATCCTAGTGTAGAGCCGCCACCTCGGATTGCTATATTTTTGTTGAACCGGAAGGGAAACAAGTATTCCGGGATTATGCGGAAAACTTTAGTATGGAAAGGTCAAATCCTTACTTCGCACGCGGTTCCACACCGTGCAGGTGGCGTACAAAAAAATCCATACGCTTGCGGGCCGCATACCGGCTTTCGCCGATGCCATGGCCGCCGCCGGGGAACATGAGAAACTCAAAATCCTTGTCGGCCTTAATCAGCGCGTTGACGACCTGATAGGTGGAGGCCGGATCCACGTTGGTGTCCAGTTCGCCCACGGTCAGCAGTAGTGCGCCTTGCAAACGGTGCGCGTTCACGGTGTTCGACTGCTCGGCGTAATGCGGACCTACGGGATAATCCATCCACTGCTCGTTCCACCACACTTTATCCATGCGATTATCGTGACAGCCACAGTCGGCCGCGGCGGCCTTGTAAAACTCGCCGTGCCACAGCATTGCCGCCATCGCATTCTGACCACCGGCGCTCCCGCCATAAATGCCCACGCGGCTGAGATCCATGTACGGATACTTTTTCGCCGCTGCCTGCATCCACTTAATGCGATCTGGGAAGCCGGCGTCGTTGATGTTCTTGTAGGCAAAATGCTGGAACTCACGCCCGCGATGATTCGTGCCCTTGCCGTCTATCTGCACGGTGATGAAGCCTAGCTCCATCAGTTCATCACGCCATTGGCCGTACCGGCTACGCCAGCCTTTCGGCACAAACGAACCGTGCGGCCCAGCGTAAATGACCTCCACAACGGGATATTTTTTCTTCGGATCAAAATTGCTCGGGCGGCAAATAATGCCGTGGATGTCGAACTTGCCGTCGCGATCCTTGGCCACAAAACGTTCGGCATGCCGCCAGCCGGTGGCGTAGAGATCCTTGGCATCCGCGGTCTCCAATTCGCAGAGCAGTTTGCCGTCGCTCACGCGTCGTAAGGCATGCCGCGGCGGCAGATCCACGCGGCTCCAGGTATCGATGAACACTGTCTTGTCCGGCGACACCTGCGTGCTGTGCGTGCCGTCACCTTCAGTCAGGCGAAGAAGCCCCGTGCCGTCGAAGTTCACACGGTAGGTATGCAGGTAATACGGATCCTGCCCCGGCTCGCGGCCGGCGGCTCGGAAGATAATCTGGCGCTTGTCCTCATCCACCTCCACCACCTCGCGCACCACCCATTGACCCTTGGTGATTTGGTTTTTCACTTTGCCGGTTACGCCGTCGTAAAGGTAAAGATGATTCCAGCCATCGCGCTCGGACCGCCAGATGATTTCCTTCAGGTCATTGACGTCCCGGCGAAAGCTGTTACCGAACACGAACACAAAGGTCTCGGCCGTTTCATCAATCAACGTGCGCGCCTTGCCGGTAGCCACGGGAATCTCGATCACTCGATGCGCGCCGAACCCGCGCTCGATATGCTCGAATAGCAGTCCGCTAGAATCTGGTCGCCACTTCAGTTCCCGCGTTTCAAATGGATCCTTCACCAACGCCGGATCCACCGTGAAATGCTTGCCATCCTTTACCGCTTCAAACACGTGGACCGTGTGCGTCGGAATTTTGTCTCCCGGCTTGGCGTACACGCGTGTGAAGCTCTTCGGCTGCAATTGCTTGGAAGGCGACGATTCCACGTATTGCACGCGCCGCTCATCCACCTGCTGGCGGCGTACAATGCCGATATAACGCGAGTCCGGCGACCAGCGGAGATAACCTTCATACCGATCCTGCTCCTTGCCGTCGTGCGACAACTGAATCTCCTCATTCCCCTCCGTCGCGCGAATCCACACATTGTAATCGCGCGCAAACACACGCCATTTGCCGTCGGGAGATTTCCAGTGATCCTTGCGAGGCGGCTTCTCTGGTTTCGGCGGCAAGTCCACTTTGGCCGCCAACGCGTCCCGCGCCTTTTCAAATTTCGCCTTGTCCGAAAACGCCTGACGCTTGCCGGCCGCACCATCCACCAACACCCATTCGCGGCCATCGCGCAACCGGTTCTGGTACCAGAAATGCGGTCCTCCCAGCCACTGCGGCGAAATCCGCTCCTTGAAAACCTTCCCGCTGATCTTCCCGCGCAGCGCGTAGGCCCGCTCGTAATCCGCTTTCGTTCCCTGCCCCTGCGCCGTTTGCCACAGCGCGCACATCGCGATCCAAAGAAAAAGCCTGTTCATGAACGGCCCCAGTGTTCGGTCAACATCCAAGGCAGTCAAGACCCACCGTTTACACATCAACAATCAAGAATCACCAATCGATATTCATCAATCCATCTCAACCCGATTGAGGATTGCTGAGTGTTGAATGTGGATTGGCGAAGGCTACTACCGCCGCAAATCATAACACGCCACGCGGCCGTCCTGCGTGCGAATGTAGAAGAACCCGTTGGCGTACGGGAATTCCATGTACACCTCATACGCGCCGGTCTGCAGATGCGGCGGGTTCCAGAATTCGTTCGTGTACATCGTGAAATTATTCCGGTCAGTCCGAATCATGGCCAGATGCGTGTCGCTGTGCGAGGCATCGCGGATGGTCAGCAGACGATCTTCCACCGGATAAAACTGTAGCGCGGGCGACTCCAGCGGCAGCTCAGCCGCGATCCCGCCTGTGCCTTGGTGCAGCATCAACAGCTTCTTGCCCTGTTTTTCCACGCCGTGCGCGCGGTAAAACACGTAATCTTCGGTCACTGCCAGAAACCTCCGCGCGCAACTGTCCATCCATGTGGGAAACAGCAACTCCGCCTGTTCGCGATGTTTCCAGGCCAGCATCGGCCGGTCCGGATGCAGCCGGTACGCCGCCAGCAATCCATGCCGGCGCGTGTCGCCCTCCTTGCGCGGTCGCTCGGCGCCGATGTTGAGGAACACCAAATCCCGTGTTGGCGTCAGTGAAAAATGTTGTTCGCCCAAACCCTCGATTGTCCATCGCACCTTCCCCTGCACCGGATCGATCAAGCGCACCTCGCCCGCCACCGTGGCCGTGAGGATGAACTGCTTTCCATCCTGCGCCCACACCGCCGGCGTGGCATGCCGCGAACAGGCCTTGGCCACTTCCCAAAGGGTCTTGCCCGTTTTCACATCCACCCCGCGCAGGCCCACATCGTGGCTGTCGTACAACGGCACCACCAGCACGCCGCCGGCCACCACCAACGACACATCCCAGCCTGTGCCCGAGGGCAACGTCTGCCGTTCCAGTGAGCGCGCCTTCAGCGCCGCCATGGCCTCGCGCGCCGGTTCCACCGGCACCTCCCACAACTTCCGTCCGCTCGCCGCCTCGTACGCGCGCAGCATCCCCATTGTGCCGAGGCTGAAAATCGTGCCGTCATGATACGCCGGCCCCACGCAATACCCCTGCCGCTTGCCCATGTACCGGTTCAGGCCCTGTTCCGCCTCAACGGCTTTCCAGACCGTCTTGCCGGTTTTCACATCAATCGCCACCAACAGATCATCGCCCAGAATCCGAAGGTTCCGCTTCAGTCGCGCCATTTGCTCCGGGCTGTACGGCTTCTTGGTTTTCGCCGGGTCGTAGTTTAAAAACTGCGGCTGCTTCAATGCCACCGCCTCGCCCGCCGGTCGGAATGTGGCCACGAACACTTTGCCCTCCGCCAAAATCGGCCCGCTGCACGAGCCCGGATGCCCGGACCACGCCGCCAAATGCCGCAGGAAGCCCGACACGGAGCCCTTCCCAAATCCCAAATCCCGATCCTCGCTCTGCCACACCAGCTTTGCCTTGGAGAAATCATCCACCAGCTTCAGGCCGTATTTCCGCGGCGTATAATTCCCAAACGGTCCATTCGCCTGCGGCCAAGCCGGCGCCGGATCCGCAAATGTGGATGTGAGCAAGGCAAACCCGACAACGGCAATCAGTGAATTCGTTTTCATCATGTTGAGTGATTTGAAGTGCTCGCAGGGTGACCCGATTCCTGACCTCGCACCAGTAGATTATCGAGCGCGGCGGATGCCCAAGATTTCCGGCGCTGAAAACTCCAACCCCGGCAGCAGACGGGATTGCACGCGGAGGACGGAGTCCTTGGCCGTAAGCGCCTGCGCTCGCAGTTGGGATCCATCGGTTAAATCGATGGTCCAAGCCGTCGGTTGCGGAGCCGGATTAGCAAACTGCACCGCCGCCACTTCCCGGGCCAATTCGTATCGCCGAATGCCGAATAACACGGAACTGATTTCCACTTGGCCGTCACGGATGGTTCGGATTTCGCCATCCACAAAGTCGCCGTTGCGCAATGAAATTCCCGTACGACGCAGATTGTCCGGCAACGCGTCATGCGGCACGAATTGGAGGCGGGCCAGCAGTGGACGCGACACGCGTTTCACCGGGGGGTCGCCCTCAAGAACGGCATCCGCAGCGTCCACCGAAGCCACGGGCCACGTCAGCTCTGTGCCATCCGTGAGCACGATGCGGGGCTTCCAGTATTCCGCGTCTTTCGCGCCGGTCACGCGCACTTGA
>CAJWVY010000126.1 GCA_913048135.1 uncultured Verrucomicrobiales bacterium
ACGGCTTAATGTCGGCCAGCACGGAGGGCCCGCACCGCCCCGCTGGCCCGGCCTGGTTGAACGGGCGCGTGCGCGTCTTATCGAACGCGGCGGCCGCGCCGCGCAGGAACGCGACATCCTCGGCGAAGCGCGGCTCCTTGATCAGGTTGACGCGCTCGGTCGGGTCGGCGCTCAGCGGTGAGGACGCCCTCGACCAGGTCGCCCTTGCTATTGTAGTACAACAGGTCGGCCATGGAGAAGGCGCGGAGGTCGGTCATCGACATGGAGCCCGCAGCGCGCGTTTCGCCGAGGTGGTAGTACCCCACCGTCCATCCCTCCGGCTTCCCTTGCGTGTAGGCGGCCGACAGCAGCCATAAGAATGTCGCGCCACTGCTGCCTCCTCTGTAAGAGTGATACGTTCCGGGTTAGCGAGACGGAAAGTGCGGCAAATCGAGAACGTATCGCTGCCTCACTGAATCGGCCGAGCTCGGAATACGGAGAGGTGACGTAGAGCCGCGGCGCACTGTCGGCCCGCCCCTGGTAGGAGATGATGGAGCCCTGACAAACGGGCGTCACCAATTGGCTCTGGTTCCTCGGTGGAGTCCAGTGCTGACCTCCGTCGTTGGACACGGAGTAGACGAAACGGTGGTTGCCGGAGGACGACGCCCCGGCGCTGCTCCCGATCATGCCGCTGATGTTGGTAGGCCCGATTTGTAACGGGCAATCCTCGGGCCACGCTAGTGTGGACCATCGTGAAGATCGCCAACGCGCTTAAGGACTTTCACGGGGAGGATTAGGGGCCGAAGATTTTGCAATTCGGCAACGCCTTCTTTAATTCAGCCACGCCCGCTTTGGTGGCTTGGGTGGCGGGCAAGTAAAGCTTTTTGAGGTTCTGCAACTTGGCCACTTCCTTGAGGCCCGCGTCGGTGATTTGAGTGCCTTCCAAGGAAAGACCTTTGAGGTTCTGCAACTTGGCCAACTCCCTGAGCCCCTTGCCAGTGATTTTGGTATGATCCAAGCCAAGCCCTTCGAGCTTCTGCAACTTGGCCAACTCCTTGAGGCCCGTGTCGGTGAAGTAGCTCCCTCTTAAGCTAATCGAATGGAGCTGCTGCAATTTGGCCAATTCCTTGAGACCCGCGTCGGTGATTATGGTGTGGTTCAAGAAAAGCAAGGTGAGATTCTGCAACTTGGCCACTTCCTTGAGGCTTGCGCCGGTGATTTGGGTGTTAGTTAAGAAAAGGTTCATGATTTTCCCCAAATCCGCCTCAGTGAGTTGGCCCATCGGTTTATCGATTTTCTCACGAACCGCTTTCTCAATTAAGGGGTCGGCAATGAGCTTCTCATCCGCCGCCACGGATTGCCCCACCAACACCACCGCCGCCATCATCACGAAAATTTGCTTCATGCCCATCAGCCTACGCCACTGCCTTTAGTCTGCCTACTGCAAATCGGAAGGAATTTTATAATCGCCTCCCTACTTCGGCATCACCTCAAGCACTACTGGAGCGCTCGTGCGTGTCCAGTCCGTGCCGCGGTATTGGCTCTGGGCGGAAACTGTGATCTGCATCTTGCCGACCTTGGCTTCGGGCGTGGCGGTGAGTTCGAATTCCAGAAACTCCTTATCCGCCGGCACCTCCAGTTTGGCCGGGGCGGTCACACCGGTCGGAAGATTGTTGAGCGTCAACGTGATCGGCTTCCGATCCGGCTGTTGCCCCACCGGTTCTGCCGCTCGGCGTGTATTGACCCGTACCTTGACCTTGGCGCCCGCTGCCAAACGCGCATCATTCATCTGTAGATTCACCGGTTCAATGATAGCCAAGGGGATGGCCGACAGAGTCGGCAGAAGCATCATGTGGCCCCACGGATTGCGAAAGGCCTCGGTGAATTGCACAGGGTCCACGTGGATGTCGTTTGCCCGACCGATGAGCTCGAGGTGATGCAGCTCACCGGGGCGCGCCGTGGACGGGATGGATAATTTTAGCTCTTGTTCCTTAGCCTTCTCCGGCACGGATGCGCCTTCCATCGGCCAACCGGTGGAGGATTGGATTTCCAGGCCTCCCTCGTATTGGTGTCGCTCTAATTGTAACGTCAACGCCAGTTGCTGGCCGGGAATAGCCCAGAGACGGTCGGGGAGTGGCAGCGGTTTTTTCTTAGCGTCCTGACCGGGTTTCAGCTTGAGCACTACCCCGCCTTGGCCGGCGAATGTATCCAGCCGGTACCGGTGGCGCGGCCCGCCGTGACGAATGTATTCCTCCACTTGCAGCGTGTAGACGCCGTCTGCCGGAAGCTTGTGGCGCAGGATGACCGGCTTGGTAATATCAGCCCCGCCGGTTTGCATGGTCTTACCGGCGGCATCCTGCAGTTTGAGGACGATGTAGGCCGGCGATCCCTGCCGGCGTGTGTGGGCGCGGAATTGCACCCATTGATCCTTGATGCCAGTAAACCGGTAATGATCCCGCGCACCGGCTTTTTCAATGTGACCAAACAAGGTCTGCCCCAAATTGAAGGGCGTAGCCTGGGCGGCCTGATCGTTGGGTTCCTTTTCGGTCACTGTGTTGGGCGGTAGAATCCAGTCCGGCCACAGTTCGAAACGGCCGACCCGCATGCGATACGGTTGACCACCGCGATATTGCACATCACGCAACTCCAGCAAATAGGTGCCGGTATGGGCCGCCTCATGCATGAGCGCCGCATCGCTGCCGCGCACATCATCGTCATCCGCATAATCCACCTCATGCCCATTCGGATCAAACAACCGAATCATCGGATCGCCCTTGGCCGCCAGGCGCTCGGAATACACTTCGATGGTGAACCGTTCTCCCGCCTTGGCGTCCAGCGTGAACCAATGCGAAGCCTGCCCAGGCAAGGTGCCGGCCACCGCCACCGGCCAGGCCAATGCCTGAGGCTTGGTGCGATCGGTACTGGCCGGGGCCACGTCCTTCAGCGGATCCACCAGTACCAGCCGCGGCACGCTGATCCCCTCGGCATTGTGCACGCGCATCATGCCCACATGAACGGGCGTGTTTGCCGGTACGGTCACGCGAAAGACCGCCTGTTTGCCCTCGGCCTTGATCAACTCGGATTGCGCCGGAAAACTTGTCCAGAGTTTCAGATCGCCCGCCAGCCGATCACCGTTCACGCGAATTTCCACCGGCTTGCCGGGCGCCCATGCGGAGGGTTGCACGGTGCTCAACGACGGCAACGCCATCGCGCTCATGACGCTCAAAAGGGAGAACAATGAAATCCAACCACGCATACGGAAAGTTTTCAGCGAATCACGGATTGGGTCAACGGCAAGGGATCGGTTCATGAAGACTCCACGCTGTTACTCCAAACCTGGGATGGCGGTGAAGGTATTGCGTTCCTTGCCGTCTTCGAGGGTCCAAATTCGGACCTGACCGTTGAAGCCGCCGGCGGCAAAGTGTTTGCCGTCGGGCGAAATGGCCACGCTGACAGCCCAGTCATCGAGCGCAAAATCGCCCAGATGTTTCAGGTCATTGGTCTGATAACGGCGCACGCGGTTGTCGGCGGCGGGGACAAAGAGCACTTTGTCGCGGCGCGCGAGCTTGAAGAGTTCGGCGCTGAAACCGGTGTCGCGCACGCGTTTGCCGTCGGAGATGCGCCACAGCTGCACTTTCTTGTCCATGCCACTGGTGAACAGTTCGCGGCCACCGGGATGAAACACCACGCCGCGTACGTTTTTGCCGTGACCGGCAAAGGTCACCAACGATTTGTTGGCGGCCAAGTCAAACACCTTGGCAGTGTGATCGCGGCTGGCGGTGGCGAAGCGCGAGCCGTTGTGATCCCAGGTTACGGCGTTCACCCAGTCCGAATGCAGGCCGAGGGTGTGGGTGACTTTGCGGGAGGCCAGATCGATTACGCGCACCTGTCCATCGGCGCCGCCCGCGACCATGCGTTGGCCGGCCGGATCAAAGGCCACATCGAGCATAACATCGGGAGCGGTGGTCAGCACGCTATCCAACTTGCCGGTAGCCGCCTCAAACAGACGCACCTCACCGAGGCGCCCGGGCTGACCGCTGGCGGTCGCGAGCCATTTGCCGTCCGGACTGGCGGACAGGCCGTAGGTCCGCTCGCCTTCGCGGGCAATGCGCCGTTGCAGTTTGCCATCGGCCGCGCCCCACACGGAAACTTCATGGTAGCCGGAGACAAACACGGACTGGCCATCGGCACTGAAGGTTAGCGCCGAGATCGGTACGGCGCGCGGGTATTTGGCCGGTGGATCCGGATGTCGCGGGGGCGGCAGGATGGTGGCCAGCAGCGCCTTGGGATCGCCGCCATCAAACTTCGCGCCGGCGTCAATCCATTGCTTGAATTTCGTGACCACTTCCGGCGGCAACGGATCATCCTCATGCGGCATCCTTTCAACGTCGTCGTCCGTGCTCAGCCGATAAAATAACTCGCTCATATCCGGCTTACCGGCGGTGATCATCGGTTCGCCGGTATCCCCGGGAAGCGCTAGTTTTTCAAAGGTATCCACCCGATAACTGCCCTTCGCTTTCTTCGGGCCGTGACAAGCCAGACATTTCTGCACCAGCACTGGCGCCAGATCGCGACGAAAGCTCACCTCATCCGCGCGCCCCACTGGCACCAGAAAAAGCACGAGCCACAAGCTGAAGAAGCGCATCATGTCAGTGTTGGAAGAGAAACTCGGTCTTGTTCAGGATCGCCCAGGCGATGTCCTCCATGGCGGCATTGCGATCCTTGGCCGCGCTCAGATGCGCGAGAGACAGCTGCAGCTCCTTCGCACTCGGCGACCGGCACAGGGCGGCGAGGTAAAATTCCCGCACCACTACGGCATCATCCTTGCCCTCGGCCATTGCGCGGCGGAACCGGTTGTTGCCATTGCGCAAACGATCATGCAGCAGCTTGCCGTTATACAACTGCAGCGCGCCCTCGAGGCTGGTGTCATCGGTGCGTTCGCATTCGCAGGCGGATTGCCGCTCGGGCTGGCCGAACACCTTGAGAAAATCAATCTTCGCCAATTCCGGTGCGGGCAGTTGCGTGCATTTCATGTCTGCCGGCAACCCGCCAATGCGCTCGGGCAAACCGGTCACTTCCCCGATGGCATCCAGCAGTTGCTCCGCGGACAACATGCGCGGTTGGTAATGCGAAAAATATTTGCGGTCATCCTTGTTGAACGCATTGCGTGTGGACTGGGCCTGATAGGTGCGGCTGTTCAAGATTGTGCGCAGGACGTGGCGGCGGTCGAATCCGTTCCGCACAAAATCCTCCGCCAAGGCATCCAGCAACGGCGCATTGGCCGGCGGGTTTGTGTCCCGGAAATCATCGAACGGCTCCACAATGCCGCGGCCCATCACGTGCGCCCAGAGACGATTGACCTCCACGCGTGCGAAGAATGGATTACTCGGCCCCGTGAGCCATTGAGCAAAGGCCGCGCGGCGATCGGCTGTGGCTTCCACCGGCAATTCTCCGGCTGCCGGGGCCCACGGCTTCATCGTTTTGCCGTTAAGTGGATGCGTCACCTCGCCGGCCGTGCCGGACAGGATCACGGTCTCGTCGCCCTTGCCCGTGCGCTTGCGTTCCACGCGGTTGAAGAAAGACGCCATGCCGTAATAATTATCCTGCGTCCAGCGCTCAAACGGATGGTTATGGCACTTGGCGCATTGGATGCGGGTGCCGAGAAAAATCTGAGCGGAAGTCTCCACCGCATCATCGCGATTGGCCGAGGTGCGATAAAAATTGGCGGGCGGATTGATCATCGTACTGCCACTGGCAGTGAGCAGCGAGGAGGCAAACTGATCGTACGGCATATTGCGGCCCAGAGCGCCCTCGATCCAGCGATGATACTTGTGCACGCTAGGCGCGCCGATTTGCTTTACCGAAAGCCGCAACAGATCGCCCCATTTCAACGCCCAAAACTTCGCGTGCTCCGGCCGATTGAGCAGCGTGTTGATCAACTGCGCGCGTTTATCCGGCCGGTCGTCCTGCAAAAACGCCTTGGTTTCCTGAAGCGTGGGCAGGATGCCAATCACGTCGAGGTACACGCGCCGTACAAAGGTGCCGTCGTCGCACAAGGGCGCGGGCGCGAATTGCAATTGCTGCAGTTTGTCGTCCACGTGCCGATCCACGTAATTGCGCTGGGGCGGGTTCGGCCATTGGAAGCCCTCTACATCGCGTGTAAAAGTCAGTAGCGTGCTCTCGATGTGATGCAGATAACGGACCAGTATGGCCGCTTCGCCGCGCCGAAAACCGGTGACCAACCCGGTGGTGCTGATGTCCGCCACTTCGTTGTCGGAACTTTCAAACACAACCAGATGCGTCACATCACGCTGTGTGCCGTCCGAGTAATGCGCCATCACACTGAGCTGCTGTTGCCAAGCCGGATGCTTGAGCACGCGGCCGGAAGTCGGCGACACCGTCACTTTCACGCAACTGGGCTGGCCTTCCTCCACGCGACAGCCTTCGGCGATCCAATCACGCAACAGGTTGTAGCTCCGATCACCCTTGCGAAACCGCCGACCGCCTTCGTGCGCCACCTCCATCAGCGGCTTGGCCAAGAGCAGACTGGCGGCGGGGTTCAGCGGATTGGTGCGGCGGCCCAGTTCCTCGCGCGTGAGGGTAAATGTATCCAGCACGGGATCGAAGGCTCGTAGCGAGAGGCGGAATCCGCCCTTGCCATGCGGCGAGCCGTGACAGGAACCACTGCTGCAGCCCAGCTTGGACAACACCGGCAGCGCATCAAAATAAAACGAAACCGACCGGTCTGCATGCGCCGTGTGCACGGGCACGGCCACGGTTTGGCCGGCGAATTGAACGGTCAGCTTTGTGTCGCCGGCGCCCATTGAGTGAACCAGAGCTTGTTCCACCTTGGCCACATTGGCGTGCTGCACGGTGTATTGCGCGCGATGGGTCACATCCTCCACGCGACCATCGGCCAGATGCGCGGTGACAACCAATTGCCGGGTGTCGCGGTCCGAGGCGAGCTTCACCTGCGCGGGACTCACGGTGATCCGCTTCACCTGCGCGTGCAGCGCCGGTGATACCAGCAAGGCTAGCATCAAAATGAACGTACCACTTCTCATTTGCTTTTCATTTGCCTTTGGTCGGCACGTCCATCAGATAGAGATCAAAGCGGCCTTCGCGTTCGCCCACGAAGATGATGCGCTGGCCGTCCGGATGCCAACTGGCGTAGTCGTCGCGTTCCTCGTGAAAGGTCAGCCGCCGCTGGTTTTGGCCGTCCACATCCATCACGTACAACTCGCGGTTGCCGTCGCGCATGCTGGTGAACACGATCCGTTTTCCATCAGGCGAAATCTCCGGGCGAATATCCATCGCCTCATTGTCGGTGAGCTGCTTGACGTTTTTGCCGTCGGCATCGCTGGAGTAAATCTCGTAGGTGTTCGTGCGACTACTGCCGTACACCAGCGTCTTGCCGTCTGGCGAAAAGCTCGGCCAATTATTGACGCCGGTGCCTTCGGTGATCTGTTTCTTCTCCTTGCCATCCAGCGTCACGCGCCAGATATGTTGCGGCCCCGTCTCAGCAAAGCAGTAGAGCACATGCTTACTATCACGGGTAAACACCGGACTGCGGTAGCCGCCGCGGCCGCCGTGTTTCACAAACGAATCCTTACGGTCATCGCGCCGGCGGATGACGAAATGCGCCGTGAGATTGCCGGTGCATTCGTTGAAGGCGATGTGGTTACCGTCGGGCGACATGGCGGCGTTGAGCTGATGTTTGTTGGCGTCGTTAAACATCGGCTCGGGCTTCAGCGCCTCGGCGTCCATCACCATGAGCCGCAGCAACGCGCGCGTTTCATCAAACGAATACATGATTTTACGGCCGCCCTCGAAGTAACGCGGATCGCGCTTGTTGGTACCATCATGCGTCAACCGAATGGTCTCAGCGGAAAGCGACAGCCCGAGACTGCCCAGGATAAGTAAGGCCAGTGCGCGCATGTTAGACGAGCTCCCGAATCACGCGGCCGCCGTCGAGCACCTTCATTTCCGCGCGCGCCTGGGCGTCCACGCCGGCCAGTTCACAAATGGTCGTGCCGGCCATCAACGGCGTGATCGGCGTGGTGACGGGATAATTGCCCACCTTGTCGCTCTCGCCAATACATCGCCCCGGTTGCACACCACCGCCGGCCCACACGGAAAAGTAACAGTGCTGCCAATGCTCGCGCGCGGCCCGTTTACTGATCTTCGGGGTACGTCCAAATTCGCCCATGGCCACCACCAACGTGTCTTTCAGGAGGCCGCGCTCGTTGAGGTCATCCAACAACGCCGAATAAGCGCGGTCAAAAATCGGGCAATGCCGATCCTGCAACAGTTCGAAATTAAAAATATGTGTGTCCCAACCCCAGTCGCCGTTGGGCGTGAAGGTTTCGACGTACTCGCTCCAGTTAACCTGCACGTACGGCACGCCGGTCTCCACAAGGCGTCGGGCCATCAGGCAGCTCTGACCAAAGGTAGTCTGGCCATAAGTATCGCGTGTCTTGCGTTTCTCCTGCGTAAGATCAAACGCCGCGCGCGCCTTGGGATCCGCCAGCAGGCCGTAGGCGCTTTGGTGCGTGCGTTTCCAGTCATCGATACCGGCATTCTCCAGCTGCCGTTCGGCGGCGTCCAGTTGGCCGAGCAGTTTCTTGCGATCCTCAATGCGGTTGGGCGTAAGACCTTCGAGCAATTTCAGTGTAGGAATATTCGCCTCACCTTTCTCGCTGCATTGCACGAGAAACGGGTCGTGTGCCTTACCCAGTGTACCGCCGCCATAGCCTTCAATGCGTCGCGGCAAATCGCGTGGGATGCCGTGGCCAAGATAAAAGAACGGCGGCAACGCATCGGCGTGCCCGCGGTGTTTGGCGACGATGGAACCGAAATTCGGATGGACCGTGGGCCGTTCCTCAAAACCAGTGAGCCCTACAGTACCGGCGCCAGGATGACCGCCGTTGCTCGATTGCATGGAGCGGATCACGCTGAACATGTTCGAACGCTTGGCCGTCTTGGGCAGCAGCTCGGTGAAGTGCATGCCCGGCGTGCGCGTGGGGATTGTGCCGAACGGTCCACGAAAATCGCTGGGCGCCTCCGGCTT
>CAJWVY010000127.1 GCA_913048135.1 uncultured Verrucomicrobiales bacterium
ACCCCTACCACTCTCGCTACGGCGGTGAGCCGGTGGATGTAAAAACGCACGAGGTGAAATTCGCCGGACTGGACGCGCTCGGTCTTTTCATTGACCTGGCAGTGGACGAGATGCGCGAGGGCTACGTGTACGAACTCCACGCCCACGGCGTACGCGATCACAAAGGCCGCCCGCTGCTGCATCCGGAAGCGTTTTACACGCTGAACCGGACGTTGAAGTAACTGAATAGTGCAGCCGGCACCTCGCCGGCAGATGTTGCGTGTGAGTAGCCCTTGGGCCTGCCGGCGAGGCGCCGGCAGCACTTTGAGATCAAGGCCGCTTCGACAACGGATTCTTCCTGAAATCACCGGGGATCTGCGGCTTGCGCAGGGGCACTTTTTTGGTGCCGCGATAGGGTGGCCATTGGATGCGCTGGGCTTCGTAGCGATCGAATTCCCACGCCGGCCAGACGGGTGTGTCTCGCTGCACGCTGGCGTAGATTGCTTTCATTTGGGCGGATAACCGGTTGAACCGCGCGGCCTCAATCCGCGCCTGATCCGTGGTCTCAGCACGGTCGGTTTTGAGATTGTACAATTCCATGCTACCGAGCGGCGCGGTTTTGATGGCCTGCTGATCGGCGGGCACGGTGCTGGCGCGTTGTTTGATGAGCGGGGCATCCATTTGCGCGATCAGTTTCCAATCCCCTTCCCGCAAAGCCACCTGATGCGCCCCGCGCGCGCCATAAAAATGCCAGTACAACGGCTGGGTGCGCTGGATTTTTTCGCCGCGAAACAGTCCGCGGAAATTCGTGCCATCGAGATGCCGATCGGCCGGCGGCTTGAGACCGGTGAAGCTGCAGATGGTGGGCAGCAAATCCACCCCGCTGATCGGCGTGGATTCCACTGCGCCGGCCTTCACCTTGCCGGGCCAGCGCAACAGGCCGGGCACGCGAATGCCGCCCTCGTACACACTGCCCTTTTTATCGCGCAATCCATCCGTTTCGCCATGCGGATGAAAGCTGGTGCGCGCGGGACCGTTGTCGCTGGTAAAAAATACAAAGGTATCCTCGCGCAATTTCTGTTTGTCCAACTCCGCCATCAATCGGCCGAAGCTGGCGTCCATTTGGGCGACGTTGGCCCAGTAGGCGGTGTAGCTGGGGTCAGCACTTGGGTAATCCTTTTCAAAGCGCGGATCGCTGGCAATGGGCTCGTGCGGTTCATGGTAGCAAACGAAAAGGAAAAAGGGCTTCGATTTGTCACGCCACGCGCGCAGCCAATGGATGGCCTCATCGGTGACGATGCCTGCGGCGTAACCCTTGAGCGGGCCAACGGGCGTGCCGTTGCGGACAAAGTTCCACGGGTCGCGATGATTGGGTAGCGCGTTATTTTGAGTGGCGAACCAGTGGTTGAAGCCATGGTCATTGGGCTGCGGCTGACCGGGCATGTTGAAGCGCCCGTTCATGTGCCATTTGCCTACATGCGCGGTGTCGTAGCCGCCATTTTGCAGAATGGTGGCAATGGTGATTTCCTCCTTGGGCACGTGCATCGGCGAAAACATCGGGATCCAGTTATGCACGCCCACGCGCGTCGGCGTACGACCGGTCATCAGGCCGGTGCGTGCGGGCGAGCAGTTCGGATGGGCCGAATAACAATCGGTGAAACGCATGCCCTCCTTTGCGAAGCGATCGAGGTGCGGCGTCTTCACGATCTTGTTGCCGTAACAACCGATGTCGCCATAACCGAGGTCGTCGGTGAGCACGATGATAATGTTGGGCGGCCGGTTCTCGGCCACGGCAGCAACTGCAAACAGGAGCAGCGGGATGAGTGTTTTCATGAGATGGGTTCCGGCAATGGCTTGCCGGGACGAATGTCGATGTAGTCAGGATTATCAGCTTCGCCTCGCACGAGGTACACGGGCACCCAGTGCTCGGCGGTGTTGACCTGCACAGTGCGGGCGTTGGCGTAGCGCATGGTATAGGCGGCGCGGCGGCGGCCACTGGTGTTGGCTTCGCTGCCGTGCAGCACAAAGGAATCGTGCAACGACAAACTGCCCGCATCCATTTCTAGACAGACGGCAGCGGACTCCATCGCAGACGTGACCTCCACAGTGAGGCCGAGCAAATCGTCGCCTCCAGTGCTCACCTTTTCCATCTCGGGATACCCCTCATGCGTGCACGGGATCACCCGCATGCAACCATTGGCGCGGTCGGTGTCGTCGATGGCCAACCACACAGTAGCGACGTCCGTGCCCTGTACGCTGTGCCAATAGGTGTTGTCTTGATGCCATGCCACCGGCAGACCGTCGCTGGGGCGTTTGACGATGAGGTGGGACATGATGAGAATGAGATCGGGGCCGAGCACGCTTTGCACTGCATCCAGCACGCGCGGATGCCGGCACAACTCCAGCCAGAACGGATGCTTCGGATGCGGCTCAGTGAGATACTCGGGCCGGGCATCGATCTCCTGATGTTCCCCGTCTTTATAAACCACCTGCCGCACAGGCAGATTACCCAACATCGCATCCAGTTCCACACGCGCAGCCGTAATTTCCCCTGTGTTGAGCACCTTGCGAAACAGGCAATAGCCTTCGGCGGCATACGCGGCAGGATCGGCATTGCAGGTGGCGGTCACGCACCCAAGCTAAATTAATACCCCGCGAAGACAATTCTCGAATGGCTTTTAGACTACGTTTACCGCAAACTTAGCTCCTTGAAACGGAAGGTTTTAGAGCGATTGCGTATGGTTGGGCTTTGCGAGGGCACATCCACACTTCTGCTATTCTTCATAGCGATGCCGCTTAAATACATGGCCGGCAAACCAATGGCCGTTTCAATTATTGGGGCAATCCACGGAGCTTTATTCATCCTATACTGCGCAGCCCTTTGGCACGCGATGACGCTCCACACAAAACCTCTGAAGTGGACAGTAAAATATTTTGTAGCAGCATTAGTGCCTTTCGGCCCGTTCTTGGTGGATGGCTCGCTAAAACGCGAATTGAATGAGCTGATCGAAGACGACTAGTGTGGCGAACGCAAAAACAACCCCCAATACCCAAGGTTTATGGGGTGTGCGGACACCTTTCGCTCCAAGCACATGTCCCTTCTTTTATGGCTGGGTCATTGTCTTTGCCGCCACCATCGGCACCATCGCCAGCATCCCAGGTCAGACGATGGGGTTCACGGTCTTCACCGATGTGCTCATGGAAGAGCTTGGTCTTTCCCGCGTGGAACTCAGTCTGGCCTACTGCCTTGGCACGGTAGCCAGCGGACTGACGCTTCCTTGGCTGGGCCGCGTGCTCGATCGCTGGGGCGAACGCAAAATGGCGGTGGCCTCGGTGGCCGCCACCGGCGCGGTCCTTTTTTACCTCGCTGCCTGCGCACCGATAAGCCACGGATTAGGTCGCGTGCTACCGGCGGGGTTCGCGGCGTTTGTGGTGATCGGTATCGGCTTTTACCTCGTGCGCGCGGCGGCGCAAGGAGTGTTGTCCATGACCTGCCGCAACGCCATCGGCAAATGGTTCGATCACCAGCGTGGCCTTGCCATGGCGATCAGCAGTATCCTCGTGTCGTTCAGTTTTTCGCTCTCGCCCAAATGGATTGAGTGGCTGAAGGAACGTCACGGATACGACGGCGCATGGATGATCATGGGGCTCGGCACGATTGTGATTGTTGGCCCGCTGGCCTGGCTGCTCTTTCGTGATAAACCGGAGGATGACGGTCTGTTAATGGACGGCGGTGCCGAGCCGGCGGCTCATAATAATCCGGACATGCACATTGAGCGGGAGTTCACGCGCGATGAGGCGGTGCGCGATTATTCGTTTTGGGTGTTCAACGCCGCATTCGGGTTCTGGGCCTTGTTCGGCACGGCGTTCACCTTTCACGCCACTTCACTGGGCGAAGAGTACGGCTTCACTCGCGAACGGATCATCAACCTCTTTGTGCCAATCGCCGCCACCAGTGTGACCACCAACCTCCTCTTCGGCGCCATCAACGCCAAGCTGCGGCTCAAGTTTCTCCTGCTCGTAATGAACCTCGGTTGCATCGCGGCGGCCATCGGCATGTTGAACTTGAAAACATCCGTTGGAGTGGCGGCGTATGTCATCGGCAATGGCATTGCCAGCGGTGGGTTTGTGAGTCTCTCGGGCATTGTGTTCCCGCGCTTTTACGGACGCGAACATCTTGGGGCAATCGGCGGCCTGAACATGTCCGTGATGGTGATCGGCAGCGGCCTCGGCCCCCTGCTCTTCGGTGCCTGCCAGCATTTTGCGGACAGTTATCGTTTGATACTCATCGCCTGCGGCATTATCCCAGCGGTGCTGGCGCTGCTAAGCCTGTGGGCCGACAACCCGCAGCGCCGGTTTGCCCCATCTGATTCATGAGCACCTTTGCCATTGGCCAACGCTGGATAAGCGAGCCCGAGCCCGAGCTGGGGCTGGGTACGGTGATGGAAACCGGCGAAGGCCGTGTGCAGGTGCTGTACCCTGCTACAAGCGAGGTACGAGTGTACACGGAGGAAAATGCGCCGTTGCGCCGGGTGACTTTTCGCGTGGGCGAAAGTATCGAGGATCACGAGGGCAACTCCCGCACCGTTGAGTCCATTGAGGAAACAAACGGCGCGCTTGTTTATCGCGGCACGGACTGGGAAATGCCCGAGGCGCAGCTGAACGATCGTCTCAGCGTGCACGGACCGATGGATCGCCTGCGCGGTGGGCACGTGGATGACGCGGCAGTGTTTGCTCTGCGCCAGCGCGCTTTGGAGCAGATGTACCGCTGGCGGCAGTCGCCCGTGCGCGGGTTTGTAGGCGGCCGCATTGATCTAATCCCGCATCAGCTGTACATCGCACGCGAGGTGGGCAACCGCCTGGCGCCGCGCGTGTTGCTCGCGGACGAAGTGGGTCTGGGCAAAACCATCGAGGCGGGACTCATCGTGCATCGCCAACTGGTTACCGGCCGCGCCGCGCGTGTGCTGATTCTCGTGCCCGAATCGCTGGTGCACCAATGGTTCGTTGAGCTGCTGCGCAAGTTTAACCTGTGGGTGCATATCTTTGATGAAGAACGCTGTGCCGCTATCGAGAAGGGTTTACCCGAGGCGAATCCGTTTCTCGATGATCAGGTGATCCTGTGCAGCATCGATTTTCTCGCAGCCCACCCCGAGCGTGCCGAACAGGCCAAAGAGGCCGGTTGGGATTTGTTGGTGGTGGATGAGGCGCATCATCTTGAATGGAGCGAGGCCGCGCCCAGCGCGGAATACGAACTGGTCGAGGAGCTCGGCCAACAAGCCGAGGGTCTGCTGTTGCTCACTGCCACGCCCGAGCAGCTCGGTCCGGAAAGTCACTTTGCCCGCCTACGCCTGCTGGATCCCGATCGTTATTCGGATTTCGCCGCATACCAGGCGGAGTCCGGTCATTACGCGGACATCGCTCCCATTGCTGGTGCCCTGCACGCGGGAGAACCCTTGAGCCCCGCGCAGGAGGAAGCGCTCGCCGCCATGCCAGGGCTCGAGGCTGATCTGCCGCCGGATAAATTACTGGGCGCCCTTCTCGATCGGCATGGGCCAGGCCGCGTGATCTTTCGCAATACCCGCGCGGCCATGAGCGGTTTTCCCGGGCGACAGGCGCACCTAGCGCCGTTGGTGCCCGACCGCGATGCGGCCGAATGGATGACCCACGCCGAGGCGGAGTTTGCCAGTGACTCCGGCACATGTGAGCCGATTGAAAAATCCAACCTCAACTACGACCCACGCATCGCATGGCTGGGCAGGTTGTTGCATGAGCTGGGTGAGGAAAAAGTACTGCTCATTTGTCGCAGCCGCGAAAAGGCATTAGCGATCGAGAAAGCCGTGGCCCGACAGGTGCCGGTTAAGACGGCAGTGTTCCACGAGGATCTCACGCTGGTTCAGCGCGACCGCAATGCTGCGTGGTTTGCCGAGCCGGACGGCGCGCGCCTGCTCATCTGCTCGGAGATCGGCAGCGAAGGCCGTAACTTTCAATTTGTGCATCACCTCGTGCTGTTTGATTTGCCGCTAAATCCCGAACTGCTCGAGCAACGCATCGGCCGGCTTGATCGAATTGGGCAGACCCAAACCATTCACGTGCATACGCCTTACCTTGAAGGAAGCCCGCAGGAGGTTCTGGCGCGCTGGTATCACGAGGGCCTCAACGCCTTTGAGAGCAATCTGCAGGGCGCCAATCAATTGCTCCAGCAATTCGGCGATAAAGTGCTGGCGTTGGCGGCTGACTATTCCGAGCCCGCGCAGTTGGAGCAGCTCATCGCTGCCACCGCCACCGCGCATGAACAAATCGCCGCGCAACTGGAGCAAGGCCGTGATCGGTTGTTGGAATTGAATTCCCATCGCCCCACCGAAGCCGCCACCGTGGTGGAAGCGATTGCCGCGGCCGATGCCGATCCCGAACTGGAGGCGTTTCTGCTACGCGTGTTTGATCACTTCGGTGTGACAGTGGAGGATCTGGGCGAGCGCACTTATCTCCTGCGCGGACACGGCGTAACCACCGATTCGTTTCCAGAGATTCCCAGTGACGGCCTTGTGGGCACCTTCAATCGGCCTCACGCGCTTGGCCGTGAGGACGTGAGCCTCTTGAGCAGCGATCACCCGATGGCCACCGGAGCAGTTGATCTTCTGCTCGGCAGCGAACAGGGCAACTGCAGCTTCGGCGTGTGGGCCGATGAAACGGACAAGACGCTCCTGCTCGAAACCGTTTTCGTACTCGAAACCCTCGCACCTGCCCGATTGCATGCTGATCGGTTCCTGCCGCCCACACCCGTACGCGTGTTGGTAAATCATAAAAAGGAGCATCTCGAACTCGAACTGCCCGAGCTGGAAAAAGGCCTGCCGCACAAGCTGCTGGATAACCCGAAGATCGGCCGCGAGATCATCCCCGCCATGCTCGAGGCTGCCGAGGCGTTTGCCCACACGCAGGCGCAGGAACGCATCGCCACCGCCAGCGCGGCGATGACCGCGCAATTGCAGGCCGAGCTCGACCGCCTCACCAATCTGCGCGCCGTGAACGACCACGTACGCCCCGAGGAAATCGAGCTAACACAGGCTCAACTCGCCGAGCTCACCATCACCCTCGCCCAAGCCCGCCTCCGCCTCGACGCCGTCCGCCTCATCTGGAAAGGCGATCCGGCGGCGATTCGGGGGTGAATTTAACCTTCCTCCTTCCGCCTTTTGCCTTTTCAATCCCCCAACCATGTTGCTTCACCAGAAACTCATTCATCCCGAGATCAACGGCATCATCGGGGCGGCCGGTCATCACTCTAAGATTCTCATTGCCGACGGCAACTACCCGGCCTCTTCCACGTTGGGGCCGAATGCCGAACTCGTTTCGCTCAACCTCATGCCCGGCGTGGTGACCTGCGCCCAAGTGATGGAGGCCCTGCTCAGTGCCGTACCGATCGAGGCGGCCAATACGATGGGCATTCCGGAGGACGATCCGTACGCGAAATTCGGACCGCCACCGGTCTGGGCCGAGTACCAGAAACTCATCGACGAAGCCGGCTTGGACGTGAATTTTGAACCAATCCCAAAGTGGGATTTCTACGAAGCTGTGCGCAGCCCCGATCTCGTACTCACTATCCAGACCGCCGACCAGGCGCTTTGGGCCAACCTCCTGCTCACTGTGGGCGTACGCACGCCCAATCAATAAACAATCATGAAACAACTTCTCCTAAGTCTATCGGCTCTTTGGGCCGTAGCGTTACCCGCGGCCGACCGGCCGAACATTCTGCTGCTGACGGTCGACGACATGAGCTGCGATTCCGTCGGCGTGTACGGCTGCAAACTGCCCGGCACCACGCCGCACATGGACCGGCTCGCCACGCAGTCGCTGCGCTTTGCCCACGCGCACACCACCGTGGGCAACTGCATGCCCTGCCGCAACGTAATGTTTTCCGGCCTTCACTCGCACAACAATAAGATTGAAGGTTTTTATCAGGTGAAAAACCCCGGCTGGCCGCACCTCGTGGATCTCATGAAAGCCGGTGGCTACTTCACCGGCATCCGCGGCAAGGTCAGCCATTCGTCGCCCTACCAACCCTACGCGTGGGACGCCAATCTCGATACGCTGCCCGACGGCACCAAGGCGCATCTTAAAGACGTGCAATCCTATGGCGCCGCCACCACCGCCGGCATCCGTGCCGCCCGAAATGGAGCTGCGCCTCGCACGGCTCGAGAAGGAGGTCGCCAAACTGACCGCGGATGCTGACTCTGCAACAGCTCAGCGCAAGAAAGAGAACGAGGATTATAAGGCAGCACATCAAGACCTCTCAGAGTCTGTAGATGCGATTGAAATGTTGCCAAACCTTTTCCTTGCATTAACCCAATGCTGTTTTTCTGGTGGCCATGAATCCATATCAAAAGCAACTTGATCTGTTTCTGGATCATAACCATAGGCATACCCATGAGGCCATCTATTCACAGTTATTCCAAGAATATCCTCAGAAGCATCAAATCCGCCTTTAGATAATAATCTTGTTAATTGATTTCTTATGCTTCTCTCAAATTCACTAAATGGTGTAGCAAGAAGTTTCCTTTGTCCTGCGATAAATTGTTCACGTGCACTAGGGTTGCCGTAATCACCTGGAACTGACTGCATGTGGATAACTACAGGATCAGAGGGATTTTTACTGAATTGATATTTCCCTATAGAAACAGGGAAATCCAACCTAACATTATGATGAAGAAAGCCAGGCATTTCAGCTCTGCGTATTCCAAGATTGACGAAACTTTGCCATTTTTTTATCAGTACGTTGGTATACACTAAAGGCGCTCTTATACAATTTTTTAGAGCTATTTTCTGTTATAGATTGTTTTTCATTTAAGGTCGACTTATCAAAATTAGAAAATTGAACGATTTTGTTTACAAAGCCTTTGTACTTAATATTTGTTTGGATATCATTTTGGTAGTAGTAAAAAAAAACTGGTATGGCTATAATTATTGAAAGAA
>CAJWVY010000128.1 GCA_913048135.1 uncultured Verrucomicrobiales bacterium
GCAAGGCATTACGCCGCGGCGTAACACGATACAGCAGGTTGGGCCGATTGAAACTAGCGATAAACCGCGCGGGATTCTGTAGACGCAGTTGGCTGACAATATCCGCGCGCACGCGCTCGGTGGCCGTGGCAGTGAGCGCCATCATGGGGATCTGGCCGAAGCGATGCCGCAGATCGGCGAGCTGACGATATTCCGGTCGGAAATCATGGCCCCATTCGCTGATGCAATGCGCCTCATCGATGGCGATGCATTGCGGCTTCCAGCTCTCGAGCATCTCCTGCGTACCACTGAGCATCAGGCGCTCCGGTGCGATATAGAGCAGTTTGTATTCGCCGCGATGCAGTCCGGCAATGCGTTGGCGTGATTCCTTCGCATCGAGTGTGGAATTCAGAAAAGTTGCTGGCGCACCCGCAGCTTGTAACGCATCCACCTGATCCTTCATTAACGCGATCAACGGCGACACCACGATTGTGAGTCCGTCCCGCGCCAGCGCCGGCAGTTGATAGCAGAGCGATTTCCCGCCGCCCGTCGGCATCAACACCATCACATCCCGCCCTGCTAGGGCTGCATCAATGATCTCCTCTTGCAACGGTCGAAACGCATCGTAACCGAAGGTGGATTTGAGCAGGCTTTTGAGATCAGGCGTGGGCATATTGGCGATACTCAAATTCCCAGTGGGAAGGAGAAGTCATGTGGGGGGGAGTCTGCCTGTTCGCTCGAAGATGACAAGTTTCTCTGTGCTCACGGCCAATGCGCTGGATTGGTTTAGACTTTTTTAGTGCCAATCGCGATTGCCTATGGCCCAATCGGGGCTTTGTATGAAACTCGTTTTTGCATTCTTCATGGCTGTAGCACTTGGGGCGCAGGCGGAAAACTGGCCGCAACTGCGCGGACCGGCCGGGGCGGGCATTAGCTCGGAGAAAGGGCTGCCCATCAAATGGACGGCCAAGGATTATGCGTGGCAGATCAAGCTGCCGGGTATCGGGCATTCATCGCCGATCGTTTGGGAAGACAACGTGATTGTGACATCGGCCTCTCAAAAAGGTGCGCAACGATTTATTGAATGTTACTCAGCAGCCACAGGGAAGCCTGTGTGGAGTAAAACACTGGGTGGGGAAACTCACCCCAAACACGCGCTTAATAGCTACGCCTCCGCTACGCCTGTAACAGACGGAAAACGCGTTTTTGTATCTTGGGGTGATAACGATGAATTCTTCATGATGGCTCATGATTTAAAAAACGGCAAAGAGTTGTGGCGCACCCAACTGGGAGTTTCACTCAGTGACGATGGTCACGGCACGGCGGTATCCCCCGTCTTATTTGAGGATCTTGTGATTATACTCAATGAACATGATACCAGCCTCGGCTATATCGCCGCGTTGGATCAGGCGACGGGTAAGGTGCGTTGGAAGCTTGATCGTAAGATTAACAAGATGACGTACTCTACGCCGATCCTCGTGGAGCACGGCGGGAAGACGCAGTTAATCAATGCCTGTCTGGACGACGGCCTGATGGGGTTGGATCCGCGCAGTGGAAAAATCCTTTGGAGCACGCCCAACACCTACACGCTGCGGACCGTGGCCATGCCGGTTTACTGGCAAGGCCATGTATTCGGCAGTTGCGGCGGCGGCGGCAAAGGCAAGCTGATGACGGCTGTGAAACTTGGCGGCAAGGGTAAGGTTACCGAAACGCATGTGGCTTGGGAGCGGCGGCGGTCCTTACCCTACGTGCCCACGCCGATTGCTTACGGGGATCATCTCTATCTCTGGCTGGATAATGGCATCGTGGTGTGTGTGGATGCAAAGACGGGTGCCGAGCAATGGAATGAGCGGGTGGGGCGCGGTGATTTTTCCAGCTCGCCGGTGTGTATTGACGGCAAGATTTATTGCAGCTCGCGCACGGGCGAATTCACGGTGATCAAGGCCAGTCCGAAGTACGAACTGCTGGGCCGCAGTCAGCTCGGGGAATCCACCCACGCCACCCCGGCGGTCAGCAACGGTCGCCTGTTCCTGCGCGGGTTTCGGACATTGTATTGTCTGGAGGCGAAATAGGGTTACGGCATCACGATCAGGAATTGCACGGAATCGACGATGACGTATTTGCCTTCGGTGCCTTCGGTGCTGATGGTGACGGAGCCTTCGCGGCCTTTCTTGAAATGAAACAGGCCGATGGAACGAAAGAGCTTGGCGATGGGCGCCGGCTCGCCTTCGTTAATCTTCACCACGGTTTTGCCCTTAGAATGATGCACGGTGACGGGCACGCCGTTGGCGCGGCGGATGTTGGAGTTGTGCGACACGCGCACTTCGTAGAGGCCGGTCCGCGGCAGGTCCGGCGTGAAGGTGGCGCTCTTTTGCCCCTTCTTTTCCTTCATGTCATGAATGTAGCTCACGCCGACGAAGGGCGGGGTGTGCACGCTGTGTTTCCATTCGCCGACGAGTTTGGCTTCCGTGTTGTCCACCACGGTGCCGGCCAGCTTGGATTTGTCCGGCACGATGAACTTGATGTTCTCCGGTTTATCAACTTGATCAGGCCGCGGTAGAAGAGGGTCTCGACTAGCGGCTTGTGCTAAATTCAAAGCATTCACCAGTGCTAGCAATATAATATAAACCATGTGGGTTTTAGCTTACGGGAAACATTGATGGAAACAAGGTAGTGCTGTTCTCAATTTGGTTTTTGTCTTTGGTATAGCCTAAAATCTACACCTCAGCGTTGCGTTAAGGCACCAGCCTTATTAGCCTTAGAGGCATGAATCGCATGTTAGTTTTAGTTTCTCTGGTTTTTGTCAGTGTTGCTTCTTCGGCGCAATGGAATGAATTTCGCGGCCCTCAAGGCGAAGGCCATACGGATGCCAAACTGCCGATGGAAGTGACCGCCCAGGGTCATGTCTGGAAAACCCCGATGCCCGGCAAGGCATGGAGTTCGCCGGTGGTCTGGGATAATCAGATTTGGTTTACCAATGCGGAGGCAGATGGTCACAAGCTCTGGGCGGTGTGTCTCAATGCCAAGACGGGCAAGGTGATCCACAACAAACTCGTGTTTGAAATCAAGAGCCCGCAAAAGAGCCCGGTGGCGATGAACAGCTACGCCTCCTGCACGCCGGTGATTGAAGAAGGCCGGGTGTATGTGACCTTCGGCGCGCACGGCACGGCCTGTCTCGACACCAAGACCGCCGAGATCATTTGGCAGCGGCAGGATGATGAATTGACCTGCGATCATTTCCGGTTGCCGGCCAGTTCGCCGATCCTGCATGGCGGGCGGTTGTATCTGATTTTTGACGGCGCCGACCGGCAGTTTGTCGTGGCGCTGGACAAGGCCACCGGCAAAACGCAATGGCGGCACCAGCGCGCCTTTGAGTTCGGCACGAACAACGGCGACCGCAAAAAGGCTTATGGCACTCCGGCCATCATTAAGGTAGGCGATCAGGAACAACTCATCGCGCCGGCCGCCGTGGCCACCGAGGCGCTGGACCCGGCCACCGGCAAGTTGCTCTGGACCGCACGCACCGGCGGCATGAACGCCAGCGGTCGGCCGGTCTACGGCAACGGCCTCATTTTCATTAATAACGGTATGGGCTCACTTGGCGCCATTCCCGCCGTCGGCGGTGCTGAACGCGAGGCAAAATGGAGCACGCGCCGCAACATTCCCAAGAAAGGATCTCTGCTCCTCAAGGGTGAGCACCTTTACATGGTGGCCGACAACGGCGTGGCCAGTTGTCTGGTCGCCGCCACCGGCGAAGTGCTCTGGAGCGAACGGCTCAATGCCGGCGAATTCGCCGCCTCCCCGATCCTCTGTCAGGACCGCATTTACTGCTTCAGCCTCACCGGCAAATGCGTCGTTCTGGCCGCTTCTCCCAAGGAATTCAAGGTGCTGGCCCGCGGCGAATTTGAGGACGGCTTCATGGCCACTCCCGCCGTCACCGGCAACGCCCTGATTTTACGCACCAAATCCGCCGTTTACCGCGTGGAGTAGGTAGCTTGAAATGAACCGGCGGCCGAAGGCGGTTACGTGGCGTGGCTGGAAGAAATGCCTTCGGTTCAAACACAAGGTGAGATACTGGCTGAGGCTAAGGAAAATCTGAAGGATGCGTTCCAGCTGGCTGTGGCTTATTTGCGCGATCAAGCTCAATCCAATGCCTCGAAGAGCAGTGTGCGTGAGCCGTTTGAAGTGGTTCTGTGAAACGTGCGGACTTGGAGCGGCACCTGCGCCCGGATGCCAGTTCAAGCGCGAAGGCGCGCGACACAGTATTTGGGAACATCCGGAAAAGGGTGCGTGGAGTTCCATTCCCCGGCACCGGGAGATCAAGGATCACTTGGTTCGGGGCATTTGCCGGCAACTGGAAGTACCCATGCCAAATTGCTAATGAACAAGAAATGGATTCTATGGTTGGTTTGCCTGTTACTGGTAGCTTGGGTCGGTGGCGGTTGCACCTCGCTTGAGGCGCGAGCGAAAGGGGTGGAGAAACCATTTCCGGGCATCCGGTATTTGAAGGATCCGCGGCATAGTGTCTATGGGGAGGACAGTTTCTTGAACTCAGCTCGGCCTGTTCAGGAACCAAACGAACCGGAAGAATTGATGATGGCCGGATGTGTCTGGATCGAGGCTCTGGATATTTGGGTGAACTTGCCTTCAGGAGAAGTAGAACCGGCTTTGAAAGGGGCGTTTATCCTGATGTATTGGCCGGTGGATTTTACTGCGACGCTGGGGTTGGATGTGGCGCTGTGGCCGTTTGATGCGCTGGATCATTACGCACACGGACGAAACGAGGCTGCTCCGGGTGGTGATGCGGATATTATTGAATAATCTTATTTGCGGATTTGGGCAGTTGGGCTTAGGGTGAATCATGAGGCATATTCTGGGTTGTGCAGTTCTCTTTGGTGCGGTGCTGTCGTTGCTGGCTGAAGAGGTGACAGGAACAGTGGTGACGGTAAATGGCCGGGCCCGGGTGCAGGCAAAGGCGGATGAATGGATGGTGCGGGGGCAGCTGATTCAGGAGAGTGTGTACCGCAGCGTGGTGGAGGAACGGCTTAAGGGGCAGGTGCGATGCTTGGAGGCGGACTTGAAAAAACACTCGGCCTGTGTGCTGGGGGTGGAGGTAGAGGAGCCGGTGATTTATCCGCAGCTGCGCAAGCCGGGGTTGACGGGATTGTTGAAACTTCATCCGCCAGTATCGGCCCAGCAATCTCCGGGGCCAGTCATTGATCCGGTGACCGGATTGCCCGTGACCAGCCTGTTTCCCGGCCAAATGCCTGGATTACCGGGCGCGGTGATGCCGGTGGGAGTGCCGGGGATTGTCCCTCCGCAACCTCCGCGGGAAAACCGCGTGCTTTGGAACGGGATGGTGATGGTGTCGATTGTAGTGCCGGCGGGCAGTGACCAGATTGAAAAGATCATGGAGTTGCCGGGGGTGCATCAATTTGGGGGAGCGGTGGCCTTGGCTCCGCGGCTCTCGAATCAAAAACAAATGGAGGCCAAAGCCCAGCGCATGGCGTTCCATCAGGCCCGGCGCAAGGCCACGGTTTTGGCAGAGCTGGCGGGGAAGGCGCTCGGCGAGATGGTTCAAGTACAGGATCATTTGAAGGATAAGGGCAACACGCTGCCGGCGAGCACGGTGCCGGCGGGATCCGTAGAGATGTACTCGGATTTGACGGTGAGTTTTAGGCTTCAGCCCCGCCCGGCTAGCGAAGGAAATGAGTGATGCGGTGGCTGGGATGGAGTGTTGTGATGGGAGTGGCGGCGGTCGTGTGCGGTTGCCAGAGTGACATGGGGTCATCGGGTGCTTTGGGGCAGCGGATGAATTGGCAATCCAACTCGGCATTTCATCGGTCAGCTACCATTCCTGACAAGCCGTTGGCGGAGATGAATCGGGAGGAATTGGAGCAAACGGCGCGCGCGATCAATTGGATCAACGAGATTAATCGAGGTCGTACATCCACCTATCCGCATCGGTGGTCGCAGGAGCCGAAATTACGGATTTGGATCAAGTGTCGGTAGGTCTTCGGAACGGTTCAATTTTTCTTTAAATACTGGCTCAAATCGGGCGTCTGAGGTATTGTCATAGACACAAGAGCGATGCTGTATTTAACGGACAATTCGGTGAGCCGGCGGAGTTTTCTCTCCGTGGGCAGTTTGGCGCTGGGTGGCGTGGCGTTGCCTGATTTGTTGCGTGCGCAGGAGGCGGTGAAGCAGCAGGGCGGCGTGGCTAAAGATCGGACCGTGGTGTTCCTCTTCATGCATGGCGGGCCTTCGCAGACGGAGACGTTTGATCCCAAAATGGGCGCGCCCTCGGGCATTCGCAGCATGACCGGCGAGATTCCCACGCGGTTGCCGGGCATTACCTTTGGCGGAACGTTTGAGAAGTTGGCTCAGCTGAATGATAAATTTTCCATCGTGCGCTCGTTTACCACACAGAGTGGCGCGCATGATTCCAAGCCGATCGTCAGCAAATATTCCTACGATGCTCAAATCGGCGGGCATTACGCGCGCGTGGCCGGCGGCAGTCATCCGGAGACGGGAATGCCGCGCAATATCTGGCTGCACCCCCAGGCGGTGAACCCGGAGGCGACCGACCCGATTATGAAGCTGGGCCGGTTTGATGTCACCGGCCCACTGGGCCCGGCTTTCGCACCGTTCCAACCGAGTGGCAAGGGGGATTTCCGGGCGGATATGAAATTGACGGTGAACCCCGCTAGGCTGGACGACCGCCAGGCACTGCTTTCGGGATTGGATCAGTTTCGGCGCACGGTGGAGAGCGGTCGGGCTACTGGCGGTTTGGATAAATTCCAATCGCAGGCATTTGAGACATTGGCTGGTGGGGTCAGCGAGGCGTTTGATATCTCAAAGGAAGATCCCAAGGTACTGGCCCGCTACGATACGGCTGGCCTGATGGATGTGGAGCGGATCAGCAAACGCTGGAACAACCGGCCGCGTTACCAGAATCACGTGAACAATCTCGGCAAGCTGATGCTGATGGCGCGGCGGCTGGCCGAGCGCGGCGCGGGCTTTATCACGGTGACCACGGATTTTGTGTGGGACATGCACGCGGACAAGAACAACGCGACGATGACCGAGGGTATGCAGTATGTCGGCCGGCCATTTGATCATGCGGTGAGCGCGTTCATTGAGGACGTGGAAGCGCGCGGGTTGCGTGACAAGATTTTGCTGGTGTGCTGTGGCGAGATGGGGCGCACGCCCAAGGTGAATGCCAAGGCGGGGCGCGATCACTGGGGCGGCAGTGCACCGTTGATGCTGTATGGTGGCGGCCTGAAGATGGGCCAGGTGATCGGCAGCTCGACCAAGGATGGCGGCGAACCGGCGAGCGATCGTGTGACCATTCCCAATTTATATGCCACGCTCATGGAGCAGTTGCTGGATACCGGGGCCGTGCGCGCCATGGCCGGGATTCCGAACGAAGTTAACACTGTGATCAGCGGGGCCTCCCCGATCAAGCAGCTGTTGTAACGAGTGGCGTAGCCAAGGAGTATTAAGAGTATGTTGACGGTATCGGACATAGCACCGAATCAAACCTGCGCGGGATTATCGCGCCGGAATTTTCTGCAGGCGGGCGTGCTGGGCAGTCTGGCGTTGCCGGATTTGCTGGCCAACAAGGCGCTGGCTGCCGAGGCTGGTTTGCACCTGAAAGACAAGTGCGTGGTGCTTCTCTTTCTGCAGGGCGGCCCGCCGCATATCGAATTTTTCGATCCCAAAATGACCGCACCGAAGGAGATCCGCTCCATCACCGGCGAGGTGAAAACCAATATCCCGGGCATCACCTTCGGCGGCACGTTTCCCAAGCTGGCGAAGATGACGGATAAGTTTTCCGTGGTGCGCTCGTACGGCTCGAAGAACGGCGGCCACACCTACCATCCGGTGACCGTGGCGGGCAATCCGTTGCAGGCCTCGATGAGCGCGCTCTACGCGCGGGTGGCCGGCACCAATCATCCGGACACCGGCATGCCGCGCAACACGCTGGTGTTGCCCGAGGCGATTGATCCGGAGCTGAAGTTGGGGCGTAATTTTGAAACCGGCGCACTGCCCACGTTGACGCAGGCCGGTGATCTCGGCGCAAGTTACGCGGCCTTTAACCCGGCCGGTGGCGGGGAGATCAATTCGGACATGCGCCTGCAGGTGGCACCGGAGCGGTTGGCCGATCGCAAGGGATTGTTGAGCAGTCTCGACGGTCTGCGTCGCGATGTGGATGCTTCCGGCCTGCTGGAGAGTGCGGATAAATATCAGCAACAGGCGTTCGACACCATCTCCCGCGGCGTGGCCGATGCCTTTGACTGGACGCAGGAAGATCCCAAGACCATCGCGCGTTACGACACGCGACCGTTGTTCGACCAGAAAAAGCTGCAGCGTTATTACGACATGAAACGCGCCAGCAACCTGTTGGGCCTGCAGATGCTCATGGCCCGTCGCATGTGCGAAGCCGGTTGCGGTTTTGTGACGGTGAGCGATTGCGGCTGGGATTATCACGCAAACAACAACAGCCCGAAATACATGACCGGCGTGTACCCGATGGGTAACCAGGTGGATCATGCGGTGAGCGCGTTCATCGAGGACGTGCATCAACGTGGGCTCAGCGAGAAAATTCTGCTCGTGGTCACGGGCGAAATGGGGCGCACACCGCGCATCAACAAGAACGGTGGACGCGATCATTACGGCAATCTTACGTCGCTCCTGGTTTCCGGTGGCGGTCTGAAGATGGGCCGGATCATTGGCGAGAGCGACCGTCAGGCGGCCGAGCCGGCCACGCGACCGTATACGCCCAAGCACCTGATGAGCACCATCATGCACACGCTGTTCGATATCGGCGAATTGCGCGTGGCCGATAGCGTGCCCAAGCCGGTGGCCGACCTCATCACC
>CAJWVY010000129.1 GCA_913048135.1 uncultured Verrucomicrobiales bacterium
CAGTTTACCACGGCTGCGGTGTTTAAAAAGGACCAGGCGGCTGATCAGGTGCCGGACGGCCCCACTGAAGCGGCTGATGCCGAAACGCTTTTGCGCGATTCCTCAAACTGAAGGCGCACTTGTAGTACCACCTCGCGTTGCGGGCGCAGTTCGGTATTAATAATCACATCAGCCTGTTTGTAGACAGGCTCCCGCTCGGCCAACATCCGACGGATGGTGCCCAACGGATCGTCGCCCTGCAACAGCGGCCGGTGGCTTTGATGCTTGGTGCGCTCGTGGATGACTTCGGCGCCGGCCCAGAGGCACACCACCAAGGCATGACGCTTGAGGCTGGCCAGATTTTCCGGATCAACAATCGCACCGCCGCCGGTGGCTATGATTAGGCCGGTGCGCGTTTCCAGTTCAGCGAGTGTTTCGCGCTCCAGTTGGCGAAAGGTGGCTTCGCCTTCGGTGGCGAAGATCTCAGAAATGGAAATGCCTGCGCGCTCCTCAACCAGCGCATCAGTGTCCACGAATTCAAACCCCAAATCCTTGGCGGCTAAACGCCCCACGCTGGATTTTCCGCAGCCCATAAACCCCACCAACGCGAGGTTTTTAATGGAGCGTCGATCGGACATGATTGGAGCATGCCCGAAGAGTGCCGATGGCGCACGCTTGTTTTCACTGAAACGTTTCGACCGGGCACCGACTGCCAATGAAATTTGCTTTTCCGGCCGAGCAAGCCCGAGCATGATACCCACTGTGAGTAGCGCACAGGATAGAGGCGAACAAATCTTTCGCGGTATCGGTGTGTCGCCCGGCGTAGTCCGCGGCCGGATTGTGGTGATGGACCACAATCACGGCGAACGCCCCGCACGGCGTCAGTTAGATTCTGAGCAGTTACCCGCCGAGTTGGAGCTGCTGCAAAATGCGCTGGCCGAAACGCGCCGCGAGATTTCGGCGATTCAAAGCCAAGTGCAATCCGGCATGGGGGCATCCGAATCGGCGATCTTTGATGCCCACTTGCTTGTGCTGGAGGATTCCACGTTGCTGGAGGAGGTAAAGCGCTTCGTCGAAACCGAGAAGGTCAATGTCGCTTACGCCTTTCACGAGGTCGCTGAGAAATACGCGCATGCCCTCGGCTCGGTAGAGGATGAATACCTGCGCGAACGCGCAGCCGATATTCGTGATGTGACCAGCCGTGTGCTCGGACATCTCACCGGCCATCGCTCCCAAGATCTTTCGCACCTCACCGAGCCATACATTCTCGTGGGGCACGACCTCACGCCCTCGCAAACCGCCTCGCTGGACCGGAATCTTGCGCAGGGATTTGCCACCGATGTCGGCGGCAAGACCTCTCACACCGCCATCATGGCTGGCTCCCTGCGTATCCCTGCCGTCGTCGGCCTCAAGGCCGCCAGCGAAAACGTGGCCACCGGTGATTACGTGCTGCTTGATGGCTTCAACGGCGTGCTCGTCATCAATCCCACAGATCAAACCCTCTTTGAATATGGTCAGCTAGAAAAAGAGCAGGAAAATCTGCAGGACAAACTGGCCGAGATCAGGGATGCCCCTGCCATCACGCTTGATGGCCATGAAATCATGCTTTCGGCCAATGTAGAGCAAATCACCGATACTGTCGCCGTGCTTGAATGCGGCGCGCAGGGCGTCGGCCTCTTCCGTACCGAGTATTTGTTTCTCGACCGCAAAACATTACCCAATGAAGAGGAACAATACACCAGCTATCAACGAGTGGCGAAAGCCATCGCGCCTGAGCCGGTAATTTTCCGCACCCTGGATATCGGCGCGGACAAGATCAGCCATGCCATCGGCGAAACCGATGAAGCCAATCCCTTCCTCGGCTGGCGCGCCATTCGCTTTTGCCTCGCGCGCCCCGATATTTTCCGCACTCAACTTCGAGCCCTACTGCGGGCTAGTGCCGGCGGCAACGTTAAACTCATGTACCCCATGATCTCCGGCGTGGACGAGCTGGATCAGGCCAATGAACTGCTCGAGGAATGCAAAGCCGAACTCCGCGCCGAGGGCACGGCGTTCGACGAGGACCTCGAAGTCGGCATCATGATCGAGATTCCCTCGGCCGTACTCACCGCTAATGCGCTTGGGGCGCACGCCAAATTTTTCAGTATCGGCACCAACGATCTGATCCAGTATACCTTCGCGGTCGATCGCCTAAACGAAAAGGTGGCAGATCTATATGACCCAACACACCCCGCGCTGCTACGCCTGCTGCAGATGACCATTGATGCCGGTCAACGCCACGGTATTTGGACCGGCGTGTGCGGCGAGATGGCCGGCGATCCCAACGCCGTACCTTTGCTCATCGGCCTAGGCGTCAACGAACTCAGTGTGGCCCCCACCATGCTCCCACAAATCAAGTATCTCATCCGCCGGTTAAAATACACCGAAACCCAGGAGCTCGCCCTGCAAGCGCTCCAATGCGAATCCAGTATGGACGTGCTCGTGCAATCCCGTGCCCTCGTGCAGCGGGCCGCGCCGGGCATTTTCCATACGGTGCTTTGAACCCTTCATGAAACAAGTCATTCTCGCCGCCGGCTACGCCACGCGGTTGTATCCGCTCACCGAAAACACTCCCAAACCGCTCCTGCCTGTCGGCGGTCGCCCCATGCTCGAGCATGTACTCGCCAGTAGCGAGGCCATTGGCGGCATTGACCACACCTACGTCGTCACCAATGAAAAATTTGCCGGCCACTTCGAGGATTGGCGGGCAACCCAACCGCATCGCGCCTGCACCGTGGTCAACGACGGTACCACCAGCAACGAGGACCGACTGGGCGCCATCGGCGATTTGCATTTGGTGATCGAACAACAAGGCATCGACGAAGACCTCCTTGTGATCGCCGGCGACAACCTGTTTACCGGAGATCTCAGCGGCTTTGGCGCTCGCTGTCGCGAAACCCAAACCCCAGTGCTCGGGGTATACGATGTCGGCTCTCTTGAGGAGGCTACCAAATACGGCGTGGTGGCTGTAGACGACGCCGATCAGATTTCCAGCTTCGAAGAAAAACCGGCTCAACCCCAAAGTACCCTGATCGGCATCGCCCTCTATTTTTACCCGCGCGCCGCGCTGGCAGAGATTCGCCGCTACATCGCTGAAGGCAACAACCCTGACCAACCCGGTCGACTCATCCAATGGCTGTATCCACAGCAACCCGTACATACTTGGACCGTCCCAGGCGATTGGCTGGATATCGGCTCCAAGGAAACACTGGAAGCCGCCGACGCCTTGTTTCGGAGCCCCGACGCTTGATTTCAGGCCCATTCCGCGTAGGTTAAAGTAAAGCCGCGCGTGAACCCCGTCGTTTCCCAGACCGACTCCTTCGTCAACCAGCTCAACTGGCACACTAACCAGTCCACCAAAGCCTTGGAACAACTGGCCAGCGGCACGCGCCTGCTCGCCCCGCAGGATGACGCCGCCGGACTAGCCGTCGCCACCAAGCTCGAGGCCCAACTCCGCCAATTCGATGCGGCGGCGCGTAATCTAGCTAATGCCACCTCTTTCACCCAAACCCAAGACGGCTATCTGAAATCCGCCCAAGGCACCCTTAATCGCATGGGCGAGCTGGCCATTCGAGCGCAGGACGCCACCCTGAGCCCCGACCAACGCGCCCTGTATCAAACCGAATTTCAAGCACTCAAAAACACCTTTAACGACACCCGCACTGCCGAATACAACGGCCAAACCCTCTTTGACGGCACCGCCCACACCGTCGCCAGCAGCCCCGAAGATCTGACCCAGCTGTCCGGCATTGATCTATTTACCGCCGAACAAAACGCCGTCACCGCCCAAGCCACCCGGCTCAATACCCCAGCCCAAGCCCAAGCCGCCCTGCAGGATATCCTGACCGCCACCGATCAACTCGCTACCGCCCGCGCCACCACCGGCAGCACCTTGGCCGAGCTGGAATCCGCCTCAACCCGACTCACCACTCAGACCGAATCCACCACCGCCGCCTTCGGCCGCCTATCCGACACCGATGTCGCCACAACCATCAAAAATCTAACTCGGGAAACCACTTTATCTCAAAATAGCATGTTTGCGCTGCGCCAAAATATTCTTTCTTCCAGCCACATTATTGACCTCTTGGGCTAACAGCCCCGAAACAGTCGCCACTTTATCTCCAGCTGAGAATTGGCATAGTGATTGCTAATTTGATGGCTAATAGGATTTTTTTCCTAACCAAAGGATCGCCTGTGGTCATAAACACTAACGTTGAAGCGCAAAGGACGGCAGATAATCTGCTAGGAAGTCAGCGAAGTTTGCAAAAATCTCTGGCTCGACTGAGTTCTGGCTCAAAAATTGTGGACGTATCTGATGATACTGCTGCTGTAGCGACCAGCACACGCATGGAATCCAGACTTCGCCGGATCGATGCTGTGATGACCAGCCTGAGCAATGTCGTTTCGCTGACACAAACTCAGGAGGGCTACCTCAAAACTGTCACAAAAGCGTTAACCCGCATGAGCGAGTTGACCATGTTGGCGCAGGATTCAACGAAGGGAAGTGCGGACTTGGAATTATATCAGAAGGAGTTCAATCAATTGAACGAACTGGTTTACAACACCCAAGACAAAAAATTTACCGGCATCTTCATGTTTAAATCGCTGACCAACAATGCCCAGCATACTTCCGTAACAGTCGATGAATATGGCGGTCAATTCAAGATTCCCCCCGTAGATTTTAGCACTGCGAAATTTACTGAAGCCATTGCAGCGCCCGGTTCTGAGCGTAGTATCAGCACCACGGCAGAAGCCCAGATAACTTCCGAAAAAATAAAGGCCCTGCTGGAGCATATTCATCAAGAACGCACTGGAGTCGGGGCTGTCCAATCGCGTGTCGAATATACCTTGGACCAATTATCCACTTCCAAGGAGAATTTAAGCAAAGCCAAAAGTCGGATTACTGATGTGAATGTAGCCAATGAAACAACCCGATTTGCCCGACATCAAATACTGGTCCAATCGGGCACACATATGCTGCGGGAAGCGAATAATCTACCCCAGGCAGCCTTGGAACTCCTCAGGTAATCCGAAACAGTTCAGTTGGGGGAAGCAAATCAACCGGTCGGGCCGTTAACAGGCTCGGCCGGTTGAAGTTTATCGGCGTAACACCATCCATAATGTAGACATCGCAACCATCAATAACATCCCCAAAACAACCATTACGATATAAAACTCCCTGGAAAACCGTACCTTGGGGAGTGCCACCGTAGAGGCTCGCTCCGTCCGCAAGGTGGTGGGAGGGGGGGTGATGAATAAGGGTTGTGCCATGGCTTCGGGAGCAATGGTGTAGGCCACTTCGCGCACGGACGCAGGGCGTATTTGCGGATCTTTGTGGAGACAATTCATCACCATTTGGCCAATTTCGGCCGGTAAATCAGAGCTTAGCCCGTTTTCTCGAAGCCGCGCCTCAATTGGCTGGGGAGGCACGGCTTGGAGCTGGTGCTGCAAATCCCCCACGTGAAAGGGCGGCACGCCGCACAGCAATTCATAGATAGTGGCTCCCAAGGCATATATATCATCGCTGACTTGGGGCAGTTCTCCTTCGTGTTGTTGCGGGCTCATAAAGGTCACCGTTCCCCGTGTGTCCTTCAGTCCCAATAGCTCGGTGTAGGCATCGTTGAGCGATGCGGAGATTCCCAAATCCGCGAGCCGCACACGGCCCTCCTTATCGACCATAATGTTGGCCGGCTTTAAATCCCGATGTATGATTTGCTCCGCGTGGGCATGATCCAATGCACTACACAGTTGGAGGAGGATGGGGCGCAACTCTTTCCATGTAAAAACGCCTTGAGATCGCTCGCCTCGCATGGTGTGCAGACTCGCTCCTTCCACATATTCCATGACCAAAAAAGGATCTTCGCTTGGCGATTCAAATAAATCATAGAGATGGACGATGTTTTGGTGCGATAATCTCCGGCTTTGAACGGCTTCCTTGCGTAGTTCCTGTCGCATATTGGGGTCGGCCGCAAAATGGGGCTGCAGAAATTTTAAAGCCACGGTTCCGCCCAGTCGTTCATCCCTAGCCAGCCAAATCAGACAACTCCCTCCGGCCGCCAGCATCCACAACAAAGTATACCGCCCAGCCCCCACCAATTGCCCAGGCACCAGAGCAGGATTCTGGGGGTCAGGAATCTGATGGATCGGCCCGGCGGACACGGGAGATATTCTATTTAAGGATTGCCTTTTTGCCCATGTTTTTGCGATGAAACGGCGCGGGTATCATGCAAATCAGCTACCAATACCAAGGGCAATGGCATGTGAAGTCACTCTCCCAAACGGAGGTGACGGTGGGCCGGCCCAATAATCAATCGTCGGTGGATATCGACTTGAGCCCGGATACCACCGTCAGCCGTGTACACGCCAAACTTTGGCTGGAAAACGGCACCTGCTGGATCGAAGACTTAGGCAGCCGCTATGGCACCACCGTCAATGACACGGCCATCACTGGCCGGCATCCACTGACTGAGGGCGACCAAATCCGCATCGGCGAAACCATGCTCCGCATGGATGCCAGTTAATCAATCTTCGTTAAAAAGGCCATTTTTGGCGATATTATCCCTGAAAACAGGGTTTTATAATACTTCCCTTAGTTTGTCCACAGTTGGCATGGCTTGTGCTGCGTAAGCTCAAACGATTGTCGCGCCATGCTGACCATTGAACATAACTTACGGAATACTGAAACCCAGGCACCCGATGCCTTGGAAACAAAGCCGGGCATTCCCCTGCATTTTGCTTCCGGCCTATTGGGGTTCGAACAAAACCACCAGTTCGAGCTGATTCTGGACGAAGAGCTTCAACCATTTCAATGGATGAAAGGCGTCGATGCCGACCAAAGTTTTTTGGTGATCCCCCCTGGATTTGCCGCCGATAATTACAGTGTGGAAATTTCGGATGATGATGTGGAATTACTGAAGCTTCACGATTCCAAAGACGCGAAAGTTGTTTGCATTGCAACGTATCACCCCAATGAAACGGTCACTGTGAATTTGAAAGGACCCATTATCTACAACCAACACACCGGAGAAGCCCGGCAAGTCGTTCCGCTTAACGCCAGTGAACTGCCGCTGTCTCATCCAATGGGAAACTAACTCTGATTTTTTAAAGGAATAAAAAACCCATGTTGGTCTTATCGCGAAAGCCTAAAGAAAGCATTGTGATCAACGGAGACATCACAGTAAGCGTACTGCGTGTGGATAATGATAACGTCCGGATTGGAATCGAAGCCCCCAAAACCATTCCCGTAATGAGGAAAGAAATTTACCAAGAAATTAGTCAAAATAACCTAGCCGCTGCCGGGTCGAATATCGATGAACTGAAGAAAAAACAGCTCGTTAGCAGTTAAGAACCAATAAACGGAATTTAACTCGAACAAACAACAACTAACTGAAGGAACGAACAATGGTTATTAACACCAACATGGAGGCGCTCCAGACGGCGAACAACCTAAATGCTAGCCAGTCTGAGTTGTCCAAATCCCTGAGCCGATTAAGTTCCGGTTCACGAATCATCAAACCATCCGATGACGCTGCCGGTCTAGCGGTAACCTCACGTTTGCGCGCCCAGATTAAACGTCTGGACTCCGCACTTAGTAACGTGGTGAACGCTGTGTCCTTTACCCAAACGCAGGACGGCTTCATGAAAACGATGGATAAAGCCCTCCGACGCATGGGCGAGCTGGCCATGCTAGCCAAGGATAACACAAAATCCCAAGCTGACTTGAATCTGTACCAAAAGGAATTTCAACAGCTTCAGGATTATGTGGATAATACGCGCACCAAGGAGTTCAACGCGGTGTCGATGTTTGGGGCAACCACCATTAACGTGACGGTTGATTCCGAGGGAAACACTTTTAAAATGCCACCGATTAACTTGGGGGCTGGTACAACGGCCGGCGCATACAGCGCTGCGGTCACAACCGGTATAGATCTCACCACTTCGGCTAATGCTGGTGCCGCACTCACAGCAGTTAAAGCGGCCATTAGCCAGATTGCGATTGACCGCGCGCAGCTCGGTGCGGTGCAATCCCGGTTAAACTTCACCAATGACCAGTTGAACATCACCAAGGAGAACCTCTCCTCGGCCATTAGTCGAGTGGCGGATGTAGATGTGGCTACGGAGGCTACGAATTACGCCCGTTACCAGATCTTGGTACAATCGGGCACGCAGATGCTTACGCAGGCCAATAACCTGCCGAATGCAGCCCTGCAGCTCCTGCGAGGTTAGTAAGTCATTTAAACAGTATCCCAAGGCGACAAAGGATTTTTGCCGAATGGGATGTAAGTTGTTAATTGTTGGGTTAAATACCGGCCGTTGGATTTCCAAGGGAATCCTCGGCCGGTTCACTTTTTTAAATACCATTAAATCCATGAACCCAAATTAAGTTGGCCCAAGATATGCTGCATTACATAAATTAATCTGTGCATAGGATCGATATGAGCAACGATAACGCGACCCCCTCTCCGTTGGATGACCTATTAAAACAGGCCGATGATTGCTACGCGAACGGCGATCATAACGGAGCAATTGAACCGTTGGACCAAGCCCTTCGCTTAACCGACCGGCACCCAACCATTCTACGAGCCTTGGGCACGCAACTCTTCCTCGCTGGCCGTCACACTTGGTCTCGCACAATTTTTGAAGAGCTTAC
>CAJWVY010000130.1 GCA_913048135.1 uncultured Verrucomicrobiales bacterium
GAAAAAATTATGCAAAAACCCCTCCCTAAAAAGGGAGGGGTTCATCGCAAAAGTTTCCAAGAAAATGAATTAAACTTAGAAACTATAAATGAGGTTGAACGCCAGAGTATCGTCATCCTCGGAGCCGTCCTCGGAGGTGGACATATATTCTACCCGGGACAATACGTTATCCCATAAGTCGTAGGTAATGCCGACTGCATATGATTCCAATCCTGTCCAGGAGTTTGCATCACTCGTTCCCCACTCGTAGCGGGCATTGAGCGTGGATTTTTCGCTAAGAGCGTAAGACGCATAGATTTGGTAAATCTCATCGTCATTACCTCCATTGTGATCTACCCAGTCTGCAGCCAGATCTACCGACAAACCTTCGACTCCGACCGGCAACCCGACACTGGCATAATAAAAATCAGCATCGGTTCCTCCGCTGAACGGATCATTATCCATAATGGCTGCAAAATACACGGATGTTCCACTAGCGAAGCCCATGCTGTCTGGAGCTGTGTAACTGACAGTATACGCGATAGATGGATCAGATGCCGAACCACCTGCATCACCTTCATTCGGCGCATCACCTCCATTGTTAACGACAGCCGCTGCGACGCTTAGGTCGTCCGTGAGTTGATAAGAAGCAAGAATTCCGGTGTGATGGGTCGGCTCCATATAAAAGCCAAGTCCACGCTGGAAAAATGCGTTGTCGGTATATTCATATACTTCATAACCCACAACCGTTCCAAAATAACCAACTTTAACATCCAGTCCATTACCAACTGGCAGGCGCAGATCGATGTTAGCTTGGGTTAGTTGGAATTCTGCGGTGGTGTGTTGGTTATCCGGCCCAATCCACATTCCTACGGTGTAGCCGGTTGCATATTCTCCCGCGCCTTGAGCAGAGGAAAGAGTCAGGCTTACGACATCCAACTTGAATTGGTCCGCATTTTCATTGGCTTTTCCAATATCGGCCCCAGACGAGTCAGACAGCGTGTAGCTGGTGCTGACATAACCACTCAATGTGGTTGATGCAGCAAGTGCATCAGCCCCTGCGGCGGCCTCTTGAGCGTTTGCAACTGATGGAAGACTCACTATTCCCGCGGCAGCGAGAGCTAAGGTCCATTTGTGTGTTTTGATTTTCATATTTTCTATTTAATCGATTAACTTTGTTTATACTACAGTCTTATTTTTTGACCTAACACGCCCTAAAAGGCATTAGGCAAGAAGCCATAATGATGCCGGTTACCCATGAAACAAAACGTAAAGAATCGATGGAACTAATGAATGGAATTCATTATAAGAAAATGATTCGGAAATCTACGGGCCATCTTTCATTCATTGAATTGTTCAGCCAGGGGCAGAGACGGACAGAGTCACAAGCGTGGCGACTGAAAGAAGGAGTTGTATGTGTTAAAAAAAGAATTCAATGGCTAAAAAAAGCCACTCTGAAAGGTTGCTCGAGTCCTGAGCCGACGGAGGTACCGTTCAAGCGGTCGCCAGAAAGCTTATTCCGATTTTATGGATTGGCGGAACCTATAGGTGAAGTGGATGTAGCCGGGTCGATGAAAGTATAGGTGCCGCCATTTTCCTTGGCGATAATCATCAATGTTGCTTCAGTCGTGGTTCCTCGGAGAGGGTCGCCAATGGCGAGCGTATTGATTTTAGTGGCCTTGTTCGCATTAAGCGACTGGATTAACGCTTGGACGGATGGCTCGTCTTTTCTAACTCGGAATTCTCCGTCTGTTAGTAGGAATAATTCAGTGGGTTTGTGAGTAAAGGCGGACTTTAGGGAATCGGAGGGATCCGTTCCTCCGCGGGCGCGGCGTGAATCAATCCATTCGGAAACCTTATTGATATTAGCTAGGTTACTTTCCAACATGACAGGTGACCTAATGTCGTTAATCCGCATGGCGTCATCACGTTGGTTGAAAAAATAAACATAAAACTTGCCGGCACCATCCATGGAATTGAGCGATTTCAACAAGGCATTCTTGGCCATTTCCAACTGACCGCCCCACATGCTCCCGGATTTATCGATGATGAATACCAACCGGGCACTGCTGTCTTGTTCGCCGGTATCGAACCCGCCATCGGCAAAGGTGCTGCCAGAAAGGTTGGTGACAGTGCCAATGCCCGGTGGCAGCTTAGCGTGTTGGGCTAGATGGGCCAGCAAGGGCCAGGATTTCTGGCGAGTGAACTCTGCAGATATGCCGAGGGAGACACGGGCATCCGCGGGCAGGCCGTTGGCGCCATTCCAGTTAGGCTCCCAAGACGTGATGGGCCGGGTGTCTTCGCGTACCTCGAGGGCAAAGGTTTCCACGCGGGGCAGAAGCACGGTGCGATGGATTTTTGGGGAACCATTGGTGACCGAAAGCAGCGGCTGCTGGATCATCACCAGCTGATGGGTGCCGTCGGCCGTGGGTTCAGTGAGAAACTCAATGCGCCGCAAGGGATATGCGCCCAAGTGACGGGCGCCCCAGAAATCCGGCGGCACGCGGCTGATGATCGAGAGTTGGCTGAAAGCACCGGTGGAATCCAAGTGAACTGGGCCGCTGGCATGGTGTTCATACCAGGCCACACCGGAAAACACCTCGTCCAACGCCTGCAACGTCATGCGTTCGCGATGGGTATTTTGCGCAGCGAGCTGGCTGTTTTCCGAGGCGTCTAACACCGAGCTCCAGGACGAATACACCATCACCAATAACAGCGACACGATGGCCACCGTGGTCATCACTTCTAGCAGGGTGAAGCCGGCGCTGTGTGGTGTGGGCCTCATGGGGACCCTGCGTTTGTAGCGGAAAAAATCGCCGAAAACAAGCCGCGATGTCACACCTCCAGCGCTTCGCCGGGAGCGGGCTGAATGATGTTGAGCTTGGGCAGGCGGTCGCGCAGCTCCGCCTCAATCCAATCGCGGGCATCGGGCTCGCCATGTCCGAGGATCACGGTCCGTGGGGCCATTTGTACCGCAAAATCCACCAGCTCGTCTCGATTCGCATGGGCGGAAAGATCGAAGCTCTCCAGCCGGCACTGGCGCGTGAGTTCGCCGGCGCTGTCGCTGAAATGAAAAGGCTCGCCCCGACCGGCCGCGCGGAGGGCGCCTCCGGGTGTGTCTGGTGCGGAATAGCCGACAAATAAAATGGAATGACGTTCTTCGGGCATCATGTGTTGCGCGAGGTGATGCGCGGCGGTGTTCTCGCTGAGCATGCCGGCGGTGATCACGAAGAGTTGGCCATCCACTTTCAATTTGCGAAAATCGCGCTGCTCCAGCACCTGCAAATCCAGCGCCTCATGGAGATTGAGATCCGGCCGTCGATTGGGCGCGCGCGCCGAGACCAAGTCATAGATTTCGGTAAACACGCGCCCCAAGCCGCCGATGTAAACCGGTTGCCGATTTAATTCCCCGGCCTCCATCGCCAGAGCAATGGCCGCCAGCATTTCCTGCGTCCGGCCCAAGGCAAACACCGGCACCAACACCCCGCCCGATTCCAAGCCCTCGCGGATGGCCGTGATGAACCGTTGCAGCTCGGCTTCCCGCGTAAATCCGGCGGGCGTTTCGGTGGCGCCGCGCGTAGTTTCCAGGATCAACACGTCGGATTGCGTGCCTGAAAAATCCGCCTTCGGCGAGAGCGTTTGATCATGGAAACAGACATCGCCGGTGTAAAAAAGTGATTCCCGCCCATGGGCCACCCGAAGCCCGGCGGAGCCCAGCACATGGCCGGCGGGATGAAAGCTCACCGTAGGCGCCGGCTCGTCGGCCGTGCCCGGGCGCACGGGGCTCCATGGCTCCGGCTTGCCGTACTTAAAGCCTTGGAATAAGTATGAAAACTCATCCACCTCGTTGTGGTGAAACAGCGGGTAATCTGGAATGTTCCGTTCGGTGCGCTGCCGTTTCATTACGTTCACCGAGTTGTGCAGGACGCGTTCGATCAGAAAATAGCTCGGCTCAGTCATCAACACCCGGGCCTGCGGGAAGTGCCGGAGCGCCACCGGTAGGGAGCCGCAGTGGTCCTGATGGCAATGCGAGATTGCGATGGCATCCACGTCCTGCTCGGCCACCTGCGAATACAACGGCAGGCCGGCGCGGCCTTCCACGCCGGGGCAGGTGCCAGCATCGAGCAGGATGCGGTGGCCGCCGGTTTCCACCAGCCACGCACTGGCGCCAATGGTATCGGCGGGGTTGAGGTTGGTGACGCGCACGCCGCAGGCTACGCTGGGCACACGGGCGGCGGCGAGCCTTTTGCCTCGAATCCGGGCGGGTCACTGGCTAGCCTGTTGGGGGATGCGATTGCTGGACCGGTATCTTTTGCGCGAACTGCTCGTGCCACTGCTGTATTGTCTGGCGGGCTTTCAGATTTTTTGGACGGCGTTCGATCTATTTGGCAACCTAAAAGACTATCAGGATCGCGAGCTGGAATGGAGTCAGATCGGCGAGATCTACATCTTACGCTCGCCTGAGCTGATGAGCACAGTGCTGCCGATTGCGTTGTTGTTGGCACTCCTCTACACACTCACCAACCTGGCGCGGAGTAACGAGTTGGTGGCGATGCGCGCGGCGGGGATTAGTTTGGCGCGGATCAGTGTACCGTTTTTTGCGGTGGCCCTGTTCATCGGTGGCACGTTGTTTGCCGTGACAGAATTCGTTGCGCCCAATGCCTCGGCGAAATCCTCGCGGCTGCTCGAATCAGGCCGCACCGATGCGGATAAATGGCTCACTAATTTGGATTTCCGTGATGACGCGCTGGGGCAGTTTTGGCATATCCAAAGGTATAACCTAGCCACCGGCGAGATGGAAAATCCCTCGGTGGACTGGACACGCGATGAGGTGCGCACAGTGGTGGATGCAACACGTGGGGTATGGACCAATGGCAACTGGGTGTTTTATTCGGCAGAGAAAAAACTCTATTCCCCGCCAACCAACGATCTTCCCAACCAAGTGATCGCCACCAACGTGCTGGCCGGTCTGAATCTCGGCGGATCGCCGGAGCAATTACAGGCTGAGATCAAGATCGCGCAACTGGATCAATTGAAAGCCGCCAAGCAATTGCAGCTCTCATTGTTTGAGATTTTGGAGTATCGCAAGCTGCATCCGGAAATGCAGACCGACAAGGCGTCGCTGATCCTCACCCAATTTCACGGGCGCATTGCGCAGCCGTTTACCTGTCTGGTGGTGGTGTTGGTGGCGCTGCCGTTTGGGGCTGCGAGCGGTCGGCGCAATGTTTTTGTGGGGGTGGCGGGCAGTGTGGGGATTTGTTTTATCTATTTCATTTTAATGCGCTGGGGCCTGGCGCTGGGCACGGCGGGGCATATGCCCCCGGTATTGGCGGCGTGGTTACCGAACCTCGTGTTCGCTGGCACGGGCGTCGTGTTGTTACGGAGGGTACCATGACCGGGTCGTTCACGTCCGAACAACTGCAGCGATTATACGAAGTATCGCGGGCTATTCATTCCACGTTGGAATCGACTGAAGCGCTCCGGTTGATTGTCAGGGAGGCCGTGTCGTTGATGGGGGCGAGCAGCGGCTCGCTGGCTCTAGTGAATCCGACCACGGGCCTACTAGAGATTGCAGCCTCCGAAGGGCTGCCTGTAGACGCAAGCGCGATGTCCCTGCGGCCCAACGAAGGCATTACCGGCTGGGTGGCGCACCATGGCGAGCCTCTGCGCATAGGCGACGTGAGTGCGGATGAACGTTATATTTCCGCGCGCCCGGAAGTCCGTAGCGAATTGGCCGTGCCGTTGTTTATTGAGGAAGATGTGCGGGCGGTATTGAACGTCGACGCCGAGTCGGTGGATGCTTTTTCTGAAACTGATCAAAAATTGTTAGAGGAACTCGCGCGGCATGCCACGCAGGTGATTGTGAATACCTGGCAGTACGAGCAACACCGACAGCGCGCAGAACTGCTTCGGTCGCTGGTGTCCGTAGGACAGACGATTAACAGCAACCTGCATTTGGATGAGGTGCTGGAATCCATCACGCGTGAAGCGGCTGGATTGGGCCGGGTGAAGATGTGTTCGCTGCAGTTGCTCGACCCTTCCGAGGAATGGCTCGAAATGCGTGCTCAGTTTGGAGCCGGGACCGATTATCGACAGCGTCCACCTCTCAGTGTGGTGGAGAGCCTAATGGGCTCAGTGGTGCGCCGCCGTAAGCCCATGCAGGTGCTCAACGTGCAAACATCAGCGCAGTACCAACATCCGGAAACCGCCCGACGCGAAGGGCTCGTTTCATTGCTCTGCGCTCCATTGGTTTTCGGCGATCAAAGCCTAGGGACCTTGAGTGTGTACACTGAGGCCCCGCATGTTTTTTCTAATGAAGAAGTGCGGACGCTGAGTGCTCTGGCAGAATTGTCGGCCGTGGCGATTGAAAAGGCGCGGCTTTACGAGCGTACGGTGGATGTTGAAGAGCAATTGCGCCGCAACGAACAGCTCAGTGCGTTAGGCTTGTTGGCGGCGGAAGTGGCCCACGAAATACGGAACCCGCTCACGGTGATGAAGATGCTGTACCACTCCATGGAGCTGGATTTTGCCGAGGGCGATCCGCGCGCTGAGGATGCGCGTGTGCTGGATGAAAAGATGAATCACCTCGACCAGATTGTGGACAACATCGTGAAGTTTGCTCGAAATGCTGAACCCCAAATGGGCCCAGTGGACATACCTAGCTTACTGGACGACCTAAGCCTGCTCACACGGCACAAGCTGCAGCATCAGCAGATCACCCTTGTGCGTGAGGACGCGCCGGATTTGCCGCCGGTGAAAGGTGATGCCACGCAATTATCCCAGGCATTTCTAAACCTCATCCTAAACGCTACTGAGGCGATGCAACACGGGGGGAAATTGCAGATAGCCACCACGGCGGTCGAACAGGGAGTGACAGTTACTTTTACTGATTCCGGCCCGGGCATGACGGAAGAACAACGCGAATACGCTTTCACCGGCATGTTAAGCTCCACCAAGGATAAAGGCGGCGGCTTGGGGTTGGCAATCGTGGCCAAGGTAGCCGAAGCCCATGGTGGCCGCGTGGAAGTCGAGTCCGCCCCCGACGAGGGGACACGGATCATCCTGCGGCTACATGCATAAAACAAAAAAGCGGCCCGGCGGCCGCTTGAATTCGTGGGCTTGGGAAAACCCTAGATGTACTCGTTGATGAGGTTTTCCAAGTATTCTTGGCGACCGCTCTTGTTGTCTGAGATTTCGCCCTTGGTGAGCATGTAGCTCTCGAGGCTCTCAAAGTTCGCGGTGCCGTTCTCGATGTCTTTGCCGACGCCGTGATTCCAACTGTCGTAACGATCATTCACGGCCTTCTCAAGGCGCCCGTCGGCACGGATTGCGGCGGCGATCTTCAGGCCGCGGGCAAAGGCGTCCATGCCGCCGATGTGCGCGTGGAAGAGGTCGATGGGCTCGTGGCTTTCGCGCCGTACTTTGGCATCGAAGTTTACCCCGCCCGGCGCAATGCCGCCATGCTTGAGGATGGCGAGCATGCTCTTGGTGGTGAGATAAATATCGGTCGGGAACTGGTCGGTGTCCCAGCCAAGCAGGAGGTCACCGGTGTTGGCGTCGATGGAGCCTAGGAAGCCCTGGCCACCGGCGTAGTCTAGCTCGTGCTCCATGGTGTGGCCTGCCAACGTGGCGTGGTTAGTCTCAATGTTAAGCTTCACGTAATCTTCCAGACCGTTGGCGCGGATAAAGTTCAGGCACGCAGCGGCATCGAAATCGTACTGGTGTTTGGTTGGCTCCTTAGGCTTGGGCTCGAAGAGGAACTGGCCGGTGAAGCCGATCTTCTTCGCGTAATCCACGGCCATGTGCATGAACTTGGCGAGGTGATCGAGCTCGCGTTGCATATCGGTGTTGAGCCAGCACTGGTAGCCTTCGCGGCCGCCCCAGAACACGTAGTTTTCGCCACCCAATTCCTTGGTGACCTCGAGCATTTTCTTCACCTGACTCGCCGCGTAGGCAAAGACATCGGCGTTGCAGCTGGTCGCCGCGCCGTGCATGAAACGCGGGTTGCTGAAGAGATTGGCTGTGCCCCACAGCAGCTGGATGCCGGTGCGCTCCTGCTCTTCCTTGAGCACAGACACGACGGCGTCGAGGTTATCGTGGCTCTCCTGCAGCGTGGCGCCCTCTGGCGCGATGTCCCGATCGTGGAAACAATAGAAGGGCGCACCGAGTTTTTCCATGAACTCGATGAACACGCGAGCACGGTTCTGCGCATTGGCCACATCGTCATTGGCCGACTCCCAAGGCCGCACTGCCGTGCCGGGGCCGAAGGGGTCATTGCCCGTGCCACGCATGGTGTGCCAATAGGCGATGCCGAAGCGCAAGTGGTCCTTCATGGACTTGCCCTCGATTACCTCGTCGGCGTTGTAATGCTTGAAGGCCAGCGGATTTTTGGAATCCGCGCCCTCGTATTCAATTGTCTTAACGTCCGGGAAAAATTCAGCCATGGAATAAATCGGGTTCGCGCGCATTGGAGGCAAGCCGCGCAGGCAAGTCAAGGGAAAGG
>CAJWVY010000131.1 GCA_913048135.1 uncultured Verrucomicrobiales bacterium
ATTCGATTATCGGCCTCACGGATATGTACGCCACGTTCGCGGAAATGGCCGGGGCCGCTCTGCCGGATCTAGCCTCCGGCGCCAAGGGAGCGGAGGATAGTGTGAGCGTGCTGCCGGCCTTGCGAGGTAAGACTCTACGAAATCGGCCGCCGCTGTTTTTCAATGATCACAAGGAAGCGAAGGCCGATCCCGCAGCGGCGGCTATGCGCGTGGAGAATTGGAAACTGTTTTTCGACGCCAGCCTGTTGCGCGAAGGCATAGCGCAGCCGGTGGAACTCTTCGATTTGGCGGCGGATCCGAAAGAGGAACGCAACCTCATCGACGATCCCAAGCATCAGCACCTGATTCGCAAACTGACTCAGACTGCCCTACGCTATCGGCGTGTGGCCACGCGCCTGTCGGACGTGGCGCCGGTGCGAGCGACGTTTGATTGGCGCTCGGAAGAGGGCGGGGAAGCCGGGGCCTTGGCCAAGGCGTTTCATCTGGCGTCGGCACGCGGAAAAACGGCGGTCGATCAGGGCACGGGCCTGCGCCTGACGTTGACCGGGGAAAATGGCGGGAAATTTTCCACCAACTTCCGCGGGCTCGGTCTGGGCGGTGGCCAGGTCTTGCAGGTGGATGACGGGCAGGCGTTGCGGATTCAGTTTGATCGCGATGTGATCGTGGAATCGGTCGCCATTGTCGCCGGCAATGGCGTTTGCGGCGGGTTTTATCAGATGGGCAAGGCGGCGCCGCTGGCGATTTATTGTGTGGACGCCGATAACGATGAGAAAACCCAGCACGGCGTGATCAGTGATCTGGGCGTGTTGCGCGCCGGACAGGTGCTGCGGTTGGACAGCAAGCCGCATCACGGCGTGGAAGCCGCGGGCCAATGGCGGTTGGGCGCGATCACGGTACGGATTTTGAAATAAGGGACAGGAAAAACTCGGATGAGCACGGATTTATTTTTGAAACGGATTTGGATGGCGGCGTTGTTGCTGTGGTTGATGCCGCTGGCGCGTGCGGAGAAACCGAATGTGCTGTTGCTGCTGGTGGATGACCTGAAGCCGGCGATGGGTTGCTACGGCGACCGGCACGCGATCACGCCGGCAATGGATGCGCTGGCGGCGCGCGGGATGCGGTTTGACTTGGCGTACTGCAACCAGGCCGTGTGCGCGCCGTCGCGATTCACGCTGATGCTCGGGGCGCATTCGACTTCCACCGGCCTGTACGGTCTGGGCAGTCAACTGCGGCAGGTGCTGCCGAACGCGGTGACGATGCCGCAGTATTTTGCCCGGCACGGTTACCGCACCGAATCGCTGGGCAAGGTGTTTCACATCGGGCACGGCAACCTGGGCGATCCGAAGTCGTTCAGCATTCCGCATTTTCACGACAAGGTGATTGAGTACCTTGATCCTAAGAGTACCGAGGGAGGCAAGCTCACGCGCGAAGAAGCCCTGTTTACCAACCAAAAGCTTGGAGCCATCCGATCGCTACCACGCGGGGCGGCGTTTGAGGCGCCGGTGGCCAAGGATGACGATTACGCCGATGGCCGGGTGGCCGCCGAGACCATTCGCCGGCTGGAAGCCGCCAAGGCGCGGCGCGTCAAGGATGGGACGCCGTTCTTTATCACGGCCGGTTTCGTGCGGCCGCATCTGCCGTTTTCTGCGCCGAAAAAATACTGGGATCTGTTTGATCCCGCCAAGCTGCCGATGCCCACCATCAAGACCTTTCCCAAGGACGCCCCGGCGGTGGCCCTGAAACGGGCGGGGGAAATTTCCGCGTACACACCCGTGCCGGTGGACGGGCAGGTGGGCGAGGCGCTGACGCGGGAGTTGATCCACGGCTACTACGCCAGCACGGCTTACGTCGATGCGCAGATCGGTCGCGTGACCGCCGCGCTGAAGCGATTGGGCCTCGAGCAAAACACCATCGTCGTCCTGTGGGGCGATCACGGATGGCACCTTGGCGATCTCAGCATCTGGACCAAACACACGAACTACGAACAGGCCAACCGCATCCCCATCCTCGTCGTGGCACCCGGTGTCGCCCGGCCCGGCAGCGTGACTCGTCAACCCACCGAGACGGTGGACCTGTATCCCACGCTTGCTGCACTGGCCGGACTGCCCGCTCCGGTCGGACCACAATCCATCGACGGTCAGAACCTCGTGCCGGTTTTGAAAAATCCTAAGGCCCGCGTGCGCGATCATGCTTTTCACTGCTACCCTCGCCGCCGCCTCGGCCGTGCTATCCGCACCGAACGTTATCGCCTCGTTGAATGGCGCAATGCCGGCGAACCGCTGGCGACTGCCGAGTATGAATTATACGATTACTCGAAAGGCGCGGTGGAAACACAGAACCTTGCTCAGCAGCAACCGCAGTTGGTGAAGGAACTGGCAGCCAAGCTGGCAACGTACCCGGAACCGGTATCGCGTTCCGGTCGCCGCCCTGGCAAGGTGATTTCGCCTTCGCCCAAAATCGCTGGTAAATCGCTGCGTATTGAAGCGGAGATCCAGTTGAAGGCACAGGCCACACCACAGGGTGTTTTGCTGGCTCAGGGCGGCAAGGAACATGGTTACGCGATTCATTGGCTGAAAGGAAAGTTGGCGTTTGATGTGCGTGTAGATGGCAAGGTGACCCGTGTGCAGATCAATGCTCCAACAAAAGGCAAGTTGAAGGTGGTTGCGGTATTGGACCAACAGGTAATATCCCTTGAAGTAGAAGGCGCTCGTGCGAAGATGAATTCACCCGGCCTCATCCCTGTGCAGCCTAAGGATGATTTATCGATTGGGTTCGATGATCAAACCGCAGCCGGGAATTACAACGTGCCCAACTCCTTCAACGGAAAGGTGCTTTCCTATTCAGTGAATAAGCGTTGACCGATTGCCGATATTCTATGTAACAAGAATCAAGTTCAACCTGTTGAAATGATTAATATGAAACAACCCATTGTAATGATCCTTGGGGCTGTCCTCTTGATAGGATGCGGCAAGTCAAAGAAAGAAGAGGTCTCACAAACTGAAGTGTCTAAACCCAATCCGCCAAAAATGGATTTATTCACTGCGGTTACCGAAGGTAATCTTGAAGCGGTTCAAGGTCATATTGCTGCGGGTACTGATCTCAATCAACGTGCCCCAGATGATGCAGGGAAATCCACGCCTTTAATGATTGCGGCCACATTTGGTCATGCTGAGGTTGCGTCTGCCCTAATTGATGCCAAGGCAGATCTAAATCTTGTGAACGCTCAACAAGGTGATACGGCCTTATTAGTAGCTGCATTCCTTTGCCATACCGAAGTGGTTCAAGCACTGTTAAAGGCTGGAGCGGACAAAAGCATAAGAAATAAAACGGGTGCATCCGCATATGATACCGTGGCTGGTAGTTTTGAAGAGGTTAAAGGTATCTATGAATTATTGGATGGTGTTCTTTTCAAGCCATTGGGTAAACCGCTGGATTACAATCGTATCCAAGACACCCGCCCAAAAATCGCCCTGATGTTGCAATAAACCGGCTTTCGAATAAAAGGAAGGAGGGTGAAGCCCTTTTCTTCCGTCAAAAAAGGTGTACTTTAAGGTGGCCTCGTGGCGCTAAAGGCTCCTTTTTCAGTATGAAATAAAACATGAATTCGAACTCTCACTCGACCATTGCGCGTATCCTTTATGGGCCGGTTTTGGTGTGTTTGAGCTTCCTGCTGACAATTTGGATAGGAAGACACTACTCAGAGCGAGTGGCGGTGGTAAGAATGATCGATCAGCTCGGAGGGGAAGGTGTTTCAGAGGAACTTTACAGTGGGAGCTACGAGAAATCTTTTTTGCCTGCAGAACATCAGTTCCTATTTTTCGGAGATACCACTCGGCCTACTAAATCTGCACAGCAAAGGGCCATTTGGGAAAAGAACCCTGATAACAAAGTTTACTACGCCAATTACATTCGCTTGCTGGTCGGTGATTATTTGGATGAAGAGGTGGCGGTCTCGATTGATGAACTGGAGAAGGAGATTCGGCAGGGTGAGAAAATCGATCCGGATAATGCGTTTTATAATTATATTTGGGCGGCGATTCTTTTCAAACGTGGGGCCGAATGGGAAAGTATTCCAGATGAAGATCGTGATGAATGGGTTATCAATGATCCGGCTCTTTTGGATTCAGCCATTGTCGAGTTGCGCAAGGCAACGGCAAAGCCGTACTACCGTCGGTATCATGGTGAACTTAATGAAATGCGTCTTGGGTTTTTCCCTGAAACCCGTCGGATTGAGCATCGACTTGTAAAGCTGACATTTTTGGCCAGCCTTCGACTGCCTGAACTCGGTTTAGTCCGAGATTTGTTTAAGGCGATCCCTCAATATGTTGAAAGCAATGAATTGTCTGAATCTGAGGCCTCTCAATTACTGGATACTTGGCAGAGTTTTTTGACGCAATCCATACCGGATGCTTATTGTTTGATTGATGTATTAGTTCTAAATGCTGTTGCCAAGCTGTCCGGGGAAAAGGTGGCTGAAGTGTATGAATCAATGGAAGACCTAGAGTCCGCGGATAACACTCGAGAGTACGCCGGGAAACTCAGTCAGCCGATTACTCAGTGGAAAGACAATAAGGCTAATATGCCATTTGGGGACGATTCTATCGAATCTATTAAACTCGGAATCTTAGCCAGTATGCTCCTATCTTCCCTCGGGGAACCTATTACTGGGGAGATGTTGGCACCGGGTAATCAGGTTGAGCGGGTTGCCTTTCTGGAGCAAATGATAGCTCATTCCATGTTGGTACTGCTCGTTATTCTAATCATCTTTGCTTTCATTCTGAGGTCTATCTGTCAGCTGACCACTACTGACGGAAGAGCCCCCAATCTCTTTATCCCTTCATTGAAGGAGTTTCTTAGGATTATCGGATTGGGAGTTTTGCTGCCGGTCGCTTTTTACTACGTTTACACGCGCCATTCTGGGATTAGCAGTTACGAAAATTCTTTGCGCGATTATCGTAGTTTTTTGGAGGTAGGTTTATTCGTGGTTACCTGCTTTGCAGTTTCAACTTGGTTAGGGATGGGCTTTATACGTCAGCGTTGCGAGAAATTAGGAATCTCTGTGCCTCAATCCATTCGCCCTTTATGGGGGGGGTTATTTTTTGGGGCATTATCGGTTAGTTGGATTTTATGTATCCTGGTTCGCCCGCTCTTTGGCCATATTAGGCTTATGGATGATATTTTGTTGGGCCTAATGTCAGGCCTTGGACTTATCTTCTTAGTAATCTGCATTATTGTATTCTTTATGGGAGTGATTTTACGAAAAGAATTTGGCTCCTATTACGGGTCATTAGCTCGATCACTGATGCCGATTTGGGCATGCGTTATATTGTTCATCGGCGGCCTTGGAATTCCTTGGCTTCACCAACAAGAAACGGCCTTGCTCAAGAAAGACACTCTTATGGCCAGTAGTGTCGGAGGGTTTACAGCTATTGAAGAGCGGCTTACGCATCGGTTGCGAGATGGTATGGCCGACGCTCTAAAAACGAATCAGGATTAAACGATGAAACACCTGATCTTGGTATTAATTATTGGCTCACTTGGCTGTGTGTCATATGAGAAAGACGATAGAGAAAAGGCGATACAACATGTCGTGCTGTGTTGGCTCAAAGAGCCTGGGAATCAGGTGCACCGCAACCAAATTATTGAGGTTTCAAAAACCTTCCGGAACATCCCTGGTGTGCTGGAGGTTCGGGTTGGGGAAGTCATTGAGAGCGATCGGGCAATAGTGGATGACAGTTTTGATGTTGCCATTCTTGTGGTGGTGCCGGATGGAAAGTGCTTGCAGGATTATCTTGATCATCCCCTCCATCAAACGGCTAAAAAGAAGGTGTTATTACCCTTGGTGGAAAAAGTCGTTGTTTATGATTTTCAGGAATAGCTTCTTTATTTTTTGCGTACCTTTAGCAGTACGGGCGTTGAAAGGATGCCTCCCTCTGGGGCAGCCTTGAGATGGAATCGGCGGGTCGTTTCGCCGGTAACTGCGTCGGCTGTGATATAGAACTCTCTTTCACTGGCTTCTTCTACAATTAGGAGACCATTGAGGCCGATGTTGTCGACATATGCACCGTAGGGGAGGTTGCGCCCCGAATCATGGCTTCCGAAGCTAACGCGCTCTTTCAATCCATTGCGTTCAATGCGCACAAGAGCGGCGATGGTTTGGCCAGGGGCAATTTCGAGTTCAAGGAGTTTTCCCGGCTCTGGGGCTCGTCCGTCAGCAGTAAGGATAGTTACCTTAAGTTTTGCGGGTGCCAATGGTTTGAGGTTGGTTAAGTCGTTTACCAGGTGGGTTATTGTTTGCCCCCCAATCTCCGCGCTGGCACTCACCTTGGCCAACTGTTTGCCTTTGGGCGGCTCTGGCGCATCTGTTGCCGCGTATACACCGCCAAAAGCACGGGTTTGGCCTGCTTGGATGATTATTGGTGTGGTAATGTTGAATCCTTCCGGTGCATTTGTGAGTTCAACGCGGATAGGACCCTCGTAACCGTCCAAGCGTTTGGCGGTGATACTGAATTCACGGCCGCTGCCCTTGGGTACGCCACCACCACTGATGCCTCCGAGGCTTACAGTGAAGTTTGGCCGTCTTGGCCGCACGGTTAGCGTGTAACTAAAATCCTTACCGCTAAATCCGCGTACATCTGACACCCGAACGAGGTATTCGCCATCGGCTGGAGTGGTGAAGGTGAGTTGAGAATCCTTTCCCCAGCGTCGACGGCTTTCATCGTCGTTTTCAAAATAGAGCGGGAACATCGGCAGCCCGTTGGCGGCGGCCGGTGTGCCGGGCGCGTGCGGTTCCACGATGTACGCTGGCTGACCGAGCGGATGGGCGAGTGGCGTGGTGTCAAAGAACGTGTGCCGGTTGCCGGTGCCGGGGTAGACAATGTAGCCGCTGTCGGGACCACGCGGGTAATGCCAGAGCTTCACCACCTCGCCGTTGACGTAGAGGTATTGGTTCAGGTTCATTTCATCCCATTTAAAAAGCCGAAAATCGCCGGAGGTGTTGGAATCCTTGCCGCGGAAGGTGAGCCACGAATCTCGCATGGCCTGCAGGCGCACGCGCTCGATGGGTGCGCCATCGGCGGACAGCACTTCCAGTTTGGAATCCAGCGGCGACTTGCTGCGCGCGGCGTTGATCTCCAGCACCCATTGCTCGCCGGCTCGGGCGGTGAAACGATACAGGTCCGTGTCCGCGCCGTCGGTTCCATAGATGCGGCCGGTCACCTTGGAGGGCAGGGTGAGGGCGGTGGCCTGCGCGGGCGTGTTATTGGGCTCCTGCTCCTGCGCGTCCGTGGCTTCCGCATCGGCAATGGCGCGTGAGGCCCGTGTCTGGGCCACGGCGGCATCGGCGCCGGCGGGCTTGATGCGATGGCTTGCGGTGGTGCCGTTGAGGCGCGCGAGATGTAGTGTGTTGCCGGAACGATCAAAGCCGATGGCCGAAACGATGTCCGGTTGATCAGGAAATTGCTGGAGCAATTGCAGGCTGGGCAGAGACCAGATCTTGACTGTGCGATCGGCGGCGGCTGAAGCAAGGCGCCGCCCATCGGGGCTGATGGTGAGATCGGTAATCTCGTCCTCATGGGCATAGCGCACGCGCACGAGTGGGTTGATGGCCGGCTTGGTTTTACTGATCCACCGCCAAAGTCGAATCTGTTTGTCAGCACCGGCGGCGGCTACAAACCGGCTGTCCGGCGTGAAGGCGGTGATGAATTGCTCGCCGGTGGGTTGGCCGAAGGTGTCGAGGCGTTGGCCGGAAGTCACATGCCAGAGCTTCACGGCCGCATCGCCGCCGGCACTGGCCAGCACGGTGCCGTCCGGGCTGAAGGCAATGCCATGCACGGGGCCGTTATGGCCTTTCAGTGTGCGGAGGTGTTTGCCGGTTTGGCGGTCCCACAATTGGATGCGCCGATCGTAGCCGGCGGTAGCCACCAGTCGGTCATCGGGCGAGAAGGCTGCGCCGTAGAGGATATCGCGATGGCCTTCGCTGAAGGTCTGCGCGCGCCGGCCGGTCTTGAGATTCCATAACACCGCCTCGCCGCGCAGACCGGTGACGCCCGAAGCAGCCAGCACAAAATTTCCGTCCGCCGAAAAGGCGAGGTCATTCACCTTGCCGGCATGGCCGGTGAAGGTGCGTTTGCCGATAGTGACGCGGCCAAACGAGCCGAGCGCGCGTATGCCGCCGCGGGACACGGCCATAGCGGTGAGCGGCTGGCGTCGCAGCGCGGCTGGCTTGGCGGTGGGCACGTGCAATGTGGCGAGAATGGAACGGTCCACCTTGGGCGCGGGTGCGCCGGCAGTGATCCATGCCCTGAGAATCTCAACCTGATCCGGCGACGGCTGCGGTTCCTTGCGCGGCGGCATGAAGGGTTTCTTCTGGCCGGTGATCA
>CAJWVY010000132.1 GCA_913048135.1 uncultured Verrucomicrobiales bacterium
AAATTAACCGGGACATCGATCAATCCGGCTCCATTGAGGCGCTGGACCGGTATCAGCAGGAGGCGGTGGACCTGGTCTTAAGCGGGCGGGCACGGGCGGCGTTTGATATTGATCGGGAAAGCGATGCTCTGCGCGATCTGTATGGTCGTGGGCCGTGGGGGCATTACACGCTGATGGCGCGCCGTCTGGTGGAGCAGGGGGTGAGCTTTGTGACGGTGGATATGCCGCACTGGGATAATCATTCGAAGATCAAGGATGCCCTGGAAGATCGCCTGCCGTATCTCGACCGGGCCGTGGCCGGGTTGTTGGAGGATTTAAAACAGCGCGGGATGCTGGATGACACTCTGGTCGTGGTGATGGGCGAGTTCGGTCGCACACCAAAATTGAACAGCGGCCAGCCGGGCATTCCTATTCCCGGGCGGGATCACTGGGGGCAGGCGATGAGCGTGATTCTGGCCGGCGGCGGGTTGAAAACCGGCCAAGTGATCGGCGCTACTAATTCCAAGGCCGAGCATCCGGTGGCGAGGGCATTGAAGCCGGATGATGTATTGGCGACGATTTACACTGTGCTGGGGATCGATCCGCAGACCAACTTTCAGGACTTCGCCGGCCGACCGGTGCCGCTGGTGGATCACGGCCAGGCGATTCGGGGAATTCTTTAGTCCGCCACTTCAGCGGTCATGGCCAGTTGCACGGCGGCGTTCAGCGGCATTTCATTGATTCCCAAGGCCAGCCGAGTGTGTTGGCCGCGTTCGCCGAAGAGTTCAGCCACCAGATCGGAGGCTCCATTGAGCACTTGCGGATGCCCACGGAACCCCTCGGCGCAATGGACGTAGCCTTCAATGCGGACAATCTTCTGAATTTTTTCCAAATCGCCGGTGGCGACCTTGAGCTGGGCGATGGCGTTCAGGGCGCATTGGCGGGCGGCCTGATAACCGTCCTCCTCGGTGAGTTCGCCGCCGAGCTTGCCGGCGTAGGCAATGGCACCGTCGCGGAAGGGGAGTTGGCCGGAGGTGAATACGAGGTTGCCGGTGCGGATCCAGGGCTGATAGGCAGCCACGGCGGCGGGGGCCTCGGGCAAGGTAAGGCCGAGTTCGGTGAGTTTGGCTTCGATGCTCATGCGGGAGGGGCGAGTTTTACTGCGCCCATTAAAACAGCTCGGTCAAGGGCCGGCCTTTTTCGAGGATGTTGAAGGGGCGACCGGTGACATCGGTGGCGGTCAGGTCGTCAACGCCCATGGCGTGGTAAACGGTGTGGGCGACGTGCTCGGGGCCGATGATTTTTTCCACGGGATATTCGGCGAACTCATCGGTGCGCCCGTAAGTCTGGCCGCCCTGAATGCCGCCGCCGGCCAGCACGACGCTTTGGCAGGCGGTCCAGTGGTCCCGGCCGGCACCGGATTGGCCGCCGGAACGGGGATCGCCGATCTTTGGTTTGCGCCCCATCTCGCTGGTGAGCATGACGAGCGTGGAATCGAGCAGCCCGCGGTCGGCGAGATCCTCAATCAACGCCGAATAACAGCGGTCGAACCGTGGCAGGAGATCTTCTTTGAGGCAGTTGAAATTATTTCCGTGCGTATCCCAGCCACCAGCACTGCGGCATTTCTTGGCGAGGGCGCTGTTGATGCCTTCCACTTTCCAGAACACGGTGACAAACGGCACACCGGCTTCCACCAGCCGCCGGGCCATCAGCAGGCTCATGCCGTTGAGATGTTCGCCGTAACGCTCGCGGACTTTCTTCGGTTCACTGGCGATATCAAACGCGCCGGTGGTGGCGGTGCTGTTGAGCAGGTCGAAGGCCTTTTGTTGCTGGCGTGTGTAATTCGCGATTGCTGGGTCAGTCTCGGCACTGCGCCGGGCGTTGTTGACGGCCTCGAGGAACACTTTGCGCTCGGCGAGGCGCTGGCGGTCCAGTCCCTCGGTCAGGGTGAGGGAGGGCGCGGTGAATTTCAGCGGCGCCTCGTGCCGGCCGTAGATGTAAAAGGGATCATGCTCCAGTCCGAGGCGTCCGGCAAATTGGCCTGGGCGCGTGTAGGGCGCGCGGCTGGGCTTGGTGGGCAGGGTGATGACCTGCGGCAGCTTGGGATGTTTCTCCCGTCGTTGGCCAATCACGCTGCCCATGTACGGGGCATCGGTGGCGTACGGGCGGCGGTTGTTGCCCTGCGTGCGGAAGGTGAGATCCGGCACATTGCCGGTGAGATTGTAATAATAGCCGGCATGATGATCGCCGGTGGCGCGGCCGAAATCGGTGACCGACCGCACGATGGCCAGGTGTTTGCCCTGCTTGGCGGTTAGCGGCAGATGCTCACAGATGTCCAGCCCGGGTGCAGTGGTTTTAATCGGGCGAAACGGGCCGCGATATTCCTGGGGTGCCTCCGGTTTCATGTCCCACATATCGACATGCGAGGAGCCGCCGCAGAGGAAAAACAGGATGGTGGATTTCGCGGGTTTCCGCCGGCCGGCCGCGGCCGCCAGAGCCTCGGGCGCGAAGGACATTCCGCCCAACGAGGCGGTGGAGGCCATGAGAAATGCTCGCCGATCCATGTCTGATTCTGGCATTCGGTTCGGACTAGTCAATGCCCGATCATCCGCGTAGGCTGCCGCCATGAAATTGATCTTTTCCCTGTTTGCCCTATCTGCCATTGCCCTTTTTGGTGCCGAACCCGCGGCCTTGATCAAGGGAACCGGCCCGGGCTGGAGGGCGATGACCGAGGTGGATTTCACTAACGTTAACTGCAAGCCGGATACTTGGAGCTGGGGTAAGGATGGCCTCATCAAATGCACTGGCAATCCGGTGGGCGTGATTCGCACGAAGAAGATGGTGACCAACCTAGAGTTGGTGGTGCAGTGGCGGCATCTCAAGCACGCAGGTAACAGTGGCGTGTTTCTCTGGGCCATGCCGGAGAGCATTAAGAATCTTGAGGCGGGTAAGGGGCGTTTGCCGGCGGGCATCGAGGTGCAGGTGTTGGATCTCGGCTACGAAACCAACTGGGAAAAGAACCGTGGAAAACCCTCTGATTGGTTTACCAGCCATGGCGATGTGTTTCCCACTGGTGGCGCGCGTATGAAAGCGTTCACCCCGGAAATCACCTACACCAAAAAGGACGGCAAAAAATATGTCGTCGGCAAACCGACCAGCAGACGGAGCTTTCCGACTCAGCGCCTGACCAAAGGGGTCGGGGAGTGGAATCATTATTACATCCGCGCCATCAACGGCGAAGTGCGGCTGTGGGTTAACGGTGTGGAAGTCAGCGGAGGAACCGAATGTCAGCCGGCCACCGGCTATCTGTGTCTGGAAAGCGAAGGCGCGCCGATCGAATTTAAGGGCTTACGAATCCGCGAGTTGCCTTAGCGGAGGAGAACCAGACATCCCTTCGGTCTACTGGTTGACTCCAAACTGAGCTTCAGGAATGATCGCGCTATGCAGCAAGTGTTCAGCATACTGATTTCGTTCGGTCTATCTATCGTTGTTTGGGCCGGGGAAACCATCTCCGAAGGCCGGTTGGCAAAGGGCACGAAGTGGGAGACTCCGTTTTACGTGAGTGTCAGCGGCCAGGACGGGCCAACGGTAGTGATCACTGGTGGGATTCACGGTAATGAACCGGCTGGAGCGCGGGCCGCGGAGCAAATCCGACACTGGTCCATCACCCGCGGACGGTTGGTGGTTATTCCGCAGGCCAACATCCCGGGACTACGGGATGGGACCCGTTTTTTACCGGGTGAACCGCCGTCACGCCGTGATCTCAACCGTCAATTCCCCAAGACCAAGATGGCAGCCGAGGCGCATGGCGTGCTGGGCAAGGCGCTTTGGAAGTTTATTGGCGACCAAAATCCCGATTGGATGATCGACCTGCATGAGGGGTACGATTTTCACCAGATCAATTCTAAATCCGTGGGATCCACGATCATTGATGCCAAGGGCAAGGCCGCAGATGTTGCTGTGCCCAAAATGCTAGCGGCGGTGAATGCCACCATTACGGATCCGAAAAAGAAGCTCGTGCGCCTGCGTTACCCTGTGGACGGCAGCTTGGCCCGCGCGGCGCATGAACGGCTTGGGGCGGCATCCATGATTCTGGAGACCACTTTTAAATCACAGCCGCTCTCCAAGCGCGCACGGCAGCATCGGTTGATGGTGCATGCGCTGCTCACCCATCTGCAGATGGCCGACGGCACATCGCAGGTGATGTTGCCGGCCAAGACCGAGGCCCTGCGGGTGGCAGTTTATGATGCCGGCGGTGTGGGCAGCAACGGCCCGCGGGAATTGGATCGCGTCCTGCGCGGGATGCCCGCCACGATGGCCCGGCGTGTGGGAGCGGAGGACATTCGAAATGGTGTGCTGACACAGTTTGATGTGGCGATCTTCCCTGGCGGTAGTGGCAGCAAACAGGCGGCGGCACTGGATGCCCGAGGGCGGAAGGCCGTGCAGGCCTTTGTGCAACGGGGTGGCGGGTATGTGGGCATCTGTGCCGGCTCGTATCTGGCGGCGGCGAATTATTCGTGGTCGCTCGGAATCAGTAATCACAAAACATTTTGTGAAACCATAGACCTGCCGAACATCGGTCGAAAGAGCATGTGGTATCGCGGGCCGACCGCTACGGTGAAGATGGAATTGACCGCGGAAGGCCGAGAGATTCTTGGCGATCGCAAGGGCGTTTTTGAGGTGCGCTATCACAACGGCCCCATCATGTCGCCCATGGGAGTTAAGGGGCTGGAGGCGTTTCGCCCGCTGGCCATATTTCGCAGCGAGGTGGCACGCTATGACCCGCAAAAGGGAACGATGGTGAACACTCCGGCAATTATTGCGGGGGAGTATGGCAAAGGGCGGGTGCTGTCAATCAGCCCGCATCCGGAGTCATCGGCTAAACTGCATGCGCTGGTGGCAAACGGCATCCGTTGGGCGGGCCAGCGTTAGGTGTACATCTACGTAAGCAGCACCTCAAAGCTGAAATCTCAGAAGGAAACGCACTCGGAGAGTGCGAACCATTCACCGGCAGTGCCGGGATTGGCGGCGTTAACTGTTCCATGTTGTGGTTCATCCCGAATGTCCTCCCAATCCAATGTGTTGTCTCCACCCAGCGGGGAAAAAAGCGTGCTCTTCCCAAGTTGCTAGTGAAATTCCAATGTCAGCTTCTAATCGCTTGTTCGCAGCTTAAACATATATAAACCGCGAATTTAGGCGGAAAATTGTTAGAAATATGTTTCATTTTAATGAAAGAATTCATTTGCCGAAGGCGAATAATTACCGGGAGACCTTGTGAATCCCTACATTACACGGTGGTGGTTCCCCGTGTTAATGGGTTGTGCTAAATGGCGGTGCCCTTTCGGGGGCACCGTTCATTTTTTTGAGGGGCTTTTGATTTTGGGAGCGGTATGGCAGGGTTCGGCCGGTGAAAAGTAGCGGGGCGATTTCAGTTTCAATAGCCGAAAAGGCCGGTCGGCCGTGGTGGTTGTGGCTGCATGTGCTGAGTCTGGATGCCGTGGTGGTGGCGTTGGCGGGACAGGAAGCGTTTGCCCATGTGGCTGGTGTGTCATTGGGAGCCGCGGACCGCTTGTTGTTGGGGTTGTGTGCATGGCTGGCTTATTGCGGAGACCGGTTGTTGGATGGACGGCGGCTCAAGACGGAGGCCGCGATGGCGCGCCATCGGTTTGCTCAGCGTCATTTTAAATTGCTGAGGCTTTTTTGGTTCCTCGCTTTTCTGGCGGCGGCTTTGTTGGCTTGGCGGTTGCCGCTGTCTGAATGGCGGTTCGGTTTGGTTTTATTGGCGATCGTGAGTGCATATTTTTTTCTGCAACATCACCGAACAACTCGTAAGCGGGCAGGGCGCTGGAAGGAGCTGATGGTGGGAGCAGGGTTTGCGGGAGGAACGCTTTTCTTTGTGGTCGCCCGCGCGGAGCTTAGCTTGGGCTTGATTTGCCTGGGCATGGCGTGGGCGGTGGCATGTATGCAAAATTGCTTAGTGATCGCCGGGTGGGATCGTGATGAAGATGTGGCGATGGATCAGCCGTCGTTGGCGCGGGAATTATCTGGGCTCCATTACTGGATGTTGATCGGGCTGCTCGTTCAGCTTGCGCTGGTGGGGTTGGCCGTGTGGTCGGACTGGGCGTGGCTGAAACTGGGCGTGGCGCTGTTGTTGAGTGGAGCCTCGCTGGGAGAGTTGGAACGGCGCGGAATGCATTGGCCCACCGAACAACGTCGGGTTTGGGCGGATGCCATCTTATTGTTTCCCCTGTTGACCCTTGTCTGATGCATTGAATCAATTTGATCCGCTTGCCCGGCCGTATCGTTGGCTGGAATATCTCGTGTTCCAAAAATCTTTGGAGCAATGCCGCTTTGGCTTGTTGCCGGCGTTGGCGGGTTGCCGGCGTGTGCTGACAATTGGGGAAGGTGATGGTCGATTTGTAGCAGAACTGGTGCGGCGTTATCCGGAGATTGAAGTGGATTGCTTGGAAGGTAGCCAAGCCATGATTGCCCGGGCCCGCGCTCGGTTGCCGGAACAGGCTGCGGTGACATTTCATCATGCGGATGCGGTTTGCTGGGATTATCCGGTTGCCGAATATGATGCGGTGGTGACCTGCTTCTTCCTCGATTGTTTTCGCGAAACGACGCTGGCTGATTGGGTGCCGCGCGTGCAACGGGCGCTTCGGCCGGCCGGTTGCTGGGCCGTGGCGGAGTTTTGCGAAGGCAGATCGGGATGGCGCCGATGGCGCAGTCAATTTTGGTTGGGGATCATGTACGCCTTCTTTCGAAGACTGACTAGTCTGGAAGCGAAACGCTTGCCTAATTGGAAACGGCTCCTAACTGAAACCGGCGGTCGTGTTCAAGAGGAGGGAACGATTCATGGAGGCCTATTGGAATGGTCTACATGGTGCTAGGAAAATACTCGCAAATTCGCATGATTTAGTCCATAAACCCTCACACATGGACGCGGAGATTCGAAACGCGCAGGGAGAGAAGCTCGACTACGCCTATCATTCAGCACAGGGCGATTGCCCATTTACAGTGATCATTGGCCACGGCGTTACTGCCAATATGAACCGCCCATTTGTGGAGGCCCTAGCCAAAGGCTTGGCGATGGCCGGCATTCCCACCTTGCGCTTTTCCTTCTCCGGCAATGGCGATTCGGAGGGGCGGTTTGAAGATTCCTGTGTCTCCAAGGAAGTAGAGGATTTAGGCGCGGTGATCGACGCAGTGAAAGCTCAGGGCCGACGTGTCGCCTACGTGGGGCACAGCATGGGCGGTGCTGTGGGCGTGAAGCGGGCCGCTGCCGATGATCGAATCGAACTCCTCGTTTCACTGGCCGGCATGGTGCATACGGCTAAGTTTGCCGAGGTGGAATTTGGTGAGGAAACACCGGGCAGCGGGTTCATGTGGGGCAAGGAAGATTGCCCGCTATCGCAGGCGTTTGTGGATGACATGAACCAAATCGGCAGCGTTCTGGACTTGGGCGCGCAAATCAAGGTGCCATGGCTTCTGGTGCATGGCACGGTGGATGATGTAGTGCCGATCGCCGAGTCCCGCGAAATTTTTGCCCAAGCTCAGGATCCCAAAGAGCTCTTCGAAATCGAAAACTGCGACCACGTCTTCGACGCCGAAACAGACCCGGAATCGCTCCCGGTCATGGTCCGAAAAGTGACCGAATGGCTGTTGCCGAAGACGATGATTTAAAGGCCTCTAGGATTTCTAAACCCTCCCTAAAACAATAATTATGGGAGTTTTCAACAATTCAAAAATTGGCATGTTATATGCATGCATTGCTGTAACGTTAGTGGTGAGTTTGAGAAAACTCCGTAAAACATAGCAAATCTCGGTTAGTGTGCGTGAAGATTGCGCAACGTGTGTAAAAAAACACGCAAATTGTCCGATAAAACTGAAGAAATAGGTTCAAATCATGAAATTAAAAGAAAAAGTTCGAAAATTGATGGCTGCTCCCAAGGCAGGATTCACGCTCATCGAGCTCCTAGTGGTCATTGCCATCATTGGGATTTTGATCGCGCTCTTGTTGCCAGCTGTCCAGGCTGCCAGAGAAGCAGCTCGGCGGACGTCGTGTGCCAATAATCTCCGGCAGTTGAGTCTGGCGATGACTGTCTATGAGGCGACCTACTCACATTTTCCATCTGGTGGTTGGGGGTGGGGGTGGACGGCTGATCCTGATCGAGGAAAAGACGTTGATCAGCCTGGCAACTGGCTTTATGGATTGCTCCCTCTGGTAGAAGAAACGGCTTTGTGGGAACTGGGAACCGATGGCCAGCCCGATGAGTGGACGTCAACGCAGTTGGCGGGTGCAAAGCAAAGAATAATGACACCATTGCCGATCGCGGTGTGTCCATCACGCCGTCCCGCAGAGGCATTTGGTACAAAATTTCACGGAGGCA
>CAJWVY010000133.1 GCA_913048135.1 uncultured Verrucomicrobiales bacterium
TTTTTCGATTTGCTTCAGTAATGGGGCGGTATTTCGGTCAACGACCAGTGGGAAAGTTGAAAGGCAATTAGGACATTGAAAATTAAGAGTCAGTCGGACATCTTCTCCAGGTTGGAGTGTCCCATTCATTAAACGCTTTCGTGCGGAAGAATAATATTCTGAGAAGGCGGCCTTATTATCCTCAATCGAAGGAATGTAAATGCGTTTTCCATACAATCGCCTCAGGTATTGTAAATAGCGCCCATCAGCTAATTGATTTTGAGTGATGGTAAAAAATGGATCAGCTTTTTCATGTGATTTGCTGCCCAAAGTAATTGCATAGCGCCCGGGATCTGTTCCCCCAAAATAGATGGCATTCCTGGGGATACTCTGAACAATATTTTCCGTGTAAATCTGCAAGTAATCCGTATGCCAACTATCCAATGCTTCCATAGCCCCTTGCACCTCGTTTACTAGGACCCAAACAACATTGAAAGCCTCCTTATTCAGTTGTTGGTGACGTGCTATTGATTCACGCCAACTAGCTAATAGGTCCACCTCAAATAGTTTTTCTATTCTTGGTCTTGCCTTAGCCCAAAAAGCTTCTCCTAAGAGGGGAGGAGGAGCGTCATATTGTCCACTCATCAAAGCCAGAGGTCGGTATTGTTTTTGAGCCTCGACAAAATCACCAGCTATGGCCGAGTCGAAAAAATTCCAAACCAGTTCAGGTGGCTTGACTTGCTTTTCCGCAGCAACCTTTTTCGCGTAATCACGCTTGCGAATCGCAAACGCCTTAAATTGGGCCATGAGTTTGGCCTCAAGCTCAGCAGTTGATTTCTTTTCAGGGACAGGCTGGCCTGCGGGCTGCCCAAAGCATGTAAACCCGACAATAACTAAAGAACAAATAAGATGGCGAGTTGCTGAATGCATAAAATTACTGCCCTTCAGTCACCATCTTGAAATCATCAGTACGGAAAGGCGTGGCCGGAAGGCCTTCGCGGCTCATCAATGTGCAAACAGGATTCACCGCCCATGCATAACGTACTTGGGAAGGCGTAATTCCTTCAGCCCAGACTTCCACCTTGTCTTTGCCTACGATTCGAGCGTTGGCCCAGACAAATTTTTTGTCCTGTCCGCATATGGCAAAACCTTTGGGATCACGCACATCAAAGCTGTAAAGTCCCGCACCCACATGATCAAACGTGATCACAGCCTTATCACCCTTAATCTCCATACTCTTATAGCGAGGACTTTGATGAATGATGTCCACGCCGTAGTCTTTGGCCAATGCCCAACGCGCCAGTCGCTTGGCAACGGTCTGTTTGTCACGTGGATGAATGTCGCGGCCTTCGCCCACATCAATGATCACTGCTTCGCCCGTATTCTTGAGGCGATCCATCGTCATGGTCTGTGCCTCACGCAATTCGGCCCAGTTATCATCCATAGGCTCCGGTTGCTCATCACGGAAATCAGCAAGTTGAACCCAATAAAACGGGAAATCACCCTGCCCCCATTCGTCGCGCCAATTTTGGATCATGAGCGGAAACACGTCACGGTAAGCCTTTGCCCGACCGCTATTGCTTTCACCTTGATACCAAATGGCTCCCTTGATGCCGTACCCGATGAAAGGCTTGAGCACGCCGTTGTAAAGATTTGCCGGCCGGTGCTGGCCCGTCAGCGGATTACGCGGATTACGCGGGCGTTGCGGTGCCGGCTTGCCGGCCTTGCGCGCGGCCGCAGCGGCGGTCTGCCATTTCTTCAGGCGCGCCTCAAATGTGGCCAGAGTTTTTTCGTGATCATAATTGGCCTCGGTCTGTTTCCAAGTAGCCATATAAGGCGCGGCGGCAGGCAGCTTGTTCAGCAGATCACGGCGAACCCATGCCTCCGCAGCTGAGCCACCCCAAGCATTGTCGATTAAACCCACCGGCACATCAATTGCCTGATGCAGTGTACGACCGAAGAAAAAGCCCACGGCAGAAAAGCTCATCACCGACTCCGGCGAGGCAGCCACCCATTCGCCGTTGAAATCCTTTTGCGGTTCCTGTGCGCCGACCGGCGGTACTGAGATCAGACGGATGTTGGGGAATTTCGCCGTGAGGCTCTCCAAATCCGGATCGTAAGAACGATCAACTGACCATGCCATGTTCGACTGACCGGAGCACACCCACACCTCGCCCACCAACACATCGATCAGCTCCAGCTTGTTGCTGCCCTGAATGGTCAGTGTCTGACCCTTGGCATTGGCCTTCAGCGGCTGGAGCTTCACACGCCAGGCGCCGTCCTTGCCGGCCGTAGCCGTGTGTTTCTGGCCGGCGAACGTGACGGAAATTTTCTCACCCGGCGCCGCCCAGCCCCACACCGGATTGGCCTGCCCCCGCTGCAGCACCATGCGACTGCCAAAGATGGAAGGAACGGATACCTCAGCCTGAACGGTAAACGAAACGAGCAACATCAACGCCATCAGGCGAACACAAATCGTGGACATGGAGAGAGTTGAAGCTCACAAGCCTTTGCGGTCAAGCTCAACCAAGTCTTTGCTATGCCATTAAGGGTTCAGTCGGAATCTTTATTGAAAATACCAAAACTGGTTCGCCACAGCCTGTCGCCCTCGCTACAATCCGGCCATGCAGAAGTGGGAGTACAAAGTACTTAAGAGAGGCGACCTGTCTCAGGCCAAACTCAATGAATTGGGGACGGAAGGCTGGGAGTTGATGCCCATGGTGCTACCCCAGTGCAACATTCCCAACAGTTTCGACGAGATCGAGGTCGAGGTGGTGCTGCGCCGGCGTCTAGCCGAGTAGCCCGCGCCTATAAATCGTGCAGGTTATAGGTGTGCAGCTTGCGGTGCAGGGTGCGGCGGCTCATGCCGATTTTCTCGGCGGCCTTGGTGCGGTTGCCCTCGCATTCCTTCAGGGCGCGGATGATCAATGCCTTTTCGGCGTCCTCCACGGTGAGGTTCTTTTTACTTAACACTTCCTTAGCGTCCGGATGCGGCGCGCCAGCGGATTCGCCGCGCACACTGGGCGGCAAATCGCGCAGGCCAATGGTGTTGCCGCGACACAACACCACGGCGTGCTCGATGGCGGTGCGCAGTTCGCGCACGTTGCCGGGCCAGGGATGATTGAGCAGTGCCTCGACGGCGTCCGGATGAAAGTCCTCAATGGCCTTGGCGTTTTCCTGGGCGAATTCCTTGAGGAAACTTTTCGCGAGCAACACGGCGTCGGTGCCGCGATCGCGTAGGGGCGGCAGGCTTAGCTCCACCACACGCAGGCGAAAGAACAGGTCTTCCCGGAAATTGCCCTCAGCCACCTCGTGTTCGAGATTGCGATTGGTGGCGGCAATGATGCGGACGTCGGAGGAGAGGGTTTTATTGGAGCCCACGCGTTCGAAGGTACGTTCGCCAAGGAACCGCAGCAGCTTGACCTGAATGGCCTGATCGATCTCGCCGATCTCATCAAGGAATAATGTGCCGCCATTGGCCTGTTCGAAGCGGCCAATGCGGCGTTCGTGAGCGCCGGTGAACGCGCCTTTTTCGTGACCAAACAATTCACTCTCCAAAAGCGTGGGCGAGAGGGCCGCGCAATGCACGGTAACCAGCGGCTGCTTGGCGCGCGGGCTGAGGTTGTGGATGGCCTTGGCGATCAGTTCCTTGCCCGTGCCGCTTTCGCCGAGCACCAGCACACTGGCTCGTGCGGGGGCGACTTGCTGGACGATTTCGTAAATTCCCTCCATCGCCGGCGATTGGCCGATCACATTTTCGAGACCGAACTTGGTATCCACCTGCGAACGCAGCTCGCGGTTTTCGGATTCCAGCTTTTGGGAACGCACGGCGCGCGCGATTCGCATTTCGAGTTCATCAATCTGCAACCGACCCTTGGCGATGTAATCATCAGCGCCCTGTCGCATGGCGTCCACAGCCATTTCCTCGCTGCCATAGGCAGTCATCAAAATACAAATAGGCGGTTTACCCAGCGACTTGGCGCGCTTGATCAGGTCGAGCCCACCAATGCCCGGCATGCGCAGGTCAGTGAGTAGCACGTCAAAACCGTCCTCCTCCAGCAAACGCAAGGCGCCCTCACCGTCCTCGGCGATGTAGACATCGTAGCGATCCTCCAGTGCCGCCCGTAGGCCTTCACGCGTGGGTTTCTCGTCATCAACGATTAAGACTGTGGGTTTAAGCATGATCGTTTGTTTCACTGACCTGCGAGGTGTCGCCGCCGGTCAAGCGCAGGGGTTGTTGTTCGGTGAGCGGGAACCAGAGACGGAAGGTAGTGCCCTGGCCGGTGTTGCTCTCCAGCTCAATGCGACCGCCGTGTTCGCGCACAATACGCTGAACAATCATTAGGCCCAGGCCACTGCCTTCTTTCTTGGTGGTGAAATAGGGCTGAAAGATGCGGTTGATTTTCTCCTGCGGAATACCGCCGCCGGTATCGGCCACGTAAACCCACACGCCGTCGGTCTCGGCGATGGTGGTCAATGTTAGCGCGCCCCCTTGAGTCATGGCCTGGATGGCGTTCTTGATGAGATTCACCAGTGCCTGTTTCACCTGCACTTCGTCCAGCGGCGCGTTGGGCAACTCCTCGGCGAAGTGCTGCGACAGCGTGACCTCACGGTTTTCAATTTCCGGCCCGAGCAAAGTCAGGGTATCGAGCAAAATATCGTTAAGCGAAACGGGCTTGAGCTCCGGACGCGTCGGACGGATGGCCTGCAAAAATTGGCTGATGATGTAGTCCAGCCGATTGATTTCACCCTTGGCGATCTCGAGATAGGTTTCCAGCTTGCGAATACTGGCGGCGTGGTTGGCCGCGGCATCGGGATCGGCAAGGTCCAGCGGCGCGTCGGCGTCGGTGGCCTTCAGCTTTTTCACCTCACGTTCCATCAACTGCAAATGAATGTGCAGGGCGTTGAGCGGGTTACCGATTTCATGCGCCACACTGGCAGCCAATAGGGTGAGTGCCTCAACCCGTTCGCTCTCGAGAGCCTCAAAGGTTTTCTGCTGCTGCTCGGTGGCGTCATTGATAATTACCGCCAAGCCATGGGCGCCCTCGCCGACCAAGGCTGCGGTATACACGCGCAGGAAGCGGCGAATGGGATAGGCGACCTCCAGTTCATGCCGCGTCACTGACAGGCTGTCGGTGGATTCCTCGGCGCAAAGCTTATCCCAATCGAGCCCGGGCAGGAACTTTGCCAACCCCTGCCCCTCGGCCTTGTCCAGTGGCAGACTCAGCAGATGTTCGGCGGATTGGTTGTGCCAAGAAATGTTCGCTTTGCCGTCCAGCACGAGCACGCCGTCCTCAATCGTATCAAACAGCGTCTCGAGAAAATCACGCTCCCGTGCCAAACGAGCCACCACGGTCTGCAGCCCCTCCGAATCGAGCTGATCAATGCGGCCGGCAATACGATCGAAAAAACTGGTGCGTTCAGTCGCCATGTAATGTTGGTGCCATTTTGCCCCGCGAAAAACCCGGGCTCATGTGAGCGTCAAAGTGTCTCACCACCCTGCCATAAGGTTGGACTGGAGTTCAAGCCGAGAAACCTTGACCACATCGGTGTTCCCTGATGAATTGTCCACCCCCAAATAGAGTCCTATATAAATCTCATGAAAATCCTGAAACGAATCCTGTTGGCCACCTTGGGCGGATTGATGCTCCTGAACGCCCCGGCTGAGGTGCAGGCCGCGCCGAAAAAGATTTTGGTGATCACTCAGTCCGCCGGGTTCCGCCATCAACCCGTGAACCGCGCCGGAAAGGACACCTGTCAGGTGGAACGCGTGTTAGCGGAGATCGGCAAGAAGAGCGGTGTGTTCACCACGGTGAATTCGCAGAACGCCATCGAGAGCATCACGCGCGAAAACTTGAAGCAGTTTGACGGAATGTTTTTTTATACGACAGGTATGTTACTACCAGCGGGTGATCCGCGCGATGCGCTGATGGAGTTCATCCAATCAGGCAAGGGCTTTGTGGGTGCGCATAGTGCAACCGATACCTTTAAGAAATACGATAACTACGTTAAGATGATCAATGGCACTTTCGCTGGTCACCCATGGACTGCCGGCGGAACCAACGGCTTCACCAACCACGAACCAACCCACACTACGGTTGCAATGCTTGGCAAAGAGTTTATGTGGAAAGATGAGATTTACCAGTACAACAACTTTGACCCCAACGTCGTTCGTGTGCTCTTCAGCCTGAACATGGCCAAGAGCAAACCGCAAATGCCCTATCATGTGCCGGTCTGCTGGGTAAGAAGTTTCGGCAAGGGACGTGTGTTCTTCACCAGCCTCGGCCACAACGGATCAACATGGGAAAATGAAACTTTCCACAAGCACCTGATCGAAGGCTTCAAATGGAGCCTCAAGCTCACCGACGGCCCATCCGCCCCCAACCCGGACCTGCAAGCCAAGGAAAGCATCAAGGCCTTCGCCCTGTTTGCCTCGCAGAAACTGAATCTTAACCACGACATGCTCCTTAAGGATATGATGACTAAGGCCGGTGATGAAAAATTCATCAAGCTCCTTCGCGAGAATAGCTGGAAAAGCCGTGGCAAAAACATGGACCTGATCAAAGAGGTCCTTGCGGAGGTGAAGTAATTTCAAGCGCGGACCGACGTCACCGTGCTGCCGGTCCGCGCTTGCTTTTGCCCGCAATACCCGCACAATGTGTGGCCCCTTACCCATGAGTGAGAATAAACAGGATTTCAACCGGCGCGATTTTATTTCCTCCGCCGGCGGTTCGTTGGCCGCGATGGCCGCGATGATGCAGGCCCTCGAAACGCGCGCGCAGGAAAGCGAAGGCAAAGACGCCTCGCGCCGCACCGATGATTCCACGCCGCCAATCAAGATGGGCCTCATTGGCTACGGCCCTCACGGCCGCGAGATCGCCCGCAACCTAGCGCAACTGCCCAGCGCGCCGCTAGTCGCCGTGGCCGATCACTACGGCGCCATGCAACGCCGCGCCAAGCGCGAGCATCCCAAGGCAGCCAGCTATGATAATTTTCAGGACCTGCTCAAGGACGAGAATGTGGAAGGGGTAGTGATTGCCACCGCGCCGCACGATCACAAGGAGATCGCTCTGGCCGCGCTCAAGGCCGGCAAGCATGTCTACTGCGAGGCGCCGCTCGGCGGCACCGTGGAGGATGCCCGCGCCATTGCCAAAGCGGCCGCGGCCAATCCGAAGGTCAATTTCCAGCCGGGCCTGCAGTACCGCAGTGAACCTCAGCGACAATTCATGTTCCCTTTCATGCGCGCCGGCGCGATCGGCAAGGCAGTGCACGCACGGACGCAGTGGCACAAGAAAACCAGCTGGCGTTTTGTCTCGCCCAATGCCGAACGGGAGAAACTGATCAACTGGCGCCTGAACCCCGAACTCTCCCCCGGCCTCGTCGGAGAGATCGGCATGCATCAGGCTGATATTGTGAATCATTTCCTCAAACTGCAACCCGTCGCAGTCAGCGGCTTTGGGAACACTGTCCAATGGCGCGACGGCCGCAAGGTGCCCGACACGGTGAACATCGTGTACGAGTATGCAAACGACTTTTCCCTCACGCAGGAACTTACCCTCGCAAACTCATTCGATGGCGAGTACGAGGTGATGCACGGCACTAACAGCGCCGTGATGCTGCGTGGTGCGCAGGCGTGGATGTACAAGGAGGCCGACGCCCCGCTGATCGGCTGGGAAGTATACGCCCGTAAGATGCCCCACTACGGTTCACCCGGCGTGGTGCTGGCTGCCGGTGCCACCACGCTCGGCAAAGGTGGAAAGAAGTTGTACCAGGAATCCACCTTCACCCAGTCACCGCTATTCTACAGCCTCGAGGCGTTTGCCTACAACTGTCATCAGGTGAAGAGCGCCGTGGAGGATTTCCTCAATACGTTTGGCGAAGCCGATGCCGAGACTCTGGCCGATTATCTCGCCGACCAGCTTGGCTCCACCAACAGCCTATTGCCCGCCGCTGATGCCACCGCCGGCTACCAAGCCAACGTGATTGCCCTCAAAGCCAACGAGGCTGTGATGACCGGTAAGCGCGTGGAAATCAAACCCGAAGATCTAACTGTTTAACCCCACACATATTCCATGAAAAAAATTCTCATTCTCACCGCCCTCATCCTCGCCTTGCCCGCGCAAGCCGAGCTCTATAAGGCCAAGTTTGGCCTCAGCAATCTGATCATCAACGGCAACTCCAGCGTGCACAAATGGAAGGTCGAGACCAAGGTCATCGGCGGTTTCCTGAATGTGGACGGCGCCGCCCTCGGTAAAACCGGCACG
>CAJWVY010000134.1 GCA_913048135.1 uncultured Verrucomicrobiales bacterium
GCCGCGCCCGGAGTTGCTGCGCAAGATGGGCGACAAGACCGAGGCGCGCGCGTTGGCCAAGGCGGCCGGCGTGCCGATTCTGCCCGGCACCGATGACCCCATCACCACCCGCGCCAAGGCGGTTAAGGTGGCCAAAGATATTGGGTTCCCGCTGATCATCAAAGCGGCCTTTGGCGGCGGCGGCCGCGGCATGCGCGTGGTGCACAAGGCCAAGGATCTGGAGCGGCTGCTCGATGAAGCCCGCGGCGAGGCTGATCGGGCGTTTGGTAATCCCGCAGTGTTCCTTGAGAAATACGTACCGCGTGCCAAGCACATTGAAGTGCAGATTCTGGGTGACCAACACGGCAACGTGTTGCACCTGTACGAGCGCGATTGTTCTGTGCAGCGGCGGCACCAAAAGGTGGTGGAGATTGCCCCCAGCGTGGCGCTGGATGAAACGGTCCGCAGCGAACTATGCACAGCGGCCGTGGAACTGGCTCAGCACATCAAGTACGACAACGCCGGCACCATGGAGTTCCTGTACGACATGGATTCCAAAAAGTGGTACTTCATCGAGATGAACCCACGCATTCAGGTGGAGCACACGGTTACCGAAGTGGTGACCGGCATCGACTTGGTGCGGGCGCAGATCCAGGTTGCGCAGGGACAGAAACTGCACGGGGACGTAATGCAGTTGCCCAAGCAAAAGAACGTGCCGTGTGTCGGTCACGCCGTGCAGGCCCGGGTGACCACGGAAGATCCGGCCAATAATTTCACGCCCGATTACGGGCGAATCATTGCCTATCGCTCGGCGGCCGGGTTCGGGCTGCGACTGGACGGCGGCCAAGGCGATGCGGGCAGTGTGATCACGCCGTTTTATGATTCGTTGCTGGTCAAGATCACCGCCAGTGGCATGAGCTTCCCGATTGCGCTTGATCGCATGGACCGCGCGCTGAAGGAATTTCGGATTCGCGGCGTGCAGACGAACATTCCGTTCATCGAAAACGTCATCAAGAACGAGACCTTCCGCACAGGGCAGGCGAGCACGACGTTGATCGATACCACGCCGGAACTCTTCACCTTCCGTCCGCGCCGCGATCGCGCGAACCGGTTGCTCAAGTACATTGGCGATGTGGTGGTGAACGGCAATCCGCAGGCCAAGGGCTTCGAGGTGAAGGAGCCGTTTGCGCCAATCGCGGAGCCGACCTATAACGGCGATCAGGATCCGCCCGCGGGCACACGGCAAATTTTGCTGGAGCAGGGTGCGGAGAAATTCGCCACCTGGGCGCGCAAGGAAAAGCGCCTGCTGATCACCGACACTACCCTGCGCGACGCGCATCAAAGCCTGTTCGCCACGCGCATGCGTACGGAGGATATGCTCAACGCCGCCGACGCCATAGCGCGTCGCACACCGGGCTTGTTCAGCCTCGAGATGTGGGGCGGGGCGACGTTTGATACGGCCATGCGTTTCCTGCGAGAGGATCCGTGGCAGCGCCTGCGTCAACTGCGCGAGGCCGTGCCGAACATCTGTTTCCAAATGCTCTTCCGCGGCTCCAACGCGGTGGGGTACTCCGATTATCCGGACAACGTCGTGAAGGCGTTCGTGAAACATTCGGCCGAGAACGGCATGGATATTTTCCGAATTTTCGATTCGCTCAATTACCTGCCCAACCTTAAGGCCGCGATGGAGGCCGTGCGCGAAACACACGCGGTGTGTGAAGGCACGATCTGTTACACCGGCAATATCCTCGACGATCAACGCGATAAATATCCGCTCGAGTACTACGTGAAGCTTGCGAAGGAACTCGAGAAGATGGGCGCCCATACCCTGTGCATCAAGGACATGGCCGGCCTGTGCCGTCCGTACGCCGCACAGAAGCTGGTGAAAACCCTGCGGCAGGAGGTGGGTTTGCCGATTCATTTCCACACGCACGACACCAGCGGCGTGAATGCCGCTTCCGTGCTCAAGGCCACCGAGGCCGGCGTGGACATTGTCGACCTGGCCATTGCGTCTCTATCCGGTTCCACCAGCCAGCCGAATCTTAACAGCGTGGTGGCCGCGCTGGATCATACGCCGCGCGAGACCGGTTTGGATCTCGGTACACTGAATGAATTCTCAGATTACTGGGAGGCCGTGCGCCGCGTGTACGCGCCGTTTGATACGGGCCCACGCAGTGGTATTGGAGATATTTACGAGCACGAAATGCCCGGCGGCCAGTACACCAACCTGCGCGAGCAAGCCGAGAGCATGGGCCTTGGCGCGCGCTGGAAGGAAGTGGCCCGCACTTACGCCGAGGTCAACGATCTCTTTGGCGACATCGTGAAGGTGACCCCCTCCAGCAAGGTGGTGGGCGACATGACGATGTTCCTCGTCACCCGCGGCATCAAGCCGGCGGATGTGGTGAACCTCGAGCCCGGCGCCACGCCATTCCCGCAATCGGTTATCGACATGATGAAAGGTCGCCTAGGCAAACCCGTGGGCGGTTGGCCGCGCAAGGTACAGAAGGTGGTGCTCGGAAAACAGAAGCCGCTCAAGGGCCGACCCGGTGCCGATCTCAAGCCGCTGAACCTCGAGCGCACGCGCAAGAAGGTTGAAGAAGAGATCAGTCGTAAGGTCAACGACGATGATTTGCTTAGCTACCTCATGTATCCGGAGGTGTTCAAGGACTACAACAAGTTCCGCCGCCAATACGGTGATGTGTCCGTGCTGCCCAGTTCTACTTACTTTTACGGGCTGCAGCTCGGCGAGGAAATCACCGTGGACATCGAGGAAGGCAAGACGCTCTACATCAAACTCATCAATGTCAGCGATGCCGATGAAGAAGGCGTGCGCACGTTAACCTTCGAGTTGAACGGATACCCGCGCGAAGTGGAGATTGCCGATGCATCCATGAACGTGCTGGAGAGGGCTATTGCCAAAGCCGATCCGGGCAACGACCTCCATGTCGGCGCGCCCATCCCGGGCATCATCACCGAGGTAGCCGTGGGCATCGGCGCCAAGGTGGCCAAGGGCGACAAGCTGTTGACCATGGAGGCCATGAAAATGCAGACGACCGTGTACGCCGCGGCCGATGGCGTGGTGGACAAGATCAACGTCGGTATCGGCGAATCGGTCGAAAGCAAAGACCTCATCATGGAGTTGCGCGAAGCGTAAGTCAGAGCGTTCGAAATTCTAATAGCGCGGAACGGCGTGGGCTTTCTGAATATGCCCAACAAGGGTTCGTCTTGAATGTGACGTACGACCAACATGCCGTTGGGCGCAGCAATATGAAAGTTTTTCGCCGGAAATTGCCGTCCAATTCATGGGGCACGGCATCCATACAGGAGACCATAGCGCCAAACGGGAAGGCGCTGCGGCGTTTCACCCGGCCAGTGACCGCACTGGCTGAATTATTCCAAGGTTATTCACGTAACCTACTTACGCGGAATGCGTCTAATGGGCGAGTGAGTTAAGCGCTGGATTGGCCTGAGTTTTGTCGGTATTGGCGTGGTATTTGAGAATAACTGAATACGTTTTGAGCTTGCTGGGCCAGACAGAAATGTTAGTTTTTCACCACGCCTCAATAACTTGAGGCGGTTTTCCATGGGGGGAAACGCAAGGGGCTCCGGCAACGGGTAGGGCGTTTGGATGGCTTACGCTTCGTTTAAACAATTTTGCATTGCTGCGCACTTGGCGCGTGAAGACGAATGGGATGCCTTGATGGCAGACTGGCGTCGGGAACGGGCCGAGGATGGTCTTGCGGACACTTTCCCTGTTTACCTGTGCCGCCGCAATGACATTAGCGAGGCGGATTACCTCAAACGCGTCTGCGAAGCCTTCGACTGGCGCAGTATCGATCTGGCGGAGGTAAAGCCTTCGGTGGAGGCGCGCCGGAAAATTTCCTCCAAAGTGGCCAGCCAATTTTCCGTGCTGCCGGTGACGGTGGAAGAGGGCGTGTTGGTGGTGGTGGTGAGTGATCCGTTCCATACCGATTTGCTAAATGCCGTGCGCTTTGCGGCGCAGGGGCCGGTGCGTTTCGTCTTGGCCCCGGCTGAGGATATCTCCAAGGCGTACGAGAAATACTACGGCGTCGGCGCGGAGACGATTGATGAGTTGGCGCAGGATGAGGTGGATGATGAGGAAGATCTGGAGTTGATGTTTTCCGATGACAAGGAAATCGCCGAGGGCGATCAGGAAGCCAGCATCATCAAGTTCGTCAATCAGGTCATCTGGCAGGCTTACCGCAGCCGCGCAACGGACATCCATTTTGAGCCGCACGAAGATGAGCTGCAGATTCGCCATCGCATTGACGGTATCCTGCACCAAATGTCGCTGCCGCCGGCGCTCAAGAAGCTGCAGGCGGCGCTAATTTCCCGCATCAAGGTAATGAGCGGCATGAACATTGCCGAGAAACGGCTCCCGCAGGACGGCCGAATCAATGTTCGCATCAAGGGAGAGGAGATTGATATTCGCGTGTCCACCGTGCCGACTGTGTATGGCGAGAGCGTTTCGTTGCGTTTGCTCACGCGAGGCAGCGTGCTTAAAGGCATGGATTCGTTGGGTATGAGTCGCGAGATTGAGACTCCTATCCGGGAAATCATTCACCAACCGCACGGCATTGTGCTGGTTACCGGCCCGACGGGTTCCGGCAAATCCACATCGCTCTATTCATTTTTAAACACCATCAACTCTACTGATAAACGGATCATGACGGTTGAGGATCCGGTGGAGTACGAGATGAAAGGCGTGAATCAGGTGTCGGTGAAAAACGACATCGGCCGTACGTTTGCTCATGTGCTGCGCCATTTCCTACGGCAGGATCCGGATGTGATCATGGTGGGTGAGATTCGGGATGGCGAGACGGCCGAGATTGCTATTCAGGCGGCGAACACCGGTCACCTTGTGTTCAGCACACTGCATACCAACGATGCCCCCAGCGCGTTTACGCGTCTGATTGACATGGGTATGGAACCGTTCCTTGTTGCCGATGCGATTGAGGCGGTGATGGCACAAAGGCTGGTGCGCACCATTTGTTCTGAATGCAAAACCGAGCAAACGGTTAGTAAGGAATATTTATTGAGCGTAGAATTCCCCCCGGCCCACGCAGCAGGCGCGAAATTCTGGCAGGGCGCCGGTTGTGATGCCTGCGGTGGGCGCGGCTACCAGGGGCGCTCGGGGATTTACGAATTATTGCGCAACAGCGAAGCCATTCAGCAACAGGTGATCAATCGCGCGCCGGCCTCGGTGATCGGGCAATTGGCCCGGAGTGAAGGCATGAAAACCCTGCGCGAGTACGGCTGGGGACGCGCCATGGCGGGCGTGACTACCATCGAGGAAGTATTGCGCGTGACGCAAATATCCGAGGCGTTGGCTGAGCAGCCCGTGGAGAATTTCTGATGGCGACGGAACCGACAGCGAAGCCTCCCAAAGCGCCGGCTCTGCCGGATGCCTGCAACGTGATTGATTGTTCCACGGGCCGTCAGCAGTTCTGGCGGTTTGCCAAGGGCAAGCGCCGCATGAAGCTGGTGGATGTGCGCGATACGTTGGTGGATGAGCCCGTGCCGGCCAAGCATCTGGACCGAGACACCAGCCAGATGTGGCGGCCGCATTGCCAAAACGACGCTTGGTTACCGGCTGAGCAGGTCTTCTTCCGCGTGCTGCAGTTGCCTTTGTGCAGCGAGGCCGAGCTGCCGGGCATGGTGGAGCTGCAGCTCGATAAAATTTCTCCGCTGCCACTGGCGCAGGCGGTCTGGACCTTTGAACGCGTGCCGGTGCATCGTCCGGATCGGGCGCAGCAAACGGTGGTGGTGATGGTGGCCGAACGTTCCGTGGTGGAGCGGTACGCCGGTGAATTGGAACAGGTGGGATACCGGCCCGATCGCATGGAACCGGCCGTGCTGCATCAGGTCATGGCTACGCCGCAAGGCGGTGTATTGCCGGACGGCGCTTGGATTTATCCTCGCTTCGTGGATCCGCAAGTGCATTGCACGGTGGCGTGGTGGGATGAAGGGGTGCTGCAAAATATCACTCAGCTGAGTCTGTCATCGCGCGAGCATTTAAATGAACTTACCAGCAATCTCACCGCTACCACTTGGGCGGGCGAACTGGAAGGCTGGCTGACGGGCGAGACCGATTGGCATTTGGTGGCTTCCAATGAGGATGCCGAGGAATGGCTTAGTGTGTTGAATGACTGGGCAGGCAAAGGAGTGCAGGTGGAGGAGCCGCCGGACCCCAATGCGCTGGCGGCCGCGGCTGCGGCCCGGGCCGAGCGTCCGCTCACTCAGGGTAACCTACTGCCAATCGATCGTCAGGCGCGTTATCACCGAGATGATGTGGATCGGGTGTGGGGCAATGTGCTGATCTGGACCGTTATGCTCTACGTCGTATTTCTCTCCGTTTATTTCGTGATGAAAACACGCGTGGCCGGCGAGGAGCAGGCGGCATTCGCGGAGAATCAGAAGGCGATCAAGCTCAAGAAAGAATTGAAGGAACTGGGCGTTCAACGACGGTTATTGGAGGAGCAGCGCGAACTACGCTGGACCGCGCTTAATGTGTTCAAGGCAGTGGCCGAACATATTCCCGGAGAGGTCACGTTGGATTCACTCGTCTTCTCGGAGAGCCGCAACAATCAGGGAAACAACATCACGCTGCGGGGTCGTGTATCCCAGGAAGACAGCCAGAAACTGCAGGATTACTCCGAAGCGTTGGCGAAGGTGGCCGTGGATGAGCTGGGCGCCCAGCCCCTTTTCTCGCAGGTGCAGCCACCCAACATGGATGCCCGCGCCGGTGGTTATTTGGATTGGTACATCATTTGCCTGTTACGACGGGAGGAGGCCGGGAAATGATAGAGACACTGAATCGCATGGGAATTCGCCCTCAGGAACGCCGCTCGGTGATCTTGTTGCTGTTGGCTTTCTTTATCATTGGCAATATCGCTTGGCTAATGATGGGGCCAAAATTACTGCAGTTGCAAACTTCGCGCGACCAGTACCGCGAGGAAAATAAAGCGGCAGCGAACTTGGTGGAGTTGCGGGATACCCTGAAGATGGAGGTGGAAACACTTTCGGCTGAATCCGGAATGGTGAGTGACGGGAGACAGGCCCAGAAGTTGATGGAGGATATCGAAAGCAAAGCGCGCCGCAGTGGCCTGAACTTCACCCGCAGCCGGGGCGGTCAGGGCACTTCCCGGGGCAATCAGGATTTTGAGGAAACCAAACGAACCGTCTCCTTTCAATCCAGCCTAGTGGATCTCGTCGAATTTTTGAAGAACGTGTCCGAAGGACAAAACATGATTCGCGTCAGCAACATGACGGTGCAACCTACGGTCGACCGGCAACAGCTTAAGGTCGATCTCGCTTTTGTCGCGAGCTATCCGAAGCCCGACGATGACAAATCTAAGAAAGGAAAGAAATGATGAAAAAGATTGCTGCCCCAATGGCTCTCATGGGAGTTGCGCTGTTGGCTCAAGACCAGCCCGCGCCACCGGTGGATCCGCCGGCCCCGGCCCCCATTGTGATCCCCGCCGGTCACACCATGCAGGGGATTCCCTTGCCCACGTTGCTGGAGGAATACGGTGCGCTGGTGGGCAAAACCCTGATTCCCGCGCAAAACCTCCCTTCGGTCACCTTCGAGTTCAAGACGAACAACGATCTTACCTTCGAGGAAGCTAAGGCCTTTTATGAAACCCTCCTGATGCAGCGCCAAATTGCAGTGGTCCCACAGGGTGATAAATTTGTGCAGGTCATTCCTGCAGCCGAGATTGCGAAGACACCGCCCCAATATTATCCGGTGCTCTCCGTGGCAGCCCTGCCGGACAGTGAATTGCCTGTCATGGGGCCGTTTCCCTTGAAGTATATTTCCACCTCCGCCGCGATTGAACTGCTGGCAACCTTAGCCAAGACGCCCAACGCTGTGACCACGGTGGAAGGATCCAACGTGTTGATCCTGCGCGACTCGGCAAACAACGTGAAGCGGATGCTTACTGTGCTGACTGAGCTAGACGTGGAACCGGGAATTAAGGAGGAATATGAACTCATTAAAATTCGCTATGCTCTTTCGGCAGATATTGCGGCAGTTTTGAGCACACTAACCAACACCCCGATTAGCGGCACAGCTGGGTCTGCCAGTAGTCGCATTAACACTACCGGTGCCAATCGCACAACGCCAGGTGGGACGGGTGCAACAACAACCGGAAATACCGGTCCTAATCGAGGGCAATTGGCTCAGCGTTTGTCCCAGATTCAAGGTGGGGCAGGCGTG
>CAJWVY010000135.1 GCA_913048135.1 uncultured Verrucomicrobiales bacterium
ACTTGGGCCGATACAAATCCAGCTTCAACGAAATCCCGTTCGGTGTGGCGTACTCGATATCCTTCAACACTTCCACCGAGGCCGGCAGCTTGGGTTGCGGTTTCTTTTTCTTGGGCGCCTTCGAAGGTTTGGACGCGGCACCCGCGAACAAGCCGGAAGCGAGGGCGAACGAAAGCAGTGTTAAGATTGAGAGGACTCGTAGTTTCATAAAGGGTTCAGGGTTTCAGTTGTTTCAGCTCCGCATCCGTCCACGGCGTGGTGCGGGATTGGTATTGCTTGCGAAGGCGATTCACCTCGTCCTTCGTGATGGCGGGCGCCTTGCGGCCCCAGGCAAACCGGATGTAGCTCAGCAACTCGGCCAATCGATCATCGCGGGTAATGCCCAGTGACGCGGCCGGGGCCATGAACCCGCCCGCATAGGTTTTGCCCTCGATCGGGCCGGTAAGCCCGTGGAGCATGGCCGGAATGAGCATGGCCGGATCGCCGCCCACGCGTTTGGAATCGGCCAGAGACGGCGCCAGTTGCAGGTCCGTGCCCAGCACCGGCACGCCTTTGCCATTGGGCCCGTGGCAGGTGATGCAGTGCTGGTAGTACTGCCGCTCGCCGCCGGTGATATATTTCCGCATCGTGTTGGGCATCGATTCGGGAAAATCCAGTCCACGATTCCAGTTCGCCAGCGCGCCCTTCCAATTGGCACTCACCGTCGTGCGGCTGGCCACGGGTAGCTTGGCAAACGCGCTGCCATCGGCCACCGCCTTGGGCAGCGGTTGATCCTTTTTGCCCCAGAGCGAAACGGTCACCGCCTGCATCACGCCGCGATCGGCGATGTGCCGCCGGGCGGCCTCTTGAATGAGCGCCTCGGCGGCAGGATCATCCACCGTGCCCAGCGTAAGCACGAGCTGCTCCACCACGCGCGGATCGCGCTCGGCCCCCAACGGTTTCAGGCGATCGAGATGGGCCTCCAGATTTCCCTCAGCAACCTGAATGGCGGCAGTGCGCAGCAGCGGCTGGCGATCGGTGAGCAGGGAATCCAGCACAGCATCGGACACGGCATCCATGCCCTCCAGCGTCCAAAGTGCGTGCAGACGGCCGAGTGGGTTTTGCGTAAACATCGCGGTGGATTCGAGCAACGGGATGACCGTTTCCCGGTCCGGCCGCAGCAGGATGAGCCGCTGGGCGGTGTCGCGCCACCACCCGTTGGCGTGTTGCAAATGCCGCACGAGTTCGGCGGTGGTTTCCTGCAGCATGCGCGGGCGCGGGCCCGGTTTGAAATCGCGATGGCGAATTCGCCAGATGCGCCCGCGCATTCGGTTCGCCGCCAAACCGGATTCGGCCGCGAACTTGCGCGCGTTGGGATTCATCCACGGCGCATCCTGGATGATGCCGCGGTACATATCGGTGACATACAACGTGCCATCCGGGCCCGTGGCCGTATTCACAAACCGGCTGTTGATATCCGGCGAGCGCAGGAATTCCGACGTGCCCGGCTCGGCCTTGGTGAGCATCAGTTTGCCCTGTTCAAACCCCACCTTCGCCCGGCGCACCACGTGGATGGTGGGGTCGCAGAAGAAATAATCGCCGCGCGCGGCCGGCGGCAGTTTGTCCCCGCGAAACACGCTCTGCCCGCAGGCCGAGGTAAAGGCGCGCACCTTGGGCGCCGGACCACCGCGATCGTTCAGGAGACAGAGGCTCTCGACGTTCATGAACGCCGGCGTGTACGGGTTGCCCAGTGTCACCAGATCGCCGGCGGGCAGTTTCTTGCTGAGTCGGCGCGGCGTGAGCCAATATTTCGGATGCATCTGCGCGGCCTTGAGCGGATGCGTGTTATCAATCCAAAACAATCGACCGGCGTTGTCGTGCGTAAGCCCCCACTGCGTCCAGTGCCCGGGCTGTGCCTGCGGCCGCCATGTGCCATCGGTGAACCGGTAGCGTTCCATGTTGTAGGTGATGTAAATCCAGTTATCGAGATTCCACACCAAACCGGAATCCTGATGCTCCACGGAGGTATTGGGGCCGTTGCGGCTGCGCGGGCCGTGTTCGAAGAGCGGTTTCTTTTCATCCGCCACCCCGTCGCCATTGGTATCGCGATAGGCAATCACGTCCATCGTGTCGGTTTCGCGCACAGCGATCCAGTCGTCCAACGGCAGAATCATGCGAGGCAGATTGAGGCCCTCCACGAAGGTCGTCACGCGATCCATGCGGCCATCGCCATTGGTATCCTCCAGCCGCTTGATGCGGCCGTTGCGCAGAGTCTTGGTGCCTATGCCGTTTTCGTCCTGCATGTAACTGCGCATCTCGGCCACATACAACGCGCCGTTGGCATCCCAGACCGTGAGCACCGGCTCCTCAATCTGCGGTTCGGCCGCGACCAATTCCGCCACAAATCCCGGCGCCAGATCGAACGTCGCCAATTCCTCCTCGGGCGTGAGCACGCAATACGGATTGGCCGCCTTCTTCCGGTTCGCCTCAGCGCGCGCCTTGGCCAGAGTGTCCGGTTCCGGCTGGGTCCAGCGCACCTGATGTGGCGGGCTCAGGCTCGGCTCATCGAGCCCGGGAAAGCCTTCCGGAATCGGCAAGGTCACCTTGCCCGTGGCGAGGTATTCGCAACTACGCGCGACAATCGTCTGAAAGCCCACGCAATACAGCGCGTCCCAAATGCTGTCCCCTTTGTAAAAGTGCCCCATGGAAGTCACGATCGTGCGGCCCTGCCCGTAGGCCACCTCCCAGGTGATCGGCTCGTGCTGGCCGGTGCCGCGTTGTTTGGGATCAGAAAAGGCGCTGGAAAGAACGGTCAGATTTTTCGCGGGCCCGCGCATGTGATGATACAGCTCATCGCGCGCATGCAACCACACCGGCGGCACACCGCGCATCACCGGATGCTTGGGCTCCCGCACGGTCACCGCAAAGGCATGCTTAGAGCCATGCGAGGAATTGCCGGCCTTCGGATCCGCAAAGGGTTTGCCGGTCTCGGCATTCACCTTGATCGCCTGGCCATAATCCGCCTTGCGCCAGCCAATGCCGATGATGTCGTTGAACGCGTCCCAGTTGGAAAACGCATTGTTGGCGCCGTGGATCAGCAGTACGCCGCCACCGCCGTGCACGTATTTGACGAACGCCTCCCGCACCGGCTCCGGCCACATTGTGCCGTTGTAATTCAGGATCACACAATCATGCGCAGCGAAATTCGGCCGCCATTGCTCCCAAGCCTCGGCCTCGCGTTTCCGCGCGGGCGCGACCAATTCGGTGTACAACGATTTCGCCTTGTGAAAACGCGCCTTGATCGCCGGATTCTCGGTCCGGGGTTCACGAGGGCCATCGACGGTCAATGATTCCGGCACAGTGGACACCTCCACCTGAAACCGGCCGGTCGCCTGCAGCGTCGCCCGCAGGGCGTCGGTGGTGACCTTCCAATTGTGGTTATTGCGCCCATCCACAATCAACACCCGCAACGGTTCTGCCGCCGGCACACACAGGCTGACGAACAGCCCTGCGATCAGGAAGACGCGGACCAAATTCATTTCCCTTCCTTCGCCCAGCGTTTCATTTGCGCAATGTTATCCTGAAGGGTTTTCAAATGCGCCGCATCACCCTTCCTCTTAACCTTATCAAGATACAATGCCATATCGCTGTCGTACATCCGCGCCGGTTCGGGGCGTCGGCCGTGATCCCCGGTTTTCTGCATCCACTGATCCAACTGACCGCGCATCGTCTTGAGCATCGCGGCGTGCTTGGGGTCCCGGGCGAGGTTGTTGATTTCATGCGGGTCATTGGCCAGATCGTACAATTCCTCTTGCGGGCGGGTGGGCTGGAAAAGCAACTGCTGCGTGGCGTTCAACTTGCCGGCAGTATGCCATGCGCGCAACGCCTGGAGAATGGCCTTGGCATCCTTGTATGCGCACGGCTGCAGATGCGGCCGGGCCGGCAGGAAATTGCGAATGTATTTGTACCGCGTGCTGCGCACCGAACGCAGGTGATCCACGGTTTCATCACACCGGTCACGCGCGGAAAAGGCCGCCGCGCGCGGCTGGTAGTCTTTGGCCAGAATGTCGCGGGCCTGCATGTAGTCGGGGACACCGATCTGCGCCGCGGCCAGCGACAGGGCGGCGATGTCGATGTGCTCCACCACGTCGTGCCGCACCGCTCCGGCCTTCACGCCGGGCCCGGCAATAACCAACGGCACGTGAATGCCTTCGTCATACAGAAATTGTTTGCCGCGCGCATGGCTGATGCCGTGATCGGTCATGAATATCACCAGCGTATTTTCCAGCACCCCCTCCCGCTTGAGGCGGGCGATCACCTCGCCCACCATCACGTCGGTCATGCGTACCGAATCCAAATACGCCGCCCAATCGCGGCGGATATCCGGGTGGTCCGGATAATACGGAGGCAGTTTCACCGCCTCCAAAGGCGTGCTCCGGCCGAGCTTGGCCTCAGCGGCGGCGGCGATTTTCTCCCAACCCTCCGCATTCTTGCCGCGCAACTTGCCGCCCGGCGTTTGGATCTGCGCGAAAAACGGCTGACCCGGTTTGCGATCCGCCCAGTCCGCGCCGTCGTACACCGAGGGATTCCATTCAAAATTGTAATCGGTCTTGCCCAGGCGCCCCTTGCTGCCGGGCCAACCGGCAATGGAGGTGTGATAGCCGGCTTTCTGAAACAATGCCGGCACGAGCTGGATGTGTTTGGGCAGCCGAATCTTCTGGTAGCCGCGGCCGCTGCGATGATGATGCGCGCCAATGCTGGTCTGGTACATGCCCGTGATAAACGCCGAGCGACACGTCGAGCAGACCGGGGCGGTGACAAAGGCGCGGGTAAACTTCACGCCGCGCCGAGCCAGCGCATCCACATGCGGCGTCTGAATGGCAGTTTCGCCGTAGCACGAAAAATTCGCCGACATATCATCGGGAATAATCCAGACAATGTTCGGCCGAGCATCCGCGCGCAGCTCCGTCCATAAACCGAGAAATGCTAGAGTCAGGACGAGGATGGATTTCATATATTTCGGTGTCGTGGTGCGCATGAACAGCTTTCTCATTCGGATTATGGGCATCTACTTTCGGTAGTCCGCCCCGGACCAGCTGGACAAGACGGATCGCTGCCATGCCTCGAGCGCCTTGCGCATTTGGGCTGTGCGTTTCGGTTCGGCGGCACTGAGATCGTCCGCCTCCATCGGGTCTTTGATCAAGTGATACAACTCGAAGGTGACCTTTTGGTTTTTTTCAATCCGATGCAGCTTCCACGGCCAAGCATTCCAGGCGGCGTGACCGCGCTGGGCGTCCGCGCCGAAGGTGGGGAATTCATTCACGTTTTTCAGAACGCGCGTGGGATGCGGGTTGGGTTGGCCCGCTTTTTTGGCCTCAAACAGGGCCTTGATGATGCGGTCGTTCCAGGTGCCTTGCCCTTGAGTGTGTCCATGCCAGAAGCCCATGGGCGGACGCTCGGTGCGTTTCCCGGCAATCACCGGCGCCAAATCGATGCCGTCGAGCAATGGCTGATGCGCGACCTTGGCACCGGCTAAGGCGACCAGCGTGGGGTACAGATCGGAAGTGAACGCTGGCGTGTCGACGGTCTTCGCCTTGTACTTGGCCGGCCATTCCATCACCGCGGGCACACGCAGGCCGCCTTCGTAGATACTGCCCTTTTTCGCCCGGCCTCCGGAGGATTCCACCACGAGCCCGCCGTTGTCGCTGCAGTAAAACAACAGCGTGTTCTCCGCGATGCCCAACTGGCGCAGGCTCTTCCGAAGTTTCCCGATCTGCTGATCCAGCAGCGTGATCTCGCGAAAGTAGCCGGGCTTCTTGGTGTCCTCATCGTTGTACAGCGTGGCGGCGTTCGGAAGGCCTTGCGGCAGCTCCGCCTGCGGATCGTGAGGCGACGGTAACCAGGTCACGGCAAAGATCGGTTTGTCGCCCTTGGCGTGTTGGCTGAGAAACTCGATAGTGGCGTCCATGGCGATCACCGAGCCGGGGCCTTTGAACTGCCCGTATTCGCCGTTGCGACTGAGGTAAGGATCGTTGTCGAAAAAGTTCAGGCCCGACAACCATTCATCGAACCCCGCACCTCCCGGGCTAGTGGGGCTCTCCTTCTGCACCGAGCCGATGTGCCATTTGCCAAAATGACCGGTGACATACCCGGCACTCCCAAGCGCCTCGGCCACGGTGGTTTCGTGCGGCCGCAGGTAATGCCCGTGATTGGGCACGTTCACGCGGAACGGATGACGGCCGGTCATCACGCTGGCGCGCGTCGGCGAACACACGGGCGCACTGGCGTAAAACCGGTTGAACACCACGCCCGCCTTGGCCATGGCGTCGAGGTGCGGCGTCTGGACAAACGGATGGCCGGTAAAGCCCGTGTCGCCGTAGCCATGATCGTCGGCCATCACCAACACAATGTTGGGGCGCGTCTCGGCCGATGCCAAAGACAGCAGGCCGCTTAACAGGAGCAGGCAGAGTGAGCGTTTCATGATCGGTGCTATTTCTTGCCGTACACCGGCGGTTCCCAGTTCTTGGGTAGTCGCCCCTGCGGCCGCACGCCGAGCGAGCCAGCCGGGATGGGATGATCCTTCGGCTGGAGCAGCGGCAAATCATCGGGCAGATGTTTGATCCGGAATTCCTTGTACTCAATGGTCATGGCCGGCCCGGTGTGCACCTGTACGGCCAACACACCATCGAGCGAGCGGCCTTTCTCGTCGAAATCAATCAGGTCCGCAGTCGGGTGCCCATCGATCCAGTGCTGGTGATGGTTGCCGCGCACGAGCACGCGATACTCATGCCATTCGCCGGCGGCAAATTCCTTCACGGGCATCTTGCCGGTAATCCAGGAACGACCTTGCTCATCGACCGTCACCTTCTCGCCGGTGTGCGCCAGAATGCGCCGACCTTTTTCCTCATACAACATGCCGTTGTAATTGGGGTTCTTGGCGACGACATCGCATTGATATCCAGACGCCGCATACAGGCCAAGATCTGGCCGCATGCGACTGCGGTATTGAATACCGCTGTTGCCGCCGGGGGTCACGCGCACCTGCACGCGCAGGTCAAAGTTGCGAATGGTGGAACCTTTCCAAGTGAGGAAGGAGTTGGCCTTGAGCGTGCCGTCGGTGGTGCCGGTGAGCACGCCTTTCTTCACAGACCAATGTTTCGTGTCTCCAGCCCAGCCGCGCAGACCGCCGCCGATCAGGTTCACAAACCCATCCGCTCCAGGCCGCACGGTGACAGCCGCCGAAGCGGTTGGATGAGGGTCCGTCGATTTCCCAAAATTCCCCAACGGGTTCAACGGTCCACCAAGCTCTTTGACGCGAGCATCGGTCCGCAAGCGCATGGCCTTGAGCACATCGTTGTGTTTAGGGTCTTTGGCGAGATTTTTAAGTTCATCCGGATCATTCTTAAGATCATGCAAAAACTCATGGTTCCCAAAATCGGTATAACGCACATATTTAAAGTGTTGATTACGCAGCCCCTCAAAGGCAGGAATGCGACCGCGTACAGCGTGATGTTCGTGGAACGTCTCTGAACGCCAACCCGCGGGCTTGCCACCTTCTACTACGGGTTTGAGACTGCGCCCCTGATAACGCTCTGGAATTTTGACGCCCGCCCAATCCAAAAAAGTTGCTGGGAAATCCAAGTTCAATGCCGAGGCATCCGTGACTTGCCCGCGTTGTTTGGCGGGCACACGTGGATCACAAATAATCAGCGGCACACGAAGCGCATCCTCATAATGCGACCACT
>CAJWVY010000136.1 GCA_913048135.1 uncultured Verrucomicrobiales bacterium
CAGCGGCACGGTGATCGTACCCGTGCGCCAGCTCAAGAGCGGCAAGAAGCGCATGGACGAAGTAATGCACGCGGCCATGAACGAGCCGAAGCACAAGCTCATCAAGTTTACCATCACCGGTCTTGAAGTGAAGTCCGTGAAGGACGGCGTGTCCACCTGCGCAGGTTCCGGTGCCATTGAGATCAACGGTAAAAAGCAGCCGCTGAATTTCGATGTCGACATCGCCAACAAGGCTGGCCAACTGACAGTATCCGGAATGGTGCCGATTAAGATGACCGATTTCGGCATCACGCCCCCCTCCCCCAAGCTACCCACCGGCAGCATTCAGACCGATCCCGAGGTAAAGATCGAGTTCGACTGGGTGGTGGCCAAGTAACCGCCCATGGCCGGCGGCACGAGCAGGCATCCCTGGTACACCCGCATCGGACGCAAGATGCGCCTGGATTACCTGCGGATTCTACGAACCAAAGGTGCGCCCTCACAGGTGGCCCGCGGCGTGGGCTACGGCATCTTTGTGGAGCTGATTTTCTTCCCCACATTGGGCCTTGCCTTTTTCCTGATGTATCCGCTGAACAAGTTCGGCAAGGGTCACATGGGCGCCGCGGTCGCCGGCTTTGTATTTGCCAAGCTTTTCGCCTTTCTCACCATCCCGCCCAGCTTCATTCTCGGCAGCAAAATGCTCGGGTTGCCGAACTACAAAGACAAATTCATGGACGGCGAGACAATGAAGCCGCTGGGCGAAACATGGGATGTGGTCAAGGATCTCGCCTCTTCCGGTGAATTGCTCAAGGCACTCGCCGGTTGGACCGCTGGAGCCGCCGTGTTCGGGGCGGTCATCGGGTTGATCGGCTTTTTCATCGCGCGCGCCGGTCTGCGCAAATATCAGTCCCGGCGTCAGTCCCGGCGCGAGCAGTTGCTGGCCGAAAAAGAACAGGCCACCGCGTAGGCGTTGGCAAGTTAAGCCAACACGCCCTTCACCGGCTTACCGTGTACATCCGTCAGGCGATAATCGCGCCCTTGGAATTTGTACGTGAGCTTCTCGTGATCGATCCCCAGCTGATCCAGAATGGTTGCGTTGAGATCATGCACCCCCACCGGATCGCGAACGATGTTGTAGCAGTAATCATCCGTCTCACCATAGGTCACGCCGCCGCGAATGCCGGCACCGGCCATGAGCATGGTGAAACACCGCGGATGATGATCGCGCCCGTAGTTGGTCGCGGATAAATTGCCCTGCGAATACACCGTGCGCCCGAACTCGCCGCCCCACACCACCAGCGTATCCTTCAACAACCCGCGTTGCTCTAGGTCATTCAGCAGTGCGGCCGTCGGTTGATCGGTGTCCTTGCATTGCCCGGCCACCGCTTTGGGCAAGCCGCCGTGGTGATCCCAGCCCATGTGGAAGAGTTGCACAAACCGCACATCCCGCTCGGCCATGCGACGTGCCAGTAGGCAGTTGGCCGCGTACGAGCCGGGCCGGTGCACATCCGGTCCGTAGGAATCCAGCACGTGCTTGGGTTCCTTGGAGACATCCAACAACTCCGGCACACTGCTCTGCATGCGAAACGCCAGTTCATACTGCGCTATGCGCGTGGCGATTTCCGGATCACCTACCTGCGACAGGCGTTCGCGGTTCAGTGAGTTCAGCCGATCCAGTGTGCGCCGGCGGGTGGCGGTGTCCACTCCCGGCGGGTTGGAAAGATACAGGACCGCATCGCCGGTATTGCGGAATTTCACGCCCTGATGGCGCGTGGGTAGAAACCCCGAACTCCACAGGCGATCGTACAACGGCTGATCATTCGGCCGGCCGGACCCAAAGGAAGTGAGCACAATATAAGCCGGGAGGTCGCGGTTTTCGCTGCCCAACCCATAACTCAGCCACGAACCGATGCTCGGCCGCCCGGCCAGTTGATGGCCGGTCTGGCAAAAGGTGATCGCCGGATCGTGGTTGATCGCCTCGGTATGCACCGTGCGAATCATCGCCAGCTTGTCGGCCTGTTTGGACAGGTGCGGCAACAATTCGCTGAACTCCATGCCGCTCTGGCCGTGCCGCCCGAACTTAAAAATGGTGGGTGCCACCGGAAACTTCTTCTGGCCGGAGGTCATCGTGGTGAGCCGTTGACCTTTCCGGATAGAATCAGGCAAATCCTCGCCGCGCCGATCGGCAATCGCTGGTTTGGGATCAAACAAATCCATCTGCGACGGTGCCCCGGATTGGAACAGATAAATGATCCGCTTCGCCTTAGCTGCGTGCGTGGGAAACCCGGGCAGGCCGCTCGACGAGGTCTTCGCCTGCGTCAATCCGGCCAGAGCTGACAGTCCGAGAAACGAAGTGGTGTTGCGCAGGAACACGCGCCGGTTGAGGGCGTCCTGCACCTGGAGATTGAAATCGGGATTCATTATTCGCGCGTCACAAATTCATCGAGGTTCAACAACACATTCGCCGCCAGCGTGAACGCCGCGCGCTCCGCGAGTCTATCATCCGGCGCCGCCGATTCGCCCACAGCCAGCAGTTTCTTGGCTGCCTCGGGGTTTGTGGTGAAATAAGCCAGATCCTCCTTCAGCCCGTCGCGCAACACCGCCAGTTCGGTTGGAGTTGGCTTTCGGGAAACGGCCCAGAGAAAGCCGTACGTCAACCGCGCTTCCATCGAGGAGTCACCGTCTTTCAACATCCGACCGCCCAGCCGACGGGCCGCTTCCACGAAGGTCACTTCGTTCAGGAGCGACAAAGCCTGCAACGGCGTGTTGGTGCGTGAGCGCTGGATCGTGCACACCTCACGGTTGGGCGCATCAAAGAGCAGCATCGAAGGCGGTGCGGCAGTCCGTTTCCAGATCGTGTACATCGTGCGCCGATACAGGCCGTCATCGGTGGCGTTTTTATAATTGCGCAAATCCCCGTAGCGCGTGGTCTCGTTCCAGACCCCCACCGGCATGTACGGCCGTACGCTGGGACCGCCGAGTTGTTCCACCAGCAGACCGCTGGCAAACAACGCCCGGTCACGCAACTGCTCGCCGCCCAATCGGAAACGCGGTCCGCGCGACAGCAGTCGGTTGTCCGGATCAGCCGCATAGGTATCGGTCCGCGGCTTGGCGTCCTGACGATAGGCCGAGCTCATCACCAGTAGTTTGTGAAAGGCTTTCATATCCCACGCCTTGGCCGGTTGACCGTTCACCTGCACGCCCTGCGATGGCTTCACAAACTCACGCGCCAACCAGTCCAGCAATGCCGGATGACTCGGAAACGCCGCCTGTACACCAAAGTTTTCAGTCGTCTTCACTAGGCCCACACCGAAGAAATGTTCCCAGGCTCGGTTCACCCACACGCGGGCGGTAAGCGGATTATCCGCGCTGGCGATCCAACGAGCGAGCCCCAGTCGGTTCATCGCCGCGCCCTTGGGCAGCGCGGGCAGAAAGGCCGGCAACCCGGCCTTCACTTCCTCCGCCGGTTGATCGTACTGGCCACGGTTGAGAATGAACGCCTTACGCGGCGCCGGCATTTCCTCCATCACCATCACTGTCGGCAGTTTCTTGCGGAGATCGGCCAGTTGTTTGCGTTTGGCGGCCACGCGGTCATCAGCCGCCTTGGCTGGGTTGGCCACGTGCGCGCGGTAGTATTTTTCCAACGCCGCCCACTGCTTGGGGGTCGGGGTCTCGACATCCAAGGCCACCCGCACCGCAGCGGGAATGCTGTCGCCCTTCAGGCTCACGGCCGCCGGCGTGGCGCCGGTGAGAGACAAGCGGAACCGCCCGAGGTTATGCTGGTTCAGGGTCGCGCACACAAACCGCAGCACCACCGTGGCCTCGTTCGGCACGGCCACCGGTTGACCCGCGAGGAAGAGTGCCTTAATCGGTTCCCGTCGCGTAGGCCCGTCTACCGCCCAGCCTTTGCCGGACTGGCCGTTGTTGACGTTCTTGATGTCCCATCCTTTTTGAGAGTAATCCGATTCAATCCGCGTAAACTTCAGCGGCACGGGCTTGCCGTTGGCCGGCACGATCTCGCCTTCGACGCGGGTGAGAACAAAGTTGCCGTTACTGTACCGGCCCAAGCTCTTATTCGGTAGGCGCGCGTCCGGCAGGCATTCCAACAGCACACCGGTGAAGTGGTCGCCGGTCATCGTGGTGCGAATCTCGTACGTGTCATGCGTGGCATTCGGTCCGCTCGGTAGCCAGGAGCCGTCCTCCAACCGCTCAAATTTGGCGCCGCCCTTGGAGGTCACCGTCGCTTCGTCCACGCCCTGCCAGATCACTTTTTTCCCGCTCAATTCCTCACTGAATTTCGGAGCCCACGCCTTCACCAATTTCGGCAACTCGGCCGCCGCCTGTTTCGCGGCGGCCTCGGCCTGTTTAATCTCCGTTTCCAATTTGGCCACGGACGCGCGATGCTCAGCGGTTTCCACATTCACCAACGGTTTGGTGTTGCTGCTTTGGCCAGCCAAGCGTCCGGTCTCGGGCACGTTGTTGAAGAAGGAAAAGAACTGGTAAAATTCACGCTGCGACAGGGGATCATACTTGTGATCGTGGCAACGCGCGCAGCCGAGCGTGAGACCCAGCCATGTGGCGCCGGTGGTTTCCACTCGATCAATCACCGTCTCCACGCGCCATTCCTCGGCGATGATGCCGCCTTCGCCGTTGATGCGGTGGTTGCGATTGAAACCGGTGGCCACCTTCTGCTGCAGCGTCGCCTCTGGCAACATGTCTCCGGCTAACTGTTCAATGGTGAACTGGTCAAACGGCTTGTTCGCGTTCAGCGCCTGAATCAGCCAATCGCGCCACGGCCATTGCTGGCGGCTGCCGTCGGTTTGGTAGCCGTTGCTGTCGGCGTAGCGCGAGTAGTCCAGCCACGGCACGGCCATGTGCTCGCCATACCGCGGCGAAGCTAGCAGACGGTCGACCGCCTTTTCGTAGGCGTTCGGGGATTGATCCTTGAGAAACGTCTCCACCTCCGTCGGGGTCGGCGGCAGGCCAGTGAGATCCAGCGACAATCGACATAGCAACCGCTCGCGATTCGCCTCGGGTGCTGGTTGCAATTCTTCCTGTTCCAAACGCGCGAGAATGAATCGGTCGATCGGCGTGCGGGCCCAGTCGGCCTGTTTCACCTTGGGCGGTTCCGACCGCTGTGGTTGGGCAAAGGCCCAGTGGCCGGCATACGGCGCGCCGGCCGCCACCCAGCGTTTCAATACCGATTTCTGTGCCGCGCTCAACGGCTTTTTCAATGAAGGCGGCGGCATCACTTCATCGGGATCCTCGGACAGGATGCGATGTATCAACTCGCTGTCCACCAGCTTGCCGGGCGCTAGGATCTCCAAAGCCGCCTCGCGTTCGTCCAACCGCAGCTTGGCTTTACGTGTGTTGGCGTCCGGACCGTGGCAGGTGAAACAATGCGTCGCGAGAATCGGTCGCACCTCGCGATTAAAGTCCGGCGCGTCCTCGGCCATGCTTCCGATTGCCAGAAGCAGCAAGGCGCCCATCCCGATGAATGGCCTCATGCGATAATCTCCTTCACCACTTCGCCACCCACGTCGGTTAGGCGGAAGTCGCGGCCGTTGTGGCGGTAGGTGAGTTTCTCGTGATCCATGCCCAGCAGGTGAAGGATGGTGGCGTGGAGGTCGTTGACGTGGCATTTGTCGACGGCGGCTTTGTGACCGATCTCGTCGGTCTCGCCATAGCTTACGCCGCCTTTCACGCCGCCGCCGGCCATCCAGTAGGTGAGCGCGTGCGGGTTATGGTCGCGACCGGGTTTCTTGGATTTCTGCGCCACCGGCAGGCGGCCGAATTCGCCGCCCCAAACGACAAGTGTTTCGTCCAGCAACCCACGCTGCGACAGGTCCTGAAGGAGCGCGGCGATCGGCTTGTCGGTTTCGCCGGCGAACTGCGAGTGGTTGCCGGCGATGTCGTTGTGACCGTCCCAGCTCCGCTGGTTTTCCATGCCACCGCTGTAAATCTGAATGAACCGCACGCCGCGCTCCACCATACGGCGGGCCGTAAGGCATTGGGCGGCGACGTGTTTGCATTTGTCGTCGTCCAGCCCGTACATGGCGCGAATGTGCTCCGGTTCCTTATCCACCGCCAACGCCTCGGGCGCGGCGCTCTGCATGCGGTAGGCCAGCTCGAAGCTCTCAATACGCGCGGCCAACGATTCCTCAAACGGATTAACTTCGAAGTGCTGTTGGTTCAGCGTCTTCAAGAGATCAAGCTGCCGCCGTTGCTGCTCGGCGTTCATGCCGGTGGGGCGTTTGAGATTATCGATCGGATCGCCTGTGGGCCTGAAGTGAGTGCCCTGATAGACGCTCGGCAAAAAGCCCGCGCCCCAGTTGGCCGCATGTCCCTTAGGCAGGCCGCGTCCCTTCGGGTCGCTCATCACCACAAACGCGGGCAGGCTGTCGCTCTCGCTTCCCAGCCCGTATGTGACCCATGAGCCAACACACGGATACCCCATTCGCGGCAGGCCGCAGTTCATCGCGAAGAGCGCCGGTGAATGGTTGTTGCTCTCCGTGTGTCCCGAGTGAATGAACGCCATCTTGTCTACGTGCTTGGAGAGGTTTGGGAAAATGGACGAGACATGCTTACCGCTTTGCCCGTGCGGTTTGAATTCAAACGGGCTTTTCATCAGCCCACCCACCGCGTTGGCAAAGAAGCCGGTAAACCGATCGAACCCCTCCAGCGCCTGCCCGTCACGCTTGGCCAGCTCCGGTTTGTAATCCCACGTATCCACATGGCTCGGTCCGCCGTTGATGAAGAGCCAAATGACCGATTTGGCCTTCGTCTTAAAATGCGGATTCTTCGCCGCCAACGGATTTTGCGCAGCCAAGCCTTCCTGCTGGAGCAAACTCGCCAAACCCAGCGAGCCAATACCCATGCCAGCCCGTTGAAGCATCTGGCGGCGGTTGAGGTGATTCAGAGTGTTCATTGCACGTAGATAAATTCGTTGAGCCCAAAAAGCACCTGCACGAAGTCGGCAAGGGCAAGTTCGCGGCCGTTGTTGGCATAAGATTTTTCCTGCACGTCGATGAAGCTGGCGATCGACTTCTGCTCCTTCGGCGTGGGGGCGCGGCCAAGAACGGTTTGGTAACCCAGAGTCACGGCCGCGGCGGTATCGGGTTGGGCTTTCAGTTGCCTGGCCAGTTCCATGGCTGAAGCGCGCACCTGACCGTTGTTCATGAAGTGCAGCGCCTGCGGAGCGATGATGGTGGCCGGGCGACTGCCCTGGCTCACCAGCGGCTCAGGCGAATCAAAGAGCTGCATGCTGGGGATGAGCTTGCTGCGCTTGATCATGAAATAAATGCTTCGCCGTAGCATCCGCTCATCAAGGGTGCCGGCGCCGAACATGCGCTCGTCAGCCCCGTGTCGGACGCGGGCCAAACATGCGGAGTCAACGTCCCGTGGTGTGGTTTCTGTCGGGCGTGCACTCGGCGGTCGTCGAGCTCTACAAGCACGTTTTACCCGGCGTCGCGGCGCACCACACCCGCAAACTGCTCACGCGAGCCGCAACGCTGCTGCTCCTACTGCCAGAGGGCGAGAGCGTCGCCGAGGACCGCCTCCTCCGTGAGCGCGCGCGCCACCTTCAGATCGACCGCCGACCCCGCCGCCGCGCCTGCGTGGCCATGATATGATGTCTACAGAGTGAAGATTCCATGGATCTGAGGATATGGTAGATAGATGGGCACACATACAATATCTTCCGAAACATTAGA
>CAJWVY010000137.1 GCA_913048135.1 uncultured Verrucomicrobiales bacterium
CTCATGCTCAAGGGCAGGGAACAGGCCCAAGTCGAATTGCGTGACAACCTCCAGGAACATGCGGAAGTCTTGGGAGTAGATATTTTATTCGTGGGTCTAGCCGATTTACGGCCGCCGGCGGAATCTCCCGAGAACGTCGTGGAACGCGGCGAACCAGAACCCGGGCAGGGGGAGGCGAATTTAAACAACATGCCGGTGGCCGCGGCATTTGAGAATCCGGTGTCTGCCCAAGTGATTAGTCAGCTGGAGATTTACAATGCGACCAAGGAGAGTGAAAGGTTGGTGGCGGAGAAAGCACGTGAAGTTGAGGTACTGCAATACGATGCCAATACCACTTCGACACTGCGGGTGAAGGAGGCTGAAGCACGCGCGGGGCGGTTGCGCGGGGCGGAGCAACCATTTCGCCAGGCACAAAAAATTTATCCACTTTGGTTGTACCTCACCACATTTGAACGGGCCGTGGAAAACGCGCGCAAATTTGTGGTGGCCACCGAACATCACGAACTGGAAGTGGACCTCGATTTGCACGAGGCCATCCGGCGTGGCATGACCGATATTAAAGTGCCGCCTAAAAAATAAACCCTCGATTTACTACCATGAAAAAAGCCGTCAACATTATCATCTTCGGGCTGTTGCTGCTCATTTTTGGCTCTTATATGTTCACCTATCAGGTGCGCCAGGATGAGATCGCCTTTGTGAACACACTGGGCAAGGACAGTGATCCCATTGAGAAACCGGGCCTGCGCACCAAATGGCCGTGGCCCATTCAAAGCGTCTACAAATTCGACAAGCGGGTTCATGTCAAAACCACGCGGTACGATCAGGTGATGACCAGTGCCGGCGAAAACGAGGGCAGCGCCAGTGTGATGATGCAGTTTTATTTCGGGTGGAAGATCGATGATCCAAGCCTGTTTATGAAAGGCACGAAGGGATCGGACTCAGAGGCACGACTGCGCGATGCAGAAAAGCAGCTGCTGGAGATCGTGGATACCGAGAAGAACAATCAGGTGAACCAGGTGGCCATGGGCTTTGGCAGCTTTGTGAATGATGGCGCGGCAGCAGCAAAAGTTGATTTTGACGGGCTGGAAGCCAGCATCCTTAAGGCGGCTAAGGATAAGGCCGAGAAGTTGGGTGTGGCCATTGAGTTTGTTGGAATTCGTAAGGTGGGCGTCCCGCAAAGCAACTTGGATGTGGTGCTCAACGCGATGGTGACCCAATGGACCAATGCCGCGGGAACTACGGTGCATCTTGCTCAGCAGGAAGCTGAAGCGATCCGCAAAAAAGCTCAAAGCGACAAGGAAAACGCCGTGCAAAAAGCCCAGCTGGAAGCCGATGCCATGTTGGCCAAGGCACAGGCTGATGCCTTGCAGCAATTTAAGGCATTGGAACAGGACCCGGAATTGGCGGCATTCCTGATGCAGTTGGAGGCCTTGGAGAAATCCGTGAAGAAGCAAACCACATTGATTTTGGATGACACCATGGGGCCGTTCGGCCTGTTACGCGGCTTGAAAACGCCAGCGATGAACCCTGATTCCGGCGATGGGGCTGAGGAAAAAGAATAAACAGCGTCTTTCGGAATTGTTATGAGCGAAAAACCCATTCAGCCCAAGGACACCCCGGAAGTGGATCTTGGAAATGAGGCCGGCTCCCGAGCCATGGAGCAGGCCTTGCGTAGCAGCTTCACCATTCTGAAGTTGGTGATCGCTGTGTTGGCAGTGTATCTGGTTTTTTCTAACACCTTTTCCGTGGATGAAAACACCGAGGGTGCCATAGTATTGCGCTTTGGTCAGGCGCAAACCGAAGATCGCGATAAGGTTTTCGAAGCCGGTATTCGGTTTGCGTGGCCGTATCCCATTGATGAAAAAGTGGAGATTGCCCGCGAGAAGCCGGTGAAGAGCGATAGCGCTTGGTACGCAGCCATGGGTGCGGTGCAAATTGGGGACAATCCAAATCAACGGCCGGTGGATGCTTCGCGGGACGGATATGCTCTGACACAGGACGGAAAAATCATCCATCTGCAGGCGGAGATGATTTATCGGGTGGCTGATCCCAGCCAGTTTGCATTTGGGTATGCAGACGCAGTGGCGGTGTTGCAATTGGTGTTGGACAACAGTGTGACCTACGCTGCTTCGCAAAAAGATCTGGCGGAAATCCAAAACAATTCTACTGTTTTCGCCTCTTCCGTCCAGCAACGGGCAAATGATTTGGTTGACCAATACGATCTCGGCGTGGAAATCGTGCGGGTGACGGTGGGAGGCGATGATGTCGAGCTGCCATTCCTCACGCGCAATGCCTATAACGCTTTTTCCAGTGCGGAATCCCAGGCCCGCGAAGCGCGTAGTGCGGCGGCCGGGGAAGCCAAGAACATCCGGGATGCCATCAACACCGAGGCCGGTGAAATCGCCACGATTCGCAATCAGGCCAATAATCAGGCGCAGGCGCTATCCGCCTCGGTTGGCTCATTGGCGCAGCGGTTCACGGATATCATCGAGAAATATCCCACGCAGCAAACGCGTCGTCGGTACATGGAGCAGATGTATTACGAGGCCATGGAGCGGATTGCGGAAAATGAAGACATTAAAATTTACCTCGTTTCCAAGGGCGGCAAACTAAATCCGGCCAAGCTGCGCCTGCTGATTAATCAGCCACCGCCGGAGGTGGAGGAAGAGAAGGGAGGAAACTAGGCCATGCAGACCGATTCAGCAGCTGCTCATTCCGCGCCCGAAGAAAATCAGGACGCCGCCACCACGGTGAAGTTCATCTTCGCCGGCATCGTGTTTATCATCAACGGCTTTCTGGCCGATTGGATTTTGGGTGCCGAATCGCGGGTGGGTGATTTCAGTGCAATGATTGGAGCGATCATATTGGGGGTTCGCATTTTCCGCACCACGGTTCGAGATTTACAACAGGGCTTATTGACGACCAACGAGCTGGTTTCCATCGCGGTGCTGGCCACGTTTGCTCATGGCGATTATCACGCGGCCGGTTTGGTGGCTTTCTTCATGTTACTGGCGGAGATGATTGAGTCCCGCACGGCATCAGGCGCGCAGGAAGCCATTCGCCGCCTGCTCGAGCGTGCGCCGACGAAGGCTAGTCGAATTTTTGGGGACGGTAAGGAAGAGGAAGTTTCGGCTAATGATTTGCAGGTGGGAGACCGTATTCGAGTGCGACCCGGCGATAATGTGCCAGCAGACGGTGATATCCTGACCGGCAGCGGTTCGATCAATCAGGCTAACATCACAGGCGAGTCCTTGCCGGTGGATAAGAAGCCGGGCGATGCGGTGTTCCAAGGCACGATCAATATTGATGGCGTGTTGGAGGTGAAGGTCACCAAAGTGGGAGTGGAAACGGAGTTTGGCCGCGTGCGCGAATTGATCCTACAGGCGGCTCAATCTAAGACGCGTTTTGAGAAAATCGTGGATCAGTACATGGGCTTTTACACGCCACTGGTACTGGTTATTGGTGCGTTGGTTTGGGCGTTTACCCAGGATTTGAACCGGGTGATTTCAGTGTTCATTGTGTCCAGTCCGGTGGCCTTTATTTTGGCAACTCCCACGGCGATGGTGGCCGCAGTGGCGACAGCGTCACGATTGGGCATCATGATCAAACAGGTGAGTGACATCGAATTGGCCGCTCGCATCAATGCATTTATTTTTGATAAAACAGGCACCATCACCACGGGCACACTGAAGGTGAGTCGGTTGTCTCCGGTGGAAGGCGTGAAGCCGGCCGAACTGTTGTTGTTGACCGCCTCGGCAGAACAGTATTCCAACCATCCCACGGCCAAGGCAATCATGGCGCTGGCGCAGGAAGCGGGGGTAGATTTAGTTGAGCCTAAGGATTTTGGTGAAACCGCTGGTAAAGGCGTAAGTGCCGAGGTGGATGGCGCCAAGGTGTTGGTGGGCCGACAGGTTTGGCTCGAGGAGAACGAGGTTGCCGGGGATATCGCTGGGTCGGTGGATTTGGATGAGGCGCAGGGATACAGCTTGGTGCATGTCTCGCGTGATGGCCAGTTCATTGGCTGGGTTGGGATGACGGATGAAATTCGCGCGGAAGCTTCGGAATCGCTAAATGAACTGCGTATTGAGGGTGTAAAACGCCTAGCGATTGTCTCGGGTGACCGCGCCCCGGTGGCCGAACGTGTGGCGGCGGAGGTAGGCTGTGAAAATGTACAGGCCGATTGTTTTCCGGCTGAGAAAGTGAAGTACGTTGAGGATTTAAGAGCCCGCGGCTACAAAGTGGCGTTTGTGGGAGATGGGGTGAATGATGCGCCGGCATTGAAAGCTGGCGATATTGGAATCGCCATGGGCGCAGCGGGTAGCGACGTGGCCATCCAAAGTGCCACCATTGCTTTGATGAATAGCGACCTGCGGCGGCTGCCGTTCCTGATGCACCTGTCGCGCATGACGCGTTCGGTGATCAACCAGAATTTCATTTTTGGCGTAGTGTTTGTGATCGTGGGGCTGGTGTTAGCGGCGCTAAATATTATTACTCCGGTACTGGCGGCAATGTTGAATGTGTTGGGGTCGCTCATCGTGGTCTTTAACAGCGCCCGATTGGTGCGGGAAGGCGAGGAGTTCGAGGCATTTGAGGATTCGGATGACGAATCGAAACCAGCAGAGGCCGCCGAGGAATCCGGTGAAGTGGCCACGGCTGCTGCCTAAAAGGAAAAAAGATGGAAACGGCAACACAAGCTTCCGAGGAAACGCAGGCCGGGGTGACCCAGTCCGATGATGTGGTGGTGGTGCGGTCGTTGGAAAAAGTGTTCCGCGATTTTTGGGGCCGCCCCAAGGCCAAGGCGATCAATGACGTTAGCTTTGAAGTGCGCAAGGGCGAGGTGTTCGGGTTGCTGGGACCCAACGGTTCCGGTAAATCCACCACCATTAAGGTGTTGCTGGGACTGTTGAATCCGTCGCGTGGCGTGGCCCGTATCTTTGGCCGTTCGCCGCGGGATGTAAAAACCAAGGAACGCATTGGGTATCTGCCCGAGGAATCGTATCTCTACCGGTATTTGAACTCTGCGGAAACACTGGATTTTTTCGGCGGCCTCTTTGCCTTGGATGGAGAAGAGAAAAAACGCCGCTCGGAGCAGTTGCTGGAGATGGTGGGATTAAAGGGCGTGCAGATGCGGACGGTCGGCGAATTTTCCAAAGGCATGCAGCGCCGGATTGGGTTGGCACAGGCACTCATCAATGATCCGGATCTGGTCATTTTGGATGAACCCACCGCGGGGATGGATCCGGTGGGCTGCCGGGAAATCAAGGATTTGATCTTGAACCTCAAAGGCCGAGGCAAGACGGTGATCTTATCGAGCCACTTGCTGGCGGATGTGGAGGATGTATGCGACCGCGCCGTGATTTACTACGGCGGCAAGGTTCAGCAATACGGCACGTTGGAGGAGTTGTTGACCGAGCGAGATTCGGTGCAATTCACCGTGCCGACCCTCAGCGAGACGGCCCAGAAGGAGGTGTTGGAGGTGATGGGGCGCCACGTGGATAGGGAGTCCATTCGCGTGGATAATCCCACCCAGAATTTGGAGAGCCTTTTTCTCAACGTCGTGGAGGAAGCGCGGGCTTCGGATGAAACCTCTGGCGCCACTTCCGGCAGTGAAGTGGCCGAGTTTCTTCGGGCGGATGAGCCCGTGCCCACTCAGGCTGAGAAAATGCTCGAGCGTTTGGCTGACAAGGAAGCCGCCCAGCCGGCCGTACAGGAGAAGGCTGAGGCGGCCGAGCCCGAAACGCCCAAGGTGGACGAGGCCAAGTTGGATTCCCTATCCGAGGCTGAAACTGAGCCGGAGACCAAGAAACCTGAGCCCAAAGCCGAAGCGAAGAAAAACCTCGATGAAGTGGATGACAAACTTTCTGGTTTGTTGGGGGACTAACCACACGGGAAATAACTTGGCATGAGCCGCAGCAAACTAATGGCCATTGTCTTCCTTACCTGGAAGGCGGCGCTGCGTTATCGGTTCTTTTGGGTGATGCTCGTGATGCTCGCGTTCACGATTGGAGGAATTCCGCTGCTGGTAAAAGATGATGGGTCGGCCGAGGGCATGACGCAAATCCTCATCACCTACACCCTTTCCATGATCACCGCCATTCTGGGAGCCGCTACTCTGTGGGTGTCGGCTGGATCCTTGGCGACAGAGATCGAAAATTACCAACTGCAAATGGTGGTGACCAAGCCAATACCGCGCTGGCAAATTTGGCTGGGTAAATGGCTGGGGGTGATGAGCATGAATTTCATCCTCCTGCTTTTTGCGGGCGGAGTCGTGTACGGCATGGTGGAGTACAGGGCCAAAAAATTGACGCGGGATGCCTTGGAGCAGTTGGAGGATCGACAGGACATGGAGATTTACCGTATGGCTGATCAGGCCGGTATTCCTCCAATTGAATTCAATATTGAAACGGGTAAACCTATTCTTGATGATGATGAAGAAGTGATTTACCGGGATATCGAGGTTGTGCGGCGAGAGGTGGCGGGTATTGAGGAAAAACGTTTACGTCAATCGGTGTTGATTTCTAGAGCCAGCATGCAAATCAATACAAATATTTTACGCCGACAAATATACCAGGTAAGCACAAATATGCCGGGTTCTCGTAGTGTGTCTTTGGGCGTTTGGGTTGAAGAACTCGTGGATACTTACTGGCCTCAACGGGAACGCGAATTGATTCAAGCCAAATTTGAGAAAGTGAAGGAGCGCAATGCTGTTATCAAACAAAGAGGCGGGGAACTCATGGAAATGCCCGAGGGTCTTGACAGTTTTGAGGAGTTGAAGGGGAAAAATGAAATTCGATCAGAGGTGTTGGGGTTTTCACAGCAGTTGAATAGGAGTGAGGGTGTTTCGTTTGAATTTAAAAAACCATTCGGCTGGAATGAGGAACGAAAGAAAAATGTAGTGTTGAGAATATATTTTGAAGATATTAATATAAGTTTCAAAAACGATGATAAGTATCCCATCATTTATCATTATAGTCCGGGGCGCGAGCTGCTTGATTGGTTTGGGCGCGAGCTCGACGCACGGACTTATCACGAGATACCTCTGGCCGGATTTAAAAAATCTGCAGAATCCGAGAGTCCCTTGTTCTTTGATGATAATGGGATTATGACAGTTGCATTGTACAATGGGAGTCCGGCGAAGCTAAAGGTACCTTTTCTTGACGCGCAGTTAAAAAATCAAGGTGATGGGGTAGAGGTGCTCTATGAAGAGGCAAGCTTCTCGGTAAACTATATGCGTGCATTAGGAATTGTCTTTGCATGGCTTGGGGCTTTGGCAGCACTAGGGTTATTCGCGGCCAGTTTTATGTCGTTCGCCATGTCCGCCTTTACCTGTTTGGGGGTTTTGATTATTTCGTTTTGGGTGGGCCTGATGCAGGATGTGGTGGAGGATGGAACCGTGATGCAGACTTACACCGAGGGAAAACGGGATTCTTCGTATGTGGATTCCTTCGCAGTTCCGGCTTTTAAAGTGATGGTTTCCATCATCAAGCCGGTGAAAGATTATTCGCCCATTGAGAAGTTGACTGAAGGGCGCAGCATTACCTGGGGCGAACTGATGCGTGCCTATGGTTATATTTGGGGGATAACCGGGTTAACGCTGGG
>CAJWVY010000138.1 GCA_913048135.1 uncultured Verrucomicrobiales bacterium
AAATTCGTTTTTGAATCGCCTCGACCAGGCCAAGCTCGTGCAACTGTTTGATAAGCCGGAAAGTGTTGCCGCCCCCAACGTAGATGCCCTGGGCCGAACCCACCGCTGCCACTGGATCGGATGCTTGATGGATGCCCTGCAGGGTGTACCCCGCGTGCAGACCACGTTCGTTGAGGGCCGCGACGTAGCCGTCGTGATCGGCCAGGGCATAAGGCACGAACAAGACGGAGTCGATCTCACCGAAGTGGGCTTGCATTTCGGCCACCAAAGTGGCTTTACGATCGTCGGTGCGGAAGCCGCCTGAACCAAGAAGAACCTTCATGGCATGAATCTAGCGGGACTTGCGGGGTATTGGTGAACCCGAGGGAGTTGATGTGGGTAGCATGGATTCCCGGCACTTTTTGGTGCGCAAAGGAGATCCCATGAAATACGCCCTGTTTGCTTCTGGCCTGTCGGCCCTCCTCGTTTCCCATGCCAATGCAGATGAGCGGGGCGACAAGCTTCTTCGGGACTTTTTGACCTACCAGTCCAAACTGGAGACTTTCAGTTGTGAGCTGGACCTGAGCATGGCAATCGAAAGCCCCTTTGGCCCCATGAACATGGACCAAAAGTTCTCGTTCGCCATGCAGCAGCCGAACAAGATGGCGTTGCGGGGCAAGGGTGGCGGCATGATGAGTGTGGACATGGTGGTGGTGCAGCGATATTTCGATAAAGAGCAAACCGGCTTTTACGCGGCCGCCGGCATGATCGGCCGCGCGCTGATTTTTTTCGTGGGACCGATGGTGGCGGTGATGTTTCCCAAGGTCGTAAAAAGTCACGCCGAACAAAAACCGACCGACGTTTTGAGATTCACGCTCCTCCTCACCGCCGGCCTGTGCGCGATGGCCATCGCGCTGGGCATCCTAGTGCCGGACCTGCCATTGCGAATGGTGTACGACGATTCGTTTTTGAAAGCCGCCCCGATCGTGCCGTGGTTTATCGCCGCCATGGCGCCGCTGGCCCTGGCGGCGGTGTTGGTGAACAACATTCTGGCCCGCTGCAAATCCAAGAACGTGTACCTGCTACTGGGCGTGCCGGTCATTTATGCCGGCTTACTGTGCTACGCTGGGCCTCAAATCGCGGAGCAGACTTCCGATGGCTTCAATGTAGACGCGCACATCAGCATGGTGGGATTGATCGGCATGGGTAACTTATGTTTTCTGGCCTCGACGGTGATTCTTACTTGGGTGGTGAATCAAGAGGAGAAGCTTCTTCTAGCGCAGGCGACTGAGAATCCGCCGCCGGGCGAGGCGGAGGCGCGTTGAGGCGGAGGTACAGCCACGTTTCCAACGGCCGCAAAGGCCGCAGCCAATTATAAAACGGTGAGTGCACCAGTCGCAGCCGCACCACTGAGAGAAACATCACGAGCGACACGCGCCAAAGGTTGGCCGTAACCTTGGAGCCGAGCTGGTCTGTCCATTCGATGGGCACTTCCTTGATCGTGTACCCACGCTGTTTGAGGCTCACCAGCAGGTTCACGTCAAACGCCAGATCGGCAATGCGTAAGCTCTCCAGAATCTCCTCCAGTGCCTCGCGCCGCACGAGCTTGGCGGGACATTGCGTGTCGGCGATGCCGAGCCAGAAGAGCAGCTCCACAATTGTGTGAAAGCCACGACTGAATACACGGCGCAATTTCGTTTGGCTTTGGTGCAGTACAGAGCCAGGCAGCCAACGTGAACCGATCACGCAATCCGCCTCGCCGGCGGCGCAACGCTTGATGAGTTCATGAAACGCCTTGGCCGGCGTAGCCCCGTCGGCATCCACATACCCGGTCAGCACGGCCTCCGCTTCGGTGGCTTTCTTAAAGCCTTCGATCAGAGCGCCGCCCTTACCGATGGGCGCTTCAAAATTTAACGGTTCTATCTCGGGAAATTCCTTAGCCACTTCCTCCACGACGCCAAGCGTGTTGTCCCGGCAACCGTTCAAAACCACCACCGCGCGGAATTCGCCTTCGTAGTGTTCACGAAAATACGTGGCGTAATCTCGCAGCACTGGTCCAATGCGCTCCTCCTCATTATACGCAGGAATGAGCAATAGCACGCTGGGTGAACCATCAGCCATCAGACGAGGTTCACGGGGTCGATGTCTATGGTCAAGGTCACATCATCCGGAAAGCTGAGGCGGGTTGCAATCTCCGCGAGTTGCCGGCTTAGTTCGCTCATGCGACCAGTGCGCAGCATGAGTTGATAACGATAAAAGGTCTCCGCTCGCAACAATGGTGCTGGAGCCGGTCCTGAGATTTGTAGATCATCCATGGATTTACATAACGGATCGATTTGTTTTTTTACGTGCTCAGCTGAGAAGGAAACTTTCTCTTCGCTGCGCCCACGCAAGGTCAGCATCGCTGCGCGCGTAAAGGGCGGATATCTCAGCTGCTCTCGGAATTCCATCTCAGCCTCAAAAAAACCCTCATAATCGTGTCGACGTGAAAACTGAATAGCAGGGTGTACGGGGGAAAAGGTCTGTACCACCACCTCGCCCTCCACCTCACCACGACCCGCGCGTCCCGCCACCTGGGTAAGCAACTGAAAGGTGCGCTCACCCGCGCGGAAATCGGCCAGATGAAGGCCCGTATCGGCATAGACTATACCCACCAACGTAACGCGCGGAAAGTGCAAGCCCTTGGCGATCATTTGGGTGCCGACGAGTATGTCGATTTTGCCGCGTCGAAAATCACCTAGGATGCGGCGGTAATCGTCTTTGCGCTTGAGCGCATCCGAGTCCATTCGTGTGACATTGGCGTCCGGAAATAATTTTCGCAGCACATCCTCCACCTTCTCTGTCCCCATGCCATGAAAGCGGATCTTGGGGGAGCCACAGCCTTCGCTTGGGCAACGTCGTGGTGCCGGAGCACTATACCCGCACACATGACAACGCAGGAATTGTTCGTGCCGATGATAAGTCAAAGATAAGCTGCAGTCTGGACATTCGGCTACATAACCACAATCCGGACATTGCATTGAGGTAGCAAAGCCGCGCCGGTTGAGGAACAAAATCGTTTGTTCACCCTGCTCCAGCCGATTACGAATCGCCTCCTTGAGGCGCTGCGAAAAAATCGGCGGCCCCTGATCGCCCTTTGACTTTTCCGTGCGCATATCCTGCACGCGCACCAGCGGCATCTGCTTATGATCCGCCCGGGACGGCATTTCCAGTAGCTGGTAACGACCGCGCTGGGCATTATGGTAACTCTCCATCGAGGGCGTGGCTGAGCCGAGCACCACCGTAGCCTCCTCGCGCTGGCCGCGCACTACTGCTACATCTCGCGCATGATACCGCGGTGCCTCCTCCTGTTTGTAGGAGGGCTCGTGTTCCTCATCCACGATAATCAACCCAAGTGGTTCGACCGGCGCAAAAATTGCCGAACGCGCGCCGATCACAATCTTCGCGCGTCCCTGCCGAATCTTGTGCCATTCATCATGACGTTCGCCGGCAGAAAGATGACTGTGCAGCACCGCCACCAGTGTCTTAAGCGGCCCAGTGCTAAACCGTGCCTTAAAGCGCTCGACCGTCTGCGGTGTCAGCGAAATTTCCGGCACCAAGACAATCGCCCCCTTACCTTGCTCCAACGCATGTGCAATCGCCTGCAAATACACTTCGGTTTTCCCACTCCCTGTTACTCCGTGCAGCAGGAAAAAATCGCCGGACTTCCCGTTAATCTCCTTCAAAGCTGTAGCTTGTTCGGCATTCAAGTTCAGTGGTTGGGTGGGGACGATTTCCTCGTTGGCGTAGGGATCGCGTTCGGAAATCTGCGGGGCAATTTCCACGAGGCCCTTGTCCTCCAGCTTGCGCACGGTCTGGGCAGTGGTGCCGGTGAGCTTAAGCAGCTCCTGCATGGCCAGTGATCGGTTTTCCTCGATCACCTGATACACTTCCAGCTGCCGTTTGGTCAGCGCCTCCGCGCCTTCGCCGCCGGGCAGCAAGCGAACATGCAGGCGTTCCCGCCAGCCTTCCTGTTCCTTGCGAACAGCATCGGGCAACACACTCTTCAGCGCGGTCTCCGGCGCACAGCAATAATATTCGGCAATCCACCGGGCCAATTCCAACACCCGGGGTGTGACCAATGATTGGGCGCCGATGATCTTGGTAATCGGCTTGAGCGTTTCATGCTCGGATTGCTCCGCCATCCCCGTCACGCACCCAAGCACCTGCCGCCGGCCGAAGGGCACCTTCACGCGTGTGCCCACCTCCACCCGGCCTTCCAGTTCCGGCGGGATGAGGTAGTCAAACTCCTTGCGCAGGGCAATCTCCAGTGTCACACACGCGACCACGCCCCACCCTCGCGCCCCGGCGCACACCGTGAAAGGTTAATGAATTAACAGGCCTCGACGTCCCGCAAGGCTTCGCCTAAAACGGGCTTGTGAAGCTGAAGTACGCGCTCATCGCCGCAGTGTTTGCCGCCATCAATGTCGGCGGCTGGTGCTGGTGGCGGGCCTATCAGCTCGATCATAGTCAGGACGAAGTGATCATTGCCGCCGCATCCATTTACGATATGGATCCCGCGCTGATCAAGGCGGTGATCTGGCGTGAAAGCCGATTTAATCCCGATGCCCGCGGCGCCGCCGGCGAGCTGGGCCTGATGCAGATCCGCGATGCGGCGGCACACGAATGGGCGGAATCCGCCGGCATCGATAACTTTCAACATGGCCATTTGGTCAGTGCAAAAAGCAATGTGCTCGCCGGCACCTGGTATCTCAAGCGGGCCATGAGCCGCTATTCGGACACCGATGACCCTGTGGCGTACGGGCTCGCCGAGTACAATGCCGGGCGCTCGAATGTCTTGAAATGGAAAAAGGACGAGGCGGACACCAACGGCACTGCGTTCATTGAAGCGATTGGGTTTCCGACCACCAAAGATTACGTTACGGCCATTAAGGCGCGCCGGGAAAAATACCGGTCGATCGAAAAGCGATTACCTTAATCGGTGGTCAGCGCCATCATGCGCTCCTGGATCTGCCGCCGCGCGACTTCCCGCTCCACATCGTCGCCCTTGCGATCCACCCAAATTGGTTCGCCCATCCGGATGTCGCACCGGGCAAATGGTAGCGGCACTTGAAAGCCATCCCAACTGCCCAATACTTTTTTGGAATGAATCTGCGCGGACATCGGCACGACCGGTAAACCGGTGAGTTGAGCCAACATCACGACCCCCTCCTGCACTTCATATTTAGGCCCACGTGGGCCGTCTGGGGTGATGGCCACATCGTACCCACGTCGCGTGCGGTTAACCAATTCCTTAAGTGCCTGTCCTCCTCGACGGCTGCTGGATCCGCGCACCGATTCCACGCCGTGATGATCCATCAAACGCGACAACAAGGCTCCATCTTTACTGGCACTGATGAGAGCAACCAAACGACGATGTGGATGGCGGCCGAGGAAGTATTTCCGGTAACTCGGCAACGAAAGAATCAGGCGGTTATGCCATAACGCAAAGATGACCGGCGATTGGTCGATAGTGGACAAGTGATCCTCCGGATCCTCCCAACGCATGCGCAAGGTAGCCGATAGCATGCGCAGGAAGGTGTATCCCATCGCCGCAGCCAGTTCACCGTGCCAACGGAGCGACTGTGGGACAACCATCCCAGAGGTTGAAGAGGGCTGGCTCATTTGCCTTTCTGCAAAGCCGCCCGTACCAATTCGTCCACCGGCTTGTCCGGACCCAGCATGGCGATCGCAGCCCGGATGGCTTCCTGCGCATCCTTGGGTTTGCTTCCCAAAGCTTCCAGCGCGGCAATCGCGTCAGCAGTCTTTTGATCCTCCGAACCCATCGCTGGTTGAGAACCGGGCTCTAGGACCATCTCATCACCCAGCTTATCCTTCAACTCCACCACAATGCGTTCAGCGGTCTTTTTACCCACACCGTTTATTCCAGAGAGCGCCTTCACATCGCCATTAGTCACCGCAGCACGGAAGGAAGCAGGCGTTGTACCACTCAATACGTTGAGAGCAATTTTGGGCCCTATGCCGCTGACGTGGCGGATGAGTTGACGAAACAAATCGCGCTCCGTCTCGGTGCTGAATCCATACAGCACATGCGCATCATCGCGAATGGCCAAATGCGTAAGCAAGGTCACCTCGCCGCCGGGCGCGGGGAGTTGGTCAAAGGACGACAGCGGGATGAGCACCTCATAGCCCACACCGTTCACATCAATGACCACCTGCGTGGGCAGGGCTTCGGCGAGTTGACCTCGGAGAAAAGCAATCATTAGCGGGCGTTATATTTTTTGAGCGGGGTCGATGGCAAAACGTTTATTCAGATGCGCATAAGTCAGTGCCAGAGCCAGCGCGTCCGCAGCATCCGGTGCCGGCAGCTCCTCCAGCGCGAGCATCCGCTGCACCATCTTGGCCACGGCCAGTTTCTGGGCGTTGCCGTAACCGACAATCGATTGCTTTACCTTACGCGGGGCGATCTCAAAAATCTCCAATCCTCCTTCGGCCACCGCCGCCATGGCCGCGCCGCGGGCCTCGCCCATGATCAGCGCGGTCTTCACATTTTGCGCGTAAAACAATCCTTCAATCGCGCACACCGTTGGCTTATGCCGGCCGATCACCTCTCGCAAGGTGCGGGTGATGGCAACCAGACATTCGCTGCGGCTCCATTTGGCGGGGCACTTAATAGTACCTTGATCCAGCGTGACTGGCACCTCGCCGCCCAGTTTCACCACGCCAAAACCGGTGCCGCGCAGTGAGGGATCAACTCCCAAAAGAATTGTGTGAGCAGACGTTTCGGCATTTTTTTCCGATGCGCCGGCCGGTTTACGGCCCTGCACACGCTGCTGCATCTCCTCGAATTGGCGGGCGGAAATTCCCACGGGCCCATCTTCAGCAGAGCGGGCGTTCGCTCAAGCTAATTCGCTTCCCCGCTGCCGCTCTTACCCAGCAAAGATTGCTTGTGGCGCGCCACATATTCCTCCACGTAAAGAAGATTGTCCCCAGCACGCTTGGCCACCGTAAGCAGCGTATCCATGCTTGAAACCTCCTCCAGCTGCTCGGCCACAAACCAGTTCAGCATATTCTGAGTAATATGATCGCCCTCAGAAATCGCAAGATTCACCAAGCTATTAATCTGCTGAGTAACACGCTGCTCTGATTCCAGTGATAATGCGATGGCATCACAGGCATCGGTAAACTCTGCGCGCGGAGCAGGGATTGCTGGAATTTTCAGGGAACCACCTGCATCGGTAACATATTTGACAAACCGCATCGCATGGTCCCGTTCCTCAGTAGATTGCTGGTGAAATAGATCCGCCAATTCCGTAAGGCCCTCCGTTTCGAAATACGCAGCAATCGCCACATATTGCAGAGAGGCAGAAAACTCATAGCCAATTTGTTCGTTCAGTGCCTCATTAACCGTTTCTCCGATCAGCATCAAGCTAGGCTAGCACAGACCACACCAGTGTGAAATCCCGCGAATAAAAAAATTTAAGGGAAACTAATTCCTGAAGCCTATGGTCGCGATTCTCTATTCTGTTTCGGATTTAGGCACCATCTTCTTTTTGGACCAGTTTAATCCATCCAATTG
>CAJWVY010000139.1 GCA_913048135.1 uncultured Verrucomicrobiales bacterium
TGCCGTGGTGTTCATCCAGGCCGTATTGTAATTGGAACGAAAGCCGTGGGCTGTAAGCTCCAATTCACTGACTCCGCTATATTCGTCGTTTTCAAAAAAGTCATTCACGGCAGTGAAAGCTTCTTTAACAGCTTCGCGGCCCTCTAACCCAAAGTACTGCATGAAGCTTGCGTCAAAGGAATAGGTGAGGAGCGGAATGTTCCACCGGAAAAAAGTTTTCAACTCCTTAGGGCCGCCCAGATCATCGGTATAATTGAAATCAATCCCCCCACTCGCTAATTCTGCAGGATCCATGGGGCCAACTAGAACGAATGCGTTTGATTTTTGGGCCCACAGCACACCCAAAACCATTAAAAAAGCGCAAATAGTTCGTTTCATCGGACAATCCTTTGGAAAAACCTCCACCGCGATTATGGCAACAGCGATATTGGGCCCAACCATTTTTTGTTCGCAGAATAGGAAGGCTTGCGAATAACCGGAGTCGGTTAGGGGGCAAAGTGAAGGAGGATTTCGCTCCATGCCTTGACAGTGCAGATGCTACCTAGAATAGCCAGAGTGCAAGCGAGTCCAAGGGTAAGAAGAATCTCGCACACTTGGATGGTCAAAAGAAGTCCGAGGCGGCAGCCGAGTAAGGTAAGCGTTTCCATTTCGCGTGCTCGTAGTCGGCGGGTTAGGGCAATGATCAGGGCTAGTAATGCCCCCATAGCCGTGGCGACGAGCACGTGATGGGCGTCCAGAAAATCGCGGACTCGAAGGATCATGCCCATGAGTTCGGCCATTACTTCAGGGGTTTTGAGAATCTGTATGGTGGGGTTGTCCTGATAATCCGCGAGCATCAGGGCCTGGCCTTTGGCGTCCTCCGCGCGGGCGAGTAGGGCGGTGAGGGGGAAACTGGCTGAATCTCCGTGAAAGTGAAAAGATTCCACGTTTTCGGGGGTTATTTCGAGGTGTGTTTTAACGAGCTTCGGGCTGGTGCCGTTGTGGTCGAGATCCGGATCATGGCCGTGACCGATGCCTTCGATAATCCAAGCCGTTTTCAATTCCACAAAAATCGCCGTGTCATCGGCTGTGCCGGTTGGAGCCAGCACGGCTGTGATGTTCAGCTGCAACGGATAATCGCCGGCCAGATCGAACAGATTTTCGCGGTCTGTCAGAATCGTATCGCCGGGGCCCAGCCCCAGTTCCTTTGCCACGGTGGCGCCTAGTTCGCAGTCGCCGACTTGGCGCATGGTTTTGCCGCCCGGCTGCATGCCAATATTTCGGAAATGAAAATAATCCACCGTGGTGCCGACGACGGGATAGCCTTTGGCGGTGAACTTGGAATGCAGTGGAATCATGGTGCCATCGTGGCGGTCCACCAGCCGGGTGTACTCGCTGTAGGGCACCGTGCCGTTATTACGCGCGCGGAAATACAGACCGTGCAGGGCGAGATCGAATCGACTGCCTTTGGGGCCAATGACCAAGGGCGTATTGGCGGCCCGCGCACCGATGGTGCGATCAAACTCATCCACTAAGCGATGGGTCACCAGCGGCAGATACAGCGCCAGCGCCAGGCCGAGGATCATCACGGCCGATTGTCCCGGCCGCGCGCGCAGATAGCGCCAGGCGAGAAACAGGCTAGGCATCAGCGGCCTCCCGGGCATGGAATGTTTCGAAATCAATCACCTGCTCAAACCGATCTAGCAAGGCATGGTCATGCGTCACCATCACCAGCGTGGCTCCGCTGGCTTCGGCTTGTTCGAATAATAGATCGAGAATGCGTGTTTTATTGGCTGGATCCAGATTGCCCGTGGGTTCGTCAGCCAGTATTAGCCCGGGCCGAGGCAACAGCGCCCTGCCGATGGCGACGCGTTGGCGTTCGCCCTGCGATAAGGTGTCGATGGCAGCGCTCAGTTTATCGGTGAGCTGCAGCGTTTCAGCGAGTGCTTCAAGGCGAGCATCCACGTCTCGACCGAATGTCAGCGCCTCATTCAAGCGATAAGGCAGCCGAAGGTTTTCACGGACATCCAGATAATCAATCAGCCGAAAGTCCTGAAAAACAAAGCCGATTTGCTGGATTCGAAAAGCCCGACGGTCAGTGTCGGACAACGTATGCAAGGCGTGATTGCCTATTTGGATCGTGCCCGATTGTGGCGTGGCAATGCCGGCCAGCAGACGAAGCAGCGTTGTTTTACCCGAACCGCTGGGGCCGACGAAGGCCGTGCGCGAGCCGGCGGCCAGCGTCAATTCTGGGATGCTTAGTCGGAACCCCGCATCGCCATAGCCAAACTCCACCGCTTGTAATGTGGCGTCCATCAACCGTCATCAAACATCCGCAGGCCTGTTTCAAATCGCACCCGCTTTTCATTTGTGACTTCAAACTTTGAAATGCGGCCGCGACCCTTTTCTGAAACATCTAGTTTAATCCGTGCGGAGTACTGATTTTCCCGCGTGTGAATGTGTCCCCAATGTTCCACCGTACCGGTGACGTTCCATTTGCAATCTAAGGACTCGGGGTTATCCAATGCAGGCTTAATTGATACAATCCGCACTTCTTGCACATTTGCGATAGCGCCGCCTTGCTCCTGCATGCGCAGGCCGGATTGAATTTTAAGGAATAACTCATCCAACAAAGGTCCATTTACACTATGCGCGAGAGCATCGTATACATCGCTCTGATCTCCGTAATCGTAGGCTCGGTAAATATTTTGCAATAGAGTGGCGGTGTGTTTTGTGAAGTCGGGAGCTAAAGGCCTATCTGCCACTGGTACATGGTCTTTGAACATGAATGCGCCGATTAGCCAAATGCCCGCTACACCAAGGCTTCGTGGGATACACTGAGGATGATTGCGGTACAGCATCCAAGTGAAGGCTCCTCCTGCAAAAGCGATTCCTATGAGCCCGTAACTGACGTTAGAGATTTTTCTTTTTGATTGGATTGGCGTCCAATCGGTTTGAAATGATGCGACGGCAGGAGTTTCGCCTTCTCTTATCCATTCAAAGTCTGGTTGATCTTTAACAAAAAACTCCTCGGTAGGATTAGCGTTGCGGTCATACACGATGGATCTAAGAAACGGTGCGGATTCTTGGAATACTTCCCAAGTTAAATTCACGCGGTTGGGCGGGGCTTTGGCGGGATAGCTGAGGATAATGCCGAGCCGCGCTTGATAGGCACTGATGCGTCGGGGTTCGGCGTTTTGCGCAAAGTCTTGAATGTCCAGGCCAAAAAATTGGAGCCGTTGTAACACTGGCTTAACGGGAATGCCGTCAATCTCCACAGGGTTGCGGCTTCGAAACCATTCGGCAATTTGTCCCCGCATGGCATCCTGCTCTGCAACCTCTAGAAACTCGGGATTAGCCCGTTTAATCGGCAACCATTCTTCGAAGGTCAATAAAGGCACGAGGATTTCATGGCGCACCTCGCGATCGTTTAGATAAATGTACGAATACAATCCGGTGTAGCTGGTAATGCCGAGTTTGCGTTGGAGTTCTTCTTCACGTTTCTTCCTTAACTCTCGCCAATTCTTGGGCGCCTCAGTCGGCGGGCTTTCCCAATCAAAAGTCACCGAGTGCGGACGACCATGTTGCAGTTGGGTGGGTTTGGATTGCCAAACACCATTCTGCAGCGTCATAAAATCCATCACCGAAGGAACGACTGCCTTGGAGCCACCAAATTGCTGCAGAACGGTGATGAATTTCGGTTTCTTTTTGGGCGGCACGTAGCGCATGAGGTAAACGGCGTGCTGCTTCATGAGTTCGGCCTGCGGTACGCCTTCATCCGGGATGGCCGATAAATCACGGCGCTGCACCTCGCCTTTAAACACTTCACCGTTGCCGTCACGCAGGGTGAAATGTTTCAGCAGAAACGAATCATGGCTCACCGCAGCTTTACGAAGATCCTCTGCTTTGAACAGCGTCTGCGCATCGGCCTTTAGGCTGTGGAATAGGACCAGATCCTCAAGCATGATCCGGAGTTCAACTAGCACCTCATCCTCGCGTACATTGGCAACGGCATTGCTCATGGAAATGGGGTGGGCTACGGCCGAAAAGGCCGCCGCCAGCCAGCAAACCGCACTGAGTCGCAGGGAATTCAAGGCCGCGATCTATAGCTGAAACTGCTCAATTACGGAAGCCCGAATGGGCGCTTGTAGGCGTTATTTCACCTCAATAATGGTCTCCACCCAGTCGCGAAAATGCATATCTTTTGAGTCAATATCGGCCGTGATGACATACACACCGGGCTCTTTGGGCGCCTGAATTTTGACCTTCACCGCGCCTTCACCGCGCGAAGCTAGGGTCGTGGAAGCCGGGCCGCTGAGCACCTTGGCGCCGCGATGGTCGCGAGGCGTGACCTTGAACGTCCGCTTGATAGGCGAATGATTGATCAGGCGCACTTCCACTTCGAGGGTTTCACCCGGCTTCATAATATTACCGTAGGGATAAAACGTAGACCAACGCTCATCGATACCGTAGTTCGGATCATCCCAAGGAAACAGCTCGCGCAATATTTTGGTTCGTTTGGCGTATTGTGTTTCGAGATAAGTCAGTTCCTTGTCGGAAAACCGAAACACATGCGGCACGTGCTGGTTGATCAGCCAAGTGTCTTCGGGCAGTTGACGGATGATTTTGAAACAAAGCGGATAACCGGTGTCCGAATGCACGAGATTACGATTGAGCAGGCAATAGTCATCAATGCCTGAAGGCGCAAATGAATCGCCAATGAAAAACACCGGCTTCGCCTTCGGTCGTTCCACCAGCAACGCGCCATGGTAAATCATCTGGCCGGGGAAATAGCGAAATGTGAATTCGTACTCATGCCACTTCATCGTTTCCCCATCCTTCATGCCCTTCACATCCGGCACCGCATTCTCGGTGAGCCCGGGCATCAGGTAGCGGCCGGGATTTTCCACCACATCCTCGTACTCCGTGGTGGTGTACACCGGGCATTTGAAATGCTCGGCTGCGGCCTGAACCATTTGCGAATGATCATCGTGCGTGTGAGTCAGGAAAATGCCATCGATCTGCTTTACCACACCGCGCTCCACCAGATCCTTGGCGGTCTCAAACTGATTTTTCCCGCCGCAATCCAGCAGAAACCCATGCCCGTTATCCGCCACAATAATGCGGCTGGTGGAAAACTGAATGATCCACTCCGGCGTATCGAGATGCAGGCAGTACGGCATCAGATCGATCTTCGCCCCCTTGCCCAGCACGCGTTCGCCACAAATCCGCATGCGCTCCTCCTTGAAGTACCAATGCAGCGCGTTGGTAGAGAGATAATTTCGGTATAACGCCTGCACCCGTCCGATTAATTTATCAATCGCCTGGGCAGGATTATGAATTACAGGTCCGCGCGCTGGATAAATCACATCCGGCTTCCAGGTTTTGATTTTTTGGAGGCTGCTCACCAAATCCGCCAACCGCGCCCCGTACCCATGATACCCACCCACCTTCGCCTCCGGAATTGCATCCTGAAAACTATACAGATCAAAAATCTTCCCATCCCCATAAATCAAATCCCCGGTAAACGCACACCGTTTACCATCCAGCACCGCCAAATAAGAAACCGCCCCCCGCGTATACCCCGGCGTCGCCATCACCTGAAACTTCGACCCTGCTGCCTCCACCACATCCCCATCCTTCACCCACCGCCTCACATCCAACGGCTCAACCAACACCTTCGTGGACTGCTGCGTATAGTAGTGAAACCTCTTCTTGGTCATCGAAGACCAATACGCTTGAACATTTTTAAAGTAATCGGATTCAGTCTTGGGTGCGATGATTTGGCCATTGGTATTTACCTGAGCGTCACGCCGGTGATTTGAGATTAATAAAGGGCCCAGAAAATTTCCGTAGCTATTGTAAATAGCCACTTGGGCATCCTGATGGATGGTGATGGAGTTCCCGCCTTCAATTTCCTTTACAAGGATAGAATCGGAGGGTTGGGCACTCAAGACGAGTGAGGCAGCAAAGAATGCCAGAAGACCTTTCATGGCTGGAGTGTGAGGGGGGAGACCGTGGTGGGCAACCTGTATTGTTATTCTCTTGAAATCCACGGATGTTTCATACAGTAACACGGCGATGAGTGATTGGGATCGAAAGCGGGTTTTAGTAACAGGAGGCGCGGGTTTTTTGGGCTCGCATTTGTGTGAACGCCTACTTTTGGATGGAGCGGAGGTGTTGTGCGTGGACAATTTTTTCACCGGGCGCCGTTCGAATGTCGCACATCTTTTGGATAATCCACGGTTTGAATTGATGCGGCATGACGTGACCTTTCCTTTATTCGTTGAGGTGGACGAAATTTACAATCTCGCCTGCCCAGCATCCCCGGTGCACTACCAACACGATCCTGTGCAAACGACTAAAACCAGCGTGCACGGAGCCATCAATATGCTTGGATTGGCCAAGCGAACTGGAGCGCGAATTTTGCAGGCCTCCACCAGCGAGGTGTATGGTGACCCTACGATCCATCCGCAAACCGAGGATTACTGGGGGAATGTTAACCCTATTGGCGTACGGTCCTGTTACGATGAGGGCAAGCGCTGTGCCGAAACATTGTTCTTTGATTACCACCGGCAGCACGGAGTGGAGATTAATGTGGCTCGGATCTTTAATACCTACGGGCCAAGAATGCACCCCAACGATGGCCGAGTAGTTTCCAACTTCATAATTCAGGCATTGCAAGGCGAGCCTTTGACAATGTACGGCGATGGCTCGCAGACTCGTTCCTTTTGTTACGTGGACGATTTGATCGAAGGGTTCGTTCGCTCGATGCAGTCTCCGGCGGGTTTTACAGGGCCAGTGAATTTAGGCAACCCGAGTGAACTCACGATTAGGCAGTTGGCAGAAACAGTGATTGAAATTTCAGGAAGTAATTCAAATTTTGAAAAAAGACCCCTTCCCGCAGATGATCCGAATCAGAGGCAGCCGAATATCTCATTGGCACAATCGCACTTGGATTGGGAGCCTCGGATCAGCCTAGAGGCGGGGCTAACAAAAACGATTGGATACTTTAAACACCACCATTAACATGAATTGTAATGGTAGCATTGATAGAATTCACTTCACAATGCGTTGAGAGGGACTTTTAGCGCGGTACGCGAGCTATTAAAGAATCGGAAAACTCAGGATAATTAGGCTTTACTCGCGTTCATGAACGCTTGAGTGTCGACGTTTTTACATCAAAATGAGGGGGATTATTTTAGCGGGAGGAACGGGATCGAGGCTTTTTCCCCTTACAAAGGTGGCGAGCAAGCAGTTACAGGCGGTTTTCGATAAGCCGATGGTGTATTATCCGTTGTCGGTTTTGATGCTTGCTGGTATACGGGATATTTTGATCATTTCAACCCCTGAAGACCTGCCACAATTTGAAGCTTTATTTGGGAATGGTTCGGCCTTGGGATTACGTATATCGTATAAAATTCAGCCCAAGCCAGAAGGGCTGGCACAAGCCTTTACACTGGGTGCAGATTTTATAGGAGCAGAGGATGTATGTATGATACTGGGCGACAATATTTTTTATGGCCATGGCCTTACAGCAGCCTT
>CAJWVY010000140.1 GCA_913048135.1 uncultured Verrucomicrobiales bacterium
CTCTGCTTGGTTTGGTGATGATGTTCTGGTGATTGAAGAGAATGGTCAGTTGGTGTCAACCAAGATTGATCCTCAAACACTTCAGCCTATTTCTCAACCGGAAATAGTTATGCCGTCAAAAGTGCTGTCTCGAGATATAATTTATTCTCAGTATTCTCTTGCGAAGAATAATGTATTAGCATTTCTAGAGGGTGACTCTTCACTTAAGTTGACACTGGCTATGTGCGATCCTCTTACACAAACGGTCGAGTCGGTTACCGAGCGGGCAGAGGAGTTTGGTCAATTTTCAGTTTCACCCGATGGAAGTAAAATCGCGATTGAGGTGATAAATAACCAAATTTATGATGTGCAAATTTTGGATTTGAAAAGAGACAGGTTTAGTTCGTTCGCAAAAGCCAAGCCAAATTTCACTCCATTCTGGAGCCCGGACGGCCACAAACTTTACTACGCATCGTATCGAAAGAATTCTAAGGTATCCGAGTTGTACGTATACGATTTTCAGAACAGGGAAGAGACACACCTTGAATTAGGCGGAGAACCAATGGGTTGGTTTGATATTTCTTATGTAACAGCTAATGGTAAACAATTGATCTGCTTTGGGAAGGGGAGCAAAGGGCTTAGTGATTTATATCTGGTGGATATTGAAAGTTTAACTAAGACAAAATTAACAACTGCCAACGTTAACGAATGGGGAGGGGATTTATCGTTGGATGAAAAGTGGATCGCATATACTTCGGAAAAGGACATGGAGGGGAGTTATGCAATTTACATAAACCGTTTTCCAGAAATGGATAATGAGATTCGGATTTCATCCGGAGGAGGTGAAGAGCCCAAGTGGTTGCCTGATGGGTCGGGAGTTTACTATCGGAACGGTTCGCAATGGATGAAGGTATCATTGAAGTTGGATGATGAACTGGAGATAGGTGAACCTGAACTTTTTTTTGAAGGGGACTATGTGAACGTTTGGGGGCCGTCTCACGATGTTTTTCCTGATGGGCGCATTCTTTTGTTGAAGGGCGAAGAGTGGGTGCAGCCGACGGAGATTGATGTGATTATTAATGCGTTGGATGTGGATTAGAAACTATCGGGAACATGGGTGCGGAAGTCTTTATAAGTTATTCGAGTTTGGACCGGGATCGAGTGATGCCGGTGGTGGAGTCGTTGCGAGGCAACGGCATTTCGGTGTGGGTGGACGAGGGGAACATTCACGCGGCAGACCTGTGGTCAGAGCAGATTGTGCAGGCAATTGCAGACTGCCACGTGATGGTGGTGATGCTGTCGCAAAACTCGACCGACTCACACAACGTGGTGAAAGAGGTGATGCTGGCGTCGGAACAAAAGAAGGCACTGCTGCCGGTGTACCTTGAGCCAGCGGAAGTGCCGGCCAAGTTGCAGTACCAGTTGGCTGGTATCCAGCATTTAGAGTTGTACGGCCAAGACGAGCATCAGGTTTTGGAGGAACATGCCGGCATCCAGAAAATTACCGCGTTCGGCACCGGCCGGCAGATGCAGGATCATGTGTATCGGCGCGCCGAAGAAGGTGAAATTCTCCCGTCCATGCGCCTTGCGCGCGGGCACGTCATCACGGGCAATGCCTTTCAACTCAAACAACGCATAGCCGCAGGCCCGCGCGCGATCCATCCATTCCTCTGGCTGCGGTTGCAGTGAATAGTCGTAATCCGCCTGTGGCTTGGCCCCGGCATCGTACTCGGCACACAGAGCGTTGCTGAGCGCATCGCGACGGGCGCCGGTGGTGACGGTCACGCGCCAAGGTTGAGTGTTCTTCCCGGAAGGCGCCTGACCGGCGGCCGACAATGCCGCCTCCAAGGCACCGCGTGAGACCGGTTCATCGGTGAACACCCGCTGACAATGGCGGGCGTGCAACAGGGAAAGAAATTCAGCCGGGTTCATGACGGCTGCGTTGAGGGTTAATGCACCTCACTGGGCTCGAAGAATCGATCCACCTCGATCGCGGCGTTTTCCACTGAATCGGAGGCGTGGCAGATGTTCTTCATGCTGGTGGTGCCCATGTCGCCGCGGATGGTGCCGGCGGGGGCCTGAGTGGAATCAGTCGGACCCAGTAGTTCGCGAATGGCCGCCACGGCATTTTCGCCTTCGAGCACGAGGGCCAACACGGGGCGCGAGCTCATGAACTCCACGATCTCCGGAAAAAACGGGCGATCGGCGATGTGGGCGTAATGCTCCTGGAGCAGTTCGTCGGTCAGTGCGATGAGCTTAGTGGCGCGAATTTCGAACCCGGCTTTTTCGAACCGGCCGATCACTTCGCCGGCGTGGTGGCCGTCGAGACAGTCGGGTTTCAGCAAAATCAGGGAGCGTTCAATAGCCATGGTGTGCAGTCCTCGTGAGGGGCCAAGCAATTAAGCAGGTTTTGACTCCCGGCGCAATGCGGAAGTGAGGCATGCCTAGCCGCTAATCGAATGCTCAGCCAAGGCCACGGCTTTGATCATGGCTTTAGCTTTGTTGACGGTTTCCTGAAATTCGGCTTCGGGGACCGAATCGTTGACCCAGCCGCCGCCGGCTTGGACGTAGGCTTTGCCGTCCTTGAGCATGGCGGTGCGGATGGTTATGCAGCAGTCGAGGTTGCCGTTAAAACTGAAGTAGCCGACCGTGCCGCCGTAGGGGCCGCGGGTGGTTTGCTCAAATTCGCTGATGATCTGCATGGCGCGGATCTTCGGCGCGCCGGTGAGGGTGCCGGCGGGAAAGGTGGTGCGCAGGAGATCGTAGGGGGTCTTGTCCGCGCAAAGCTGGCCGGTGACGCTGCTGACGATGTGCATCACGTGGCTGTAGCGCTCGATGACCATCAGGTCGGCCACCTGCACGCTGCCGTATTCGCACACGCGGCCAATGTCGTTGCGGGCGAGGTCCACGAGCATGACGTGTTCAGCGCGTTCTTTCGGATCGGCGAGCAGATCCTTTTCGTGCGCCACATCTTCTTCTGCCGTTTTGCCGCGCGGCCGCGTGCCGGCGATGGGACGGATTTGCACCTGCCCTTCCTCGCTGCGCACATGGATTTCCGGCGAAGCGCCCACGAGCGAGAAGCCATCGAACTCCAGCAGGAACATGTATGGCGAGGGGTTAATGGACCGCACAGCGCGATAAACATCAAGTGGGTCGGCTTTCACCTCGGTGGAGAAACGTTGCGAGCCTACCACCTGAATGATGTCGCCGGCGCGGATGTATTCCTTGCTCTTGGCAACGTTGGCGAGAAAGGCGTCCTTCTCCATGTTGGATTCGAACGGCGCCGCGGGCGGCGCGGCGGCAAGCGACACCGGCCGATGTTCCAGGGGTTGCTCCAGCAACGAGACGAGCCGCTCGACTTCCTCGACCGCATCGTCGTAGGCGTCCTCCGGCTTGGCGCCGTCCTCGATGATGGCGTTCACGAGAATAGTCACCGTCTGCCGCACACGATCGAAGATGAGCAGTTCATCGGCGATCAGAAAATACATCGTGGACGTGCCCAGCTCATCCTTGGGCGGACGCGGCACCACCGGCTCCACGTCGTGAATAAATTCGTACCCCACAAACCCCATCGCGCCGCCGGTAAACCGCGGCAGTCCCGGCAGATCCACCGCGCGATAGCGGCCCAGAACGCGCTCCACCACCTCCAGCCCGTCGCGCACGTGATGCTCGCCCGGTTCGCGACTCACCGTGTAGGTGGCCGTCACCTTACCGCCCTCCACCACCTGCACCTGATCGCCATCCTGCCGAATGATCCCGCGCGGATTGCAGCCGACAAACGAGTACCGGCTCAAGTGTTCGCCGCCCTCCACGCTCTCACACAGAAACGCCTCGCCGCCCGACCGAATTTTGCGATAGGCCGAAAGTGGCGTCTCGAAGTCCGCCAGAATCTCGCGGTAGACCGGAATCAAATTTCCTTCCTGCGCGTGCTGCAAAAATGCCTCGCGCGAGGGCGTGATGTGCAAAACGTCGGTCACGATTTTTTAATGTACAACTCCTCCGAATCTATCAGCCGTTCCTCAGTCACCACGCCTGCATCCTCCTTCACACTACGGAAAAAACAAACCTTGTTACCCTTATGACACGTCGAGTCTCCATTATGGATAATCGCTGAGACCAAATCTTCGTCATTAAATTTCAAACCGTCGGTAAAGGACATCGGCGGAAATTAACCACAGAGACACTGGAAGCACACGGAAAATCAAACCACGCGCACTGGAATCTCAGCTTGCGCTAGGTGCCTTTTCACGTCTGCCACGGTGTATTCGCCGAAGTGGAAAATACTGGCGGCAAGGACGGCATCAGCCTGCCCCTGCTTGAGGACATCCACCATATGATCGAGATTGCCCGCCCCACCGCTGGCCACCACGGGCACGCCGACATTCTCGCTGATGCGGTGGGTGATCTCGATGTCGTAACCCGCTTTGGTGCCGTCAGCATCAATGCTGTTCAGCACAATCTCTCCCGCGCCAAGCGCCACCGCTTCCTTGGCCCAATCAATGGCGTCCAGACCGGCCTCCTTGCGACCACCGTGGGTGAACACGCGCCAGGTGTCCTCACCCGTTTGCTTAGCATCGATGCTAACCACGATGCATTGGCTGCCAAATTTCTCCGCGCCTTCCCGAATGAGCGGCGGGTTGGCAATGGCGGAGGAGTTGATGCTCACCTTGTCCGCGCCAGCCTTAAGCATCGTGCTCATGTCTTCCACGGTACGAATACCGCCACCAACCGTAAGCGGCATGAAACACTGGTCGCCGGCACGCTCGATCACATCCACGATCGTCTTGCGCTCATGCGCGCTGGCGGTGATGTCGAAGAACACCATTTCATCAGCGCCCTGCCGATTGTATTCCAGCGCCAGCTCCACCGGATCACCAACATTGCGCAGTTCACCGGCCTCAGCCTTGCCGAACTGCACCCCACGCGTCACCTGTCCATCATGAACATCGAGACACGGAATGACACGTTTGGCTAACATTAGCTTTTCGGGGCGGGAGACTAGCGGCGGGTTGAGGCGGCCACGAGTGAAAAAGTTTTTTGTACGTATACATACAATATTGTTGCCAAGGTGCGTTGCGGGCGTAGAGTTGAGGCATGAAGAGGTTCGCAGGCCTGTTGTTGGCGTTGGGTTTGGCCCCCCAACTTTCCGCACAAATTTTTGGTCCCGGCGTGATTCACACCGGTCAGGGCGCGCCGATCAAGATTATCGCCCCCGGCACACCGCAAGGAACTCCGGCGACCACGGTGATTATCAATCCGCCTGCACCGCAAGTGGCCATGATGCAACCGCAATATGGTGGATATAGTTATCCTTACCAACCTTTTCATACCCACACACAGCGCGGTCTACCGATGCATTCCATGTCCATGACACCCGGCTTTATGTATGCCCGGCCGATGTACGTGCGCCCGACACTTGGTTCCATGATAATTATCACGCCACCTATGGTGGATTCCATGATGCCCGCACGCACGGTTTTTGGACGTTGACCTAGAAAAATCAATTTTCCATCGAAAACCGCCGTTTTTTTAACAAACGGCGGTTTTTACGTTTTCCGGCACGAGTTATGCTGTGAATAACCTGTTAACAAACACAATAAATCCAAGGAAGGACTGTGTTAATGAAGAAAATCGTGTTATTTGCTGTCGTTGCGTTCACCTGTGAGGTGCAGGCGCAGAATCTCTTTAGCCCCTTTCGCGGTCTGGCGTTTCCGCGCTTGAACGCCGCGGGTATTCCCAATCCCCAACAGCCACAGCCGGCACCGGCGCCCGGGCCTCAAACCCGCGGGCCGGTGAGTCCTACCGCGGTGGCAGTCGGCGCCGCAGTGGGCGGGGTTATCGGAGCCAATAGCCAAAAAGGCGCTGAAGGCGCGGCAATTGGCGGCGCAGTGGGACTGTTGATTGGCCAGATGCTGGATAATAAAGCCGCGAAAAAGGCCCGGCAACGGGCGCAAACAGCCAATCCTCAACAAACTCTCCCGCAAGGACCTGTGACTGCCGGCGCGCCACAAATTGATCCGGTGACTGGGTTGCCCATTGATCCCAATGCCGCAGCCCCCGCCACACCGCCAGCCATTGATCCGGCCACGGGATTGCCGGTGGGCGTGAGAGCTCCATCGCCCACGGCTGTACCGATTCCGGCAGTTCGTCAGGCACTGACACCCCGCCAGCGGGTAAACAAGCTTTTCGGACGTTGAGTATTTTGCCATACTTTGCCGTCAAAGGAAGAGCTATGAAAAAAGTGCCTGCTATTTTGATCACCGCTGCCTTGCTTGGGGTCGCGGCCTGCACCAATGTCAATTCGCCCAACGGCCCGAGTGTCACCGAGCTGCGGCCTAGCGAACGCGGTTTTGTGGCCGGGCTCGGCATTGAATCCCAGGATCTGGTGACCATTTCCGATAAAATGGCACGCGGCATTCTCGGGGCTGAACCGATCGCAAACGCGCAGGGCAAACCGGTGGTCGTGCTTGAGCCGATCGATAACGACACGCGCTTTCCGATTGATCAGGATATTTTCCTGACGCGTATTCGCGTTGCGCTCACGGGCAATGCCAATGGCAAAATTCAGTTTGTCGCCCGCGAACACATCGACAAGTTGGAACGGGAACGCGATCTGAAAACCTCCGGCCAAGTAACGGGCGGCGATAAGTTGCAGGGCAATGAATTTAAGGGGGCGGATTACATCCTCACCGGCACCTTCAAGGCCATCTCAAGCCGAGGTGCCGCCGGCGCGAGCGATTATGTACTCTACACGTTTCAGCTCATTAATCCCAACAACACCGACATCGTCTGGGAGGGATTTCATGAGATCAAGAAACAGGGCAAAGACGACGTGACCTACCGTTAGGCCTGCGTCCGCTGCGTCATGAAGTTTGCCACGGCCACCCCGCTGCTGTGTTTGTTGTTTACGCTGTGGATGACCGCCTGTCAGACGCCGGACATCCAGCCCGCTCCAGAGTATTCCGATGATCTCGTCATCGAGGGCAAACGCCTCATTGCCCAAGCCCCCAGGCAGGACAAAAACCTCTGGCGCTTGCGCGTTGGCTTGATTGCCCTCAAGCAAAATCAAGCCAACGAAGCCAGGGCCTTGTTTGATGCCGCCATGCCTGCGGCCGGGCAGATTCTCCAGACCGATGCCAGCACGCGTATGGCCCAAAGCCTGTTCTCGCCGGAGAACGTCAAGGGATTCCACGGGGAACCTTACGAACGTGCCATGGGCTGGTTTTATCGAGGCCTAATTTACTGGATGGACGGCGAACCGACCAATGCTCGCGCCTGTTTCCGCACCGCGCAATTGATGGATGCGCTGGCCGAGAAAAAGCAGTACCGCGCCGACTGGGTGATACTGGATTATCTCGACGGCTTCATCACCGCCAAGCTCGGCAAGGACGGTTCAGCCGCCCTGCGACGCGCCCGCGAACACGCCGGCGCCATCGCCCTGCCCGATTACAATCCCGCGGCCAATACGTTGTTGGTGTTGCAGACCGGGTTTGGACCGGTGAA
>CAJWVY010000141.1 GCA_913048135.1 uncultured Verrucomicrobiales bacterium
AGCCAGGCCAAGAACCCGGACAACAGCCAGGCCAAGAACCCGGACAACAGCCAGGTCAACAACCTAATTTGGAACAACTGGGGCAGGAGCAGTCGGATTTGTTAACGGCTGCCGAAGCTGCCCAAGCGGCTCAGGCAGCTTTGGAAGCGGCTCCTCCGCTCGAGAATGCTTCGGACCTGATTGAACCACTTGCAGCCGGTCTGGAAGGTCAACTGCCTCCGCAGGCGCAGCAAGCGTTCGATGAGGCCGTTGGAGAATTAGCCGACGCTATTGAGCAAGCATTGGCCAATAACGCGGTGCCCTCGCAAGAATCCGCCCAGCAGGCGCAGAACGCGCTGGCGCAAGCCGCAGCGGCCTTGTCATTGGCCGAGCAGGGTGCCCAACAAATGGCGCAAGGTCAGCAGCCCGGTCAACAACCGGGACAACAACCGGGACAACCAGGGCAGCAGCCAGGGCAGCAGCCTGGACAACAACCCGGCCAAAGCGAGCCTAGTGAGCGGGGTGATGGCAAGTTGGGCAATTGGGAAGGGGCCGGCGGCAACGAAGGTCAGCTTGGCTCCACTGATGGCTTGGGCGGTCGCCTGAATCTTCCGCAACGCGAGCGGGAAGCACTCCTGCAATCTTCCCAGTCCAAAACCCCTCAGGAATACAGCACGCTTGTGGAACAATTCCTTAAGCGACTTTCCGACAGTCGTAAGAAATAGTTTGGCGCAAACCCATGATCCGATTTATCGCTCTTAGTTTGATTTGTGGAGTGACCGCCTCAGTGCAGGCTGCTGCGCCCGGTGCCAAGGTGAAGCCCCGTCCGCGGGACAACGTGAAGGTGGCCAAGGAACACGAGGCCTATATTCAAGGCGCTCTCAAGTACATGGCCGCCAAACAAAAGGCGGATGGTTCGTGGGGAGAAAGCTCGGAAGAACGGCGTCATCCGGTGGCGATTACCGGGTACACATTGATCGCGTTTCAGGCGGCCGGTAATCTACCCGGCGAAGGGCCTTACGGTCGTGTGGTGAAGAAGGGCATGGATTATTTACTCAATCAGGTCGGTGCCGATGGTATTTATGGTAACCGCGCGAGCGGCCAGTATATGTACGCGCACGGCATTGCCACGATCGCGTTGGCGGAATTGTACGGGCAGACCCGTTCGCCGGCCATTCGAGGCAAGCTCGATCGCACCATCAAATTGATCATCGCCAGCCAAAACCAACAGGGCGGATGGCGGTATCGTCCGGTGGTACGTGACGCGGATGTCTCGGTAACCGTACTGCAGGTGGTGGCCTTGCGAGCCGCAAAGAATTCCGGGATCGATGTGCCGCAGCGCACCATTGATAACGCCGTGAAATACGTGAAAGCCTGTCACCATGCCGGCACCGGCGGGTTCAGTTATCAGCCGGGTTCTTCACCGGGATTTGCCCGAACGGCGGCGGCCATCTATTCACTGCAGGTTTGCGGTTTATACGATGATCCGTTGGTCATGAAGGGATCCAAGTACTTGTTCGCCAACCACCGGGAATCTCAGGAGTGGTATGTGTATGGCAATTTCTACGCGGCCCCGGCGCAATACATGATCGGTGGCGATACTTGGGAGAAATGGTACAAGGCCATTGCCACCACCGTGGTGAAGAGTATCAAGAAGGAAGGCGATATTTACCGTTGGGACGCCAGTGGGCGAGGCGGGGTGGGACCAATCTATACCACGGCCGTTTACACCACTATGTTGGCGATGCCTTACCACTACCTGCCACTTTACCAACGTTAGGCATCATGTTGCGTCCGACCGCCATCGCACTAATTTTTGCGGCGGTCCAATTCTCTCTTTCGGCGGCTACCATCCAGACTCGGGACGGGAAAACCGTCTCGGGTTCTCTTCAGCAACTCTCTGAACAGGGCGTCCGGGTCAACGGGCAGACTTTTTCTTGGGGAATAATTCGCAAGGCGCATTTGACTCCGGCCCCCGGTGCCAAGGCGGAACTGCGCGAGGTGAAAACTAAAATCTGGCGGGGCTCATTTACCACGTTCAAGGAGGTGCTCACGCGTGATCCCAGCACGATTGATGATGTGACTCGCCAATACGTGACGGTCCGTCGATTGGGCAACACACCCGGGGCCATTCTCTTTGAGGGGCGGCTGAATGTGCCGCGTGCGGGAGATTATCAATTTCGGTTGGCCAGCGATGACAGTGCGCGCCTGATGATTGGTGACAAGGAGGTGTTGGGGACTCCGGCGGAGTTCTCCTACCGCCGTGCCACCGGCTCCATTCGGTTGACCGCCGGCGAACATCCGTTTCGGCTCGAGTATTTGAACCTGGCCAGCTACGCGATTCTGGAGCTGGACTGGAGCGGGCCGGGACTGGCATGGACAACCTTGAGCGCGATAAAGGACTGGCCGTTGCCCCCTGCGCCTCCGGCGATTCCAGCAGCCGGCGCCCTCGCTTGGAACGGCAGTTATATTGCCCATCCGGTGGAATCCCTGACTGATAGCCGGGTTCGGTTTGTCGGGGAACCGGCCGGAGTGCGCCTGACGACCGTGAATGCGGCGGCCATTTTCTTCCAGCCGTTGTCGTTGCCGGTGGCTGACCGCATTCGTTCCGGCAAGATCGGCCGCGAGGGTGTGCTGTTGGTCGGCGGCGATTTTTTGGAAGGAGAAATACTGTCCATCAAGAACAACAAGATCACCCTGCAAACCCTCCTCTTCGGCTCCAAGCAATATCAGGGTGGGTCCCAAGCCTCGGCGGTGTTTCTGCAAAAACCGGCCAAAGCCCGAGAACAATGGGTGGTGCGCACGCAACTGGGCACGGAGATACGCCTGCGCAAGCTGGAGTGGGATGGCTCTGTGTTGATCGCCGATCAAACGCCCTTCCGCAAACTCCGCCTCAAGGCCGATGAAATTCAGGAGATCGCATTCCAATCCGAACCCAACATTCTGGAACGCGCCTGGACCACCTGGGGGGCGTTGAGCGAACAGCAGCAACAACAAACCGTAGCGGGACAGGGGCGCTTCGACAGCATTTTCAAAGCCCGCTCCGCGGCGAAGGTTTATCTGGCCCAGCTCGATGAAAAATGGCGGCGACTGGAATCGGAACACGCCGCGTTGGATGCTGAGGTCAATGCGATCCTGAAACAGATACAGGAGCAGGAGACCCAAGCCCGCAAAGCCCGGGCTAACGCGGCGCAAACCGCGAGTGATTACGCTCTGCACCAACGGAAGCTGCATGTGAGTTTGCATTTATTTAACCCGCGCCTTCGGGAGGTCCACGAACTCACGACGCGTCGGGTGGCCGAGACAAAGAAGGCTATCGAGGCGGAGAAGAAGGCGTTGACGGATCAGGCGAAAACCAATGCCGAGCAAGTGGCCAAGTATCAGGCGGATCGTCAGCGTCAGCAGGATGGGCATGTGAAACATCAAGGTGAACGCAAGGCGGATTACGACAAGGCGCGCGCAGCATTCAAGGGGGACGTGCGCCCGGTGGAAATCACAGCGGCGGTTGCTCGGGCCCGGAAGGCTCGTGAATTTGCCGAGAGTCGACGGAACCGCGCCCGGGATACGCTTAATCAGTACAACGGCCCGCGTGATGATGCCCGACGGCAGCGGGACGATGCCAAACGAAAAGTGGATGCCGCTCGAGGGCAACGCGATGCCCGCGCCCGAACATTGCAGCAAACTCAAACGCATGAGGCGAATGTCTTGAAGAACGGCTTGGACGTCGCTGAAAAGAAGATGCTCCAGATGCGCGCCAATTACGCGGCTAAGGCGGCGGTGTATCATGAACTGATTGGTAAAGAGTCCGCCGTGGATCAATCCCGCGTCGATGCTCTGGGGGATTTGCAGTCGATTGACCGGCATGTGCGGGATTGGGAGGGGCAATTACGGTCGGCACAGGGCAAGCTGCGGCAGGACGAGCAGAATAAGAACAATGCCTCCCGCGATCATGTGCGTCGCCGTGAGCTCATGGAAACTGCCCGCCGAACGCTCCATGATTTCGTTGATAAACAGGAACAACCCGCCTTGCAGCGATTGAACGCCGTCAAGGAACGGCATGATCAGTTAGCCGCGCAGGTGGAGAAAGCGCCTGATGACACCAATTTGGCGGCTCAACTGAAGCAGACTCAAGAGCAGTTGGCGAGAGATTTGGCTGCGTTGACTGCGCTACGTGGAAAATTGAACGGAGTCATCGGTCAGTTCCAATCCAAGTTGCATGATTATTCTTACCACCAGGAAACTTCCGGCCGAATGGAGACCGAATGGGTTCGGACTCAGGGAGACATTAAACTGTTGGAGAAATTTCTCACGGCTAAGAAATCGCGTCAGGCGGCTCTTCGCAAAACTACCGGCGACCTGACCCGCCAACGCACCGATCGACAAAACCGTATTCGGGCAGCCAAGGGTGAAATGGATCGGGCGTTAACGGCCTTGAATCAGGCCTTGGCGGAGCATAATCGGCGGCTGGCTGAATATGGCACGGCCATCACTAAACGCTTCGAAGCCGCCCGTAATCTGGAGGATGGCGAGAACACCCTGAAGCGTGAACAGTACACTTTCATCCAGAATGAGATGGTTGCGAAATTACGGGATCAGGAATGGGCCCGCCGTGAGCGTGTGCTTAAGGAAACCGAAGCCGTGTTTGCGGCGTCAGACCGGGCGTTGAAGGCTGCTGAAGCGGCCAAAGCGGGCTTGAAAACTCCGCTGGATGGCGATCAAAACACTTTGCTGGGGCCGTTGACGGCGTGGTATGAGGCGCAGGAGCAGGTTGCGCATTTCCCTAAGGAAACAGCGCTTGAGGTGGTGAAGATGAAGGGGGAACTGGAGGCGGATCGGTTGCGTTGGGCACCGTCGGTCACCGCGCGCGAAGCCGCGCTTAAAACGGCTGAGACAGCCGACAAACAGGCTGCGGCGGCGCATGCCAAAAATCTCAAGGACAATGAGGCATTTACTCAGATGCTCAAGGTTGCCGAGGCCACCGATAAAGCGCAGCAGGACAAACAGACCGCTGCCAACAAGGCTCTGGCTGATGCCAGCAACAATTTGCGCGATGCACGTTATCGCGCCGGCGCCAAGGAACGCGAGTGGCTGGAAGCGGTTTTCCAGCACGAACGCTATCGGGTGCAAAAGCGCGCGGTGCTGGGTTTTGAGTAAGGTATAAAAAGGTTGCCCCCGGGCGCGGAATCCGGATAACTTCCCGCCGGTCGCCTCGGTAGCTCAATGGTAGAGCAGTTGACTCTTAATCAATTGGTTGGGGGTTCGAGTCCCTCCCGGGGTACCAGTTTTTCTTAAATCCCAACGCGCGCAGTAGGGAGCAGGGCGGTTTATGAACCTTGAACAAGGCATCGTACTGGGCGTTATCGTGGGCATCTTCGGCCTATTCGCCTGGGGTAAGTGGCGCTACGACATTGTGGCTGTGATCGGCCTGTTCTCGCTGGTGGTGGCCGATGTGATCGTTAATAAAGTGCTGGGTCGCGAGGGCTCGGTCTTGATCGATCCTGAATCGGCTTTGGCTGGGTTTGGGCATCCTGCGGTGATTACCGTGGCCGCCGTGCTGGTGATCAGTCGCGCTCTGCGCAACAGTGGTGTGGTAGATCTTATCACGCGCCAGTTGGCGCCCTTTGCCAAGAATCAGACCTTGCACATCGCAAGCCTGTGCGTGGTGGCCGCGGTGCTGTCGGCTTTCATGAATAACGTCGGCGCGCTGGCGTTGTTGTTGCCGGTGGCGCTGAAGACTGCCAACGAACAGGGGCGTTCACCGAGTCTGATCCTTATGCCCCTAGCGTTTGCTAGTATTTTGGGAGGCATGATCACCATGATTGGTACGCCGCCGAACATCATCATCTCCACATTTCGGGCACAGGAAGTGGGTGGGGAAGCGTTTGGCATGTTCGCTTTCGCGCCGGTGGGCGGTTTGGTGGCGTTGTTGGGTGTGGTGTTTGTGACGGTGATTGGGTGGCGATTGATCCCCAAGGATTCCCTCAAACCCGCCGGGCAGGATGAGATGTTTGCCCTGAAGGAATACATCACCGAGGTGCGTGTGCCGGAGGAATGCTCGTTTATTGGGATGACGTTGGGCGAGGTGGAAAAGGACACGGGCGAAAAGATGATGATCTTTGGGTTCATCAAAAAGGACGGTAAAGTGGTGACGCCCAATCGCAATAATCTGGTGCGGGCCGGGAGCCGTTATTTGGTAAAGGTGGATCCAGTGGATCTTAAGGCGATCATGGATCAATCCGGGTTGCGATTGGAAAAGGAGCTGCGTTCGCGGATCGACAGCATTGAGGGAGAGGACGTCAATTTCACCGAAGTGGTGGTGACACCAAACTCCCAGTTAGTCGGCCGTTCCCGGGCGTTTCTACGGTCGCGTACATCGAACTCGGTTGTCCTGATGGCCGTGGCGCGGCAGGGACAGCCCATTCAAAAACGCTTGGGTGATGTGGAGTTTCGTGTGGGCGACGTGTTGCTGCTACAGGGTGCGCAGGATAATATCGAGGAACATGCGGCCAGTCTGCATCTCTTGCCTCTGGCCGAGCGCGAGGTGCGGGTGGGGATCTTTTCCAAGATTACAATCGCCGTGGCGATCTTTGTTGCTGCGATTCTTTTGAGCATGTTCAAGATCATGCCCACCACATTGTCCTTTCTTGGCGCAATTCTGGCGTATGTGTTTTTAGGAATCCTTCCGTTGCGCGATTTGTATCGGGAAATTGATTGGCCCGTGATCGTGCTGTTGGGCGCCATGATTCCTGTGAGCGGCGCCTTGCAGTCCACCGGGTTAACCGGCGAAATTGCCACCGCCGTAAATAACCTCACCGAAAGCATGCCAGTCTGGAGCATTGTGGCATTGTTGATGGTGGTGACCATGTGCTTGTCGGATGTGATCAACAACGCCGCCACCGCCCTGATCATGGCACCCATTGGTGTAGGCATCGCCCTGCAAATGGGGGTGAGTCCGGACCCATTCCTCATGGCCGTGGCCGTCGGGGCATCCTGCGCATTCCTGACGCCGATCGGTCACCAATGTAACGCGCTAATCCTCGGCCCGGGCGGATATCGGTTTGGCGATTACTGGCGCATGGGATTGCCTTTGGAGATATTGATCGTCATCGGATCGGTGCCCTTGATCCTTAAGTTTTTCCCGCTCTAGACCCGCATGGTTAACCAATCTGGCTTGCGAAGGCGCACAGATTGATGTTTTCTTAGGCCGTTATCATGATCCATGTAATGCGAGATGGTCAGCAGTTTGGCCCCTACACCATTGAGGATATCAATACTTACTTGGCGCAAGGCACCCTGCTGCCCACCGATCAGGCTTGGTACGAGGGAGCGGCCAATTGGATGCCCATCACCGAGGTTCCCGGTGTGGTACATGGCGCTGCTCCTGTGCCGGCAGCTCCGGCAGTTGCCGGAGCGGATCCCATGGCGGCAGCGAACCCGGAAGTGGCTGTTGCCGAGGCCGGCGCGGCTGCGGCGGCGGCTGGAGGCGCGAAGAAAAAAAAA
>CAJWVY010000142.1 GCA_913048135.1 uncultured Verrucomicrobiales bacterium
CCGCACCTGTTCCTGGCGCTGCTCCGGCACCTGCACCTGATCAAGGAGTGCCCACTTCGGGCGTTGCTCCGGTACCGGGTGGGGCACCAGCAGTGGCTGCTCCCGTGCCCATGCCTAGTGTGAGCCCGGGAGATGAAACGACGCCTCCAGGGGCCGTTCCGGCTGGAGCGCCAGCTCCCGGCGGTGGTCCTGTTCCTGGGGCGCCGGCACCGCAACCCTTGCCTGGTGAAGCCCCAGGGGGTGCACCGGTACCTGCGGCCGCACCGGATGCGGCTGAAGGAGGGGGCGAGCCGGACAAGATTGACATGATTTTGGCCGTGGTTGCCTTTCTCGTCACCGTTGGATGTGTAGTGGTGTTAAAGGTTCTTTAACCGTCTGCCAAAAACGCTTGTCCCTACGCCCCTTCGACCTTTATCCTACACGCCTATGGCTTCTGAGAATGTAGTTGTTGTGACCGCTGATAATTTTGAAAGCGAAGTATTGCAGAGTGATGTGCCCGTGCTGGTGGATTTCTGGGCCCCTTGGTGTGGCCCGTGCAAAATGCTGGGCCCGGTGATCGATCAATTGGCTGATGAATATGTCGGTAAGGCGAAGGTGGCCAAGGTGGATATTGAATCGGATGAGGCGACCAAGCAGCTGGCCATGACAGAGGGAGTCACAAGCATTCCGGCGTTAATGGTTTTCAAGGGAGGCGAAAAAGTGGCGAGTGAAGTCGGAGCACAGGGTAAACCTAAGCTGGCTGAGCTGATCGATAACGCCCTGGCCTAACCCATAAGGGGAGCGCGATGAACCTCCCCGAGCTTCAACAAGACGAGGCCCTTCGGTGCCGAGAATTCCCCGTCTCCGGAGACAAGGTTTACTTGGCTCATGCCGGTGTGTCGCCTGTGCCGGCGTGCGTGGAGCGCGCTGTGGCGTCAGCCGTCAGTGCTGCGTCGCGAGACGATCAGGAGGAAGGCTTGAGCACGTTGCTCCGCCAAACGCGCGCGCGTGCCAGTGAATTGCTGGGAGCGGATCCCGGCGAAGTTGCGCTCATCGGCCCCACCACCACCGGTATCAGTGCCGTGGCGGCGGGGCTGGATTGGCAGGAGGGCGATGAGGTGCTGATTTATCAGGATGATTTTCCGGTCAACGTCTATCCATGGCAGGCCTTGGAATCACGGGGCGTGACGGTGCGACGCTTGTCCACGCCTGCGCTCGGGGAAATCACACCGGAGCTGGTGGTCGAACAGCTCACAGCCAAAACCCGCCTTGTTGCGCTGGCCTCGTGCCATTTTGTTTCCGGTTACCGCATTGACCACGAAGCCATTGGGCGGTTGTTGCGCGAGCGCGATGTTTTGTTTTGTCTCGACGCCATCCAGACGCTTGGCGCGTTTCCGACCACGGTGGAGCATGTGGATTTCCTTGCCGCCGATGCCCATAAATGGCTACTCGGCCCGTGTGCGGCTGGCGTATTTTATGTGCGGCGCGACCTGCAGGATCGGCTTGCACCGCAGGCGTTCGGCTGGAACAACGTGCGGTGCACCAACTACGTGGCACAGGAGACGATGAATCTGCGTAGTGACGCCCGCCGGTATGAGGCCGGAAGCTTCAATATTCTCGGGATCGCCGGCCTCAATGCTGCGCTTGGGTTACTGCTTGAGGTGGGCATCGACGCCATCGCCGCCGATCTGACCGCCAAACGCACGGGCTTGGCGGCGGCGCTGCAGGCGAGAGGGTATGAGGTTTTTTTTCCGGAGGGCCAACAGACTGGCGGCATCACCAGCTGCTGGCGCGAAGGCACGGACATGAAGGTCGTGGGGGAGCGTTTGGCTGCTGAGAATATCATCGCCTCCGTACGTGGCGATCGTGCTGGTCGTGATTACCTCCGTTTTTCGCCGCACTTTTACAATACCTCGTCCGATCTAGACTTAGCGCTGGAGTTGCTCTAATTATTCGCAATGAGGCGATGTCGCTTGCGTTGCCTTGGCTCAGTGGGCTTTACTGCCCCGGTTTTACATGGATTTGGAATTACTGGAAAAGGCAAAGGCGTACGGGTTTTCGGACCGGCAGATCGCGCATCTGACAGGGCGCACGGAGGACGAGGTGCGCGCGGAACGCAAAGCGGCGGGCGTGGTTCCGGCTTATCGGCTGGTGGACACCTGCGCGGCGGAGTTCGAGGCTTACACGCCGTATTATTATTCCACCTACGATCGCGGCGATGACGAGATTGATGCGTCGGACCGCAAGAAGGTGATGATCCTCGGCGGTGGCCCAAACCGAATCGGGCAGGGCATTGAGTTTGATTACTGCTGCGTGCACGCGGCGTTTGCCTTGAAGGAGGATGGCTTTGAGACGTTGATGGTGAACTCGAATCCGGAAACGGTCTCTACCGATTATGACACGAGCGATAAATTGTTTTTCGAACCGCTTACGCTCGAGGATGTACTGCACATTTATGAGCGCGAAAAATGCTGGGGCGCCATTGCGCAGTTCGGCGGGCAAACACCGCTGAACCTCGCGCTCGGTTTGCAGGCCAACGGCGTCAACATCCTCGGCACCAGCCCGCAGAGCATTGAGCGCGCGGAGGATCGCGAGATGTTTGCCGCCATGCTGCACAAGCTGGATATCCCTCAACCGCCGAACGGCCTGGCCACCAACGAAGAGGAGGCGGTGACCGAGGCGCAGAAGCTGGGCTATCCCGTGCTCGTGCGGCCGTCCTTCGTGCTCGGCGGGCGCGCGATGCAGATTGTGTATTCGGATAACGAGCTGCGCCATTACATGCAACACGCGGTGGAGGCGTCGCCTGAGCGGCCGGTGTTGGTGGATAAATTTCTGGAAGACGCCACCGAGGTGGATGTGGACTGCATTGCCGACGCCAAGGATGGCACGATCGTGGTCGGTGGCATGCTCGAGCATGTGGAATTTGCCGGCGTGCATTCCGGCGACGCCGCCATGGTGCTGCCACCGCACAACCTCAGTCAGGCTGCTATAGACACCATGCGCGAGTACACGCACGCCATGGCCAAGGAACTGGAGGTCACCGGCCTGATGAATGTGCAGTACGCGGTGAAGGACGAGATCGTGTACGTGCTGGAGGTCAACCCGCGCGCCTCGCGGACGATTCCGTTTGTCAGCAAAGCCATCGGCAAACCGCTGGCCAAGCTCGCCGCGCAGGTGATGGCCGGGGCCAAGCTCAGCGAGCTGGGGTTCACCGAGGAAATTTGGCCGACTTATTGGGCGGTGAAAGAATCGGTGTTTCCGTTCAACAAATTCATCGGGCAGGACATCATTCTGAGCCCTGAGATGCGGTCCACCGGCGAAGTGATGGGGCTCGATCCCGATCTCGGCGTGGCCTATGCCAAGAGCCAAATGGCTGCCAGCTCGCCGCTGCCGCTGGAGGGCAAGGTGTTCATCAGCGTGAGCGACACGCACAAGGATGCCGTGCCCACGTTGGCGAGGGATTTTGTGGATCTCGGCTTCGAGCTGGTCGCCACCGGTGGCACAGCCAACGCCATCGAGGAAGCCGGCCTTGTTGTGGAGCGCGTGAACAAGCTTGCCGAGGGCCGACCCAATTCATTGGATTTGCTGAAGAACAACGAGCTGCAACTCGTGATCAACACGCCCTCAGGCGAAGTGCCGCGCGCGGACGAAGTGCAAATCCGCACCACCGCCGTCTACACTGGTACGCCGATCATGACCACCATCAGCAGCGCCAAAGCCGCCGTCAACGGCATCCGCGCCATCAAGAAAGCCGGCTACGGCGTGCAGACAGTGCAGGAGTATCATTAGGCTGTCACAGCGAAATTGAATTGATTTCCCTCTGTCCACTCTGTGTCTCTGGGGTGAGAGAAAGCGCACTTACAAACCCACGCGCCTTCGCCCGCGTTTCCTCATACTCCATTTCCGGATCCGAATCCGCCACGATGCCCGCGCCGGCCTGGAAGTGCACTTGGCCTTCGCGCACGATGGCCGTGCGGATGGCGATGTTGAACTGGCTTTCGCGATTGAACCCGAGATAGCCGAGGCTGCCGGTATACGGCCCGCGCGTGACGGGCTCAAGCTCGTCGATGATTTCCATGGCCCGAAACTTCGGCGCGCCGGTGATACTGCCGCCGGGAAAACAATCTCGCAGTGCTGCAAGATGCGAATGCTCCGCGCGCAACCGGCCTTCGACAGTGGAAACCAGATGCTGCACCTGCGCGTATTTTTCCAGCCGCATCAGTTCCGGCACCTGCACACTGCCAAACTCGCACACGCGCCCGAGATCATTGCGGAGCAGATCAGTGATCATCACCAGCTCCGCGCGCTCCTTCTCGCTGGACTGCAGCTCATAGGCCAGCTGCGCATCACGCTGCGGATCGATGCTGCGCGGGCGTGTGCCCTTGATCGGCCGCGTTTGAATATGGTGGCCGCTGAGGCGCAGAAACCGTTCCGGGCTGGAGGAAGCAATTTGGAAATCACCCGCATCCAAATACGCTCCAAACGGCGCCGGACTGGCCGCATGCAGCGCCCGATGAAATTCCCAACCCCCACCGGCCCACGGCGCCGTGAAGCGTTGGGAGAGGTTTACCTGATAAATGTCGCCGGCGTGGATGTAGTCGAGCGCGCGGCGGATAGTGGTGGTGAAATTTTCGCGCGTGAAGTTTGAGGTTAGGCGGACTCGCGGGCTCGTCCCTCCATTGGCGAGAGGGAGAAGGGGAGTGGGGGAGAGGGTGAGCTGTTCGTGCCACCAATCGGCCTGTTGGCGGGCGCGGGATTCATCGCGTGATCCATCGGCGGCGAGGCCGGTGGCGACTAGCCAGGTTTTGCCGAGGTGATGATCAAAAATCGCGAGGCTGTCGTAAAAGCCCACCGCGCAATCAGGCAGCTCGAGGTCGTTCACTGCGCGGGCGCGCAGGCGCGGTTCGACAAAGTTTTTCAGGTCGTACCCCCAATACCCGAAACAACCGCCCAATGGAAACGGCAGATCGATCTCATCAATCAACTCATACCGCGCCAGCAACTGCTCAAGCACATTCCACGGATTGCCGTACTGAACGGAGGAACGATCCTGCGAGTCCGCGGCGCGAATCTCACAACGGCTGCCCCAAGTGCGCAGCGTCAAAAACGGCCGTGCTACCACAAACGAATAGCGCGCCTGATCCGTCGCCTCGCCGTCACTGCGCAACAGCATCAGGCCGGGCACACCGCGCAGTTGCTCCGCCAGAGTCTCCGGCGTATGGCGCGTGCGGGCATGCTCGATCAGCGGACGCATTAGGCGAAGGCGGAAGGCGGCGTGGTTTGGTCGCCGGTCTTGGCGTGGAAATCGTTGATGATCTTCACGGCTTTGGCGGGGCTGTCGGTGATGGTCACCAGATCCGTATCCTCGGGGCTGATGTATTTACCACGCTTGAGCGTGCCGTTGGCCCACTTGAGCAGCCCGCTCCAGTAGCTGCGCCCAAAACAGATCAATGGAAACCGAGGCACCTTGCGCGTCTGCACCAGTGTGAGGATTTCAAAGAATTCATCCATCGTGCCAAACCCGCCGGGCATGTAGACAAACGCCGAGCTGTATTTGGCGAGGCACACTTTGCGAGCGAAAAAGTAGTGGAAATCCACCGAGATATTGGAGTACGGATTGCCGCATTGTTCGAAGGGCAGTTTGATATTCAGGCCCACGGATTTCCCGCCTCCCTCGGCCGCGCCCTTGTTGGCGGCTTCCATGATGCCGGGGCCGCCGCCGGTGATGACGGCATAATTGTTTTCCGCCAAACGCCGGGAGAGATCGACTGTGGCTTTGTAATATTTATCGCGTGGCTTGGTGCGTGCGGAGCCAAACACAGTGACCGCCGGGCCAATGTGGGACATTTCATCAAAACCCTCCACGAATTCGGACATGATGCGGAATACGCGCCAAGGATCCTCGTGGACAAAACGGCTGGATTTTTTCGGGGAAGACTTTTTTCGCGCCATGAGGCGAGAGTAGGGCGACGACCGTTTGGGTCAATGCCGCGTTGCTGACAGGCCCTTTAACTGTTGCGACGCACCGGCTCGATGGATTTGGGGCGTTCCTTCACAAACAACCGAATCGGGCATCCTTCAAAGCCAAACGCACTGCGAAGCTGGCGGGTGACATACAGCTCGTATTGATCACTGCAGACGTGCGGGGCATTCACAAAAAGCGTAAAGGCGGGCGGAGAACCTTCCAGCTGCACGGCGTAGTAGAGCTTGAACCGTTTGCCGGTTTTGTTGGGCGGCTGGCGTTGATCAATGATGTCTTTCAACGTGCGGTTGATCAGCGGCGTGGGAATGCGCTGGCGCCATTGGTCATCCACATAGCGAATGGCTTCCAGCAGGCGGTCGAGCTGAAAGCCATCCACGGCGCTGGTGAAAATAACGGGGGCGTAATCGAGAAAGAAAAGCTGGTCCTGCACCCATTGGCCAAATTCGCCGAGGGTGGTCAGGCGTTTTTCGCGGTCATCACGATGCCGATCCTTTTTTCGGCGGTGCTCAATTTCATCTCGACGGGCGGTCTTGACCGCCTCGGTGGTGAGGTCCCATTTATTGATCACCACGATGCAGGCGCGATGGTTCTTGGTGATAAGGTCCGCGATCTTTTTGTCCTGCTCCACAATGCCGGTTTCGGCATCAATCACCAGCACGGCAATATCGCAGCGCTCGATGGCGGCGGCTGTGCGGGTAACACTGAAATATTCGAGCGTGTCTTTGACCCGACTTTTTTTGCGCATGCCTGCGGTATCAATGAGGAGACACTCCTGCTGGCGGCCGTCGGTCTCGATGGTGAACGGTACATCCACTGCATCGCGGGTGGTGCCGGGAATGTCGCTCACGATCACGCGATCGCTCTGGGTGAGAGCATTGATGATGGAGGATTTACCCACATTCGGCCGGCCCACAAATGCGAGCTTGAGCGGCTCGGATTCGGCGGTGGGCTCCTCCGTTCCGGTGGTCGCCGATTCATGGGGAAGATGCGAGAGCGCCTTAAGCATCATGGACTCCGTGCCGCGATCGTGCAGGGCGCTGACGGGGAAAATGTCGTCAAAGCCGAGTTGGCTGAATTCCACCGCGTTTTCGGCGAGTAGATTGTTATCGGATTTGTTAACCGCGAGCAGGGTGGGTTTGCCGCTTTGACGAAGGTGTTGGGCGACCTCCAGGTCCAAAGGAACAATGCCCTCCTGCACGTTGACCACAAAAATAATCGCATCGGCCGCCTCAATGGCGACATTCACCTGATCCACCGTGGCAGTGGCGATCACATCCGTGGATTTCTCTCCCGGCACAAGCCCGATGCCGCCCGTATCCACGAGCGTAAATGGCCGGCCCTGCCACTCCACCTCGGCGGCTACGCGGTCCCGCG
>CAJWVY010000143.1 GCA_913048135.1 uncultured Verrucomicrobiales bacterium
GCTCGATGAGGCCGATCGCATGCTCGACATGGGGTTCCTGCCGGATGTGAAACGCATTCTTGAAAAATGTCCGAAAGATCGCGTCACCGCGCTCTTCAGCGCCACCGTGCCCCCCGAAATCGAGACGTTGATCTCCTGGGCCATGAACGATCCGGAGACCATCGAGATCGGCATGCGTCGTTCTCCGGCCGAAACGGTGAAGCACGTAATCTATCCGGTGGCCGAGCGACAGAAGACAGATCTGCTGTTCGCCGTGCTCAAGAGTGTGGACTTTGATTCTGCGATTATTTTCTGCCGCACCAAACACGGTGCCGATCGCATTGGCAATCAGTTGAAACGCGAGAATCACGCGGTGGCCATTCTGCACAGCGATCGTACCCAGCGCGATCGCGAGAAATCACTGAAGGGCTTTCGCGACGGTAAATTTGAAGTGTTGGTGGCCACCGATATCGCTAGCCGCGGTCTCGATATCTCCGGCGTGAGCCACGTGGTGAACTACGATGTGCCACAGCATCCGGAAGATTACGTGCACCGCATAGGCCGCACGGGCCGCGCAGAGGCGACCGGTGATGCGTTTACCTTGATGGTGGCTGAGGACGTCCAGCATGTGGATGCAATTGAGCGTTTCATTGGTCAAAAGATCGAACGCGCGAAGTTGGAAGGCTTCGACTACCGCTACACCACGATCCTCGATGAGAAACGCTTTACCGGCGTCAGCGTGCGCGATCGCAAAATGAAAACCGCCCGCATCGGCAAAGGTCAGCACTTTGGCTTCGGCGGCCGACGCCGGCGGCGTTAGTTTCGTTTTTTGGCCAATTGCTTCTTCAGCTGCTTCAACGGCAGCGTGTTCACCACATCCTCCTTGGCGAGCCAGCCTTTGCGGGCGATGGCAGTGCCGATTCTGAGAAAGCCGGCATGTTCGGCGCGATGGGCGTCGCAGTTTATTACGCATTTCACACCGCGGCTTTTGGCGTATTGCCAATGACGCCAGTCGAGGTCGAGGCGGTAGGGATTGGCATTGAGCTCAATCCACGTGCCGGTCTCGGCGCAGGCGTCGATGACGGCTTGTTGGTTAAGCTTTTGCGGCGCGCGTTCCAGCAGCAGTCGTCCGCTGAGGTGGCCGAGCATGTGGACATGCGGGTTTTCGGCGGCGGCAATGAGGCGCTTGGTGTTGTCCTTCTCATCACTGCCGGCCACGTGGAGGCTGGCGACGACCACTTCCAGTTGCGCCAGGAGGTCGTCCTCGAAATCGAGGCCCTTTTTGAGGACGTCCACCTCGATGCCGCTGAGCAGGCGGAAGGAGTTGCCGGCGTCCTTAAGTTTCTGGTTAACCGCGGCAATTTCCTTAAGTTGTTTTTCAACACGCGCTTCGTCGAGGCCGTTGGCCTGAAAGGATGCCTTAGAATGGTCGGTGACGGCCCAGTAGGCGAGGCCGAGGCCGCTCATGTGTTCGGCGATTTCCTCGAGGCTTTCATGGCCGTCGCTCCAATTGCTGTGATTGTGCAGAGAGCCTTTGAGGTCGGTCCATTCAATGAGGCGCGGGATGTCTCCGTTCTCCGCGGCGTCGAATTCACCGCGATCCTCGCGTAATTCCGGGGGTACGTAAGTGAGATCCAGCGCGGCAAATATGTCTTCCTCCGTTTTGCAGTCCAGCCGCAGTTCGGGATCGCGTGTCTCCTCGGTACTTTTGAACAGGCCGTATTCGTTGAGGCGCAGACCGCGGTCGATGGCGCGTTGGCGCATTACGATGTTGTGCTCTTTGCTGCCGGTGAAATACGCCAGCGCACTGGCGAACTCGGAATCTTCCACCACGCGCAGATCGGCCTGAATGCCGCCCTCGAGCAACACGCTGGCCTTGGTGCCGCCGGCGGCGAGCACGCTGAGAATGCCGTCACGCGTGGTGAAGGCCTCGATGATGTCCGCGCTGTCCTTGGCGGACACGAGAAAATCAATGTCGCCGCTGACCTCCTTGCCGCGGCGCAGGCTGCCGGCGATGTCGCAGCGGATCACGTCCGGGTGACTGCGCAGATCGTCAAGGATCGGTTCGGCGGCAATCAGCATCTTGTGCCGGTGATGATGGCTGGCGTGTTGGCGCTTGAACGCAATGCTCTCTAGAATTTTCTCCTCACTCTTTTTGCCAAACCCATCCAGCTCGGCCACTTGGCCCGCTTCACAGGCAGCTTCCAGCGCCTCGATGGATTCGATGCCGAGCTTGTCATGGAGGGCCTTGACCTTCTTGGGCCCCATGCCCTGAACATCCAGCATCTCGATCAACCCAGCCGGGATGGAGGCTTTGAGGTTGGTGTAGTACTCCAGTTCGCCGGTCTCGACCAGTTCCGTGATTTTCTCAACCAACGCCTTGCCGATGCCCTTCACCTCGCCGAGTCGTTCCTCTTGAATGAGCGTTTCCAGCGGCTCGGTGAGACCTTCCAGCGTACGCGCGCCATTGACGTAGGCGCGGGTCTTGAACGGATTCTCCCCTTTGAGCTCGAGCAAGACCCCGATTTCTTTCAGCACCTCGGCAACCGCGTCCTTATCCATGGGCGGACTTTGATGGCGGAGTTCCTCCGTTTTGGCAATGCGGCCTTATACGCAACGTGCTGCCCCCTCGATTCATTGACGCCGGGAAACCTGCAGGTACACTCTCGCAGATGAAGATTATATTGTTGGCGCTGATGGTGGTGTGGATGGGGTGCGGTAATAGCGAGCCGGAGGCGCCGACGCCGTCCACTGAAAACAACGAAACCGAGGCCAAGGCACCTGCGCCGACCGAGCATACCCAGGATTCCCTTGAAACGATTCAGGAACGGCTGGCGAACAACGAGGCCATTCTGTTGGATGTGCGCGAACAGGATGAATGGAATTTGGGGCATCTTAAAGCCGCTGTGTTGGCACCCTTATCGGTGTTGGAAGAAGGGGCAGGGGATGAGGGCTTTGACGCTCTGCTCGGGAAGCTCTCCAAAGATAAGATCATTTATTGCCACTGCGTCTCGGGCGGACGCGTGATGCCGGCTTCTAAGATTCTGCACCAACAGGGCTACGATGTGCGTCCGCTCAAGCCGGGCTACGACGATCTGGTTGAGGCCGGGTTTGAGGACGTTGAGTAGTATGAATTCAATCCACTGCCTCGGCAGTGGGCGTCGTCGTCGTCATCGTCGCCAATCCGTTGGCGGAGGGGGCGGCGGCGGCGATTTTTCTTAATCCTGAAAAATCTGATGATCAGTGGTAGCATCCGCACGTGCCTGTGAAACGTCAGCCGATCGCTTTGACCCTTGCCGGAGTGGACTCCAGCGGTGGGGCCGGTGTGGCGGTGGATATGGCCACCTTCAACGCCTTGGGCGTTCAGGGCAAATGCGTAGTCACCGCCGTGACCGCTCAATCGCGCAAGGCCGTTTGGGGCGTTCAAGGAACGCGGCCGGCCATCATTACTGCGCAGTTGGAAGCCGCTTTCAGTGAACGCCAGCCTCAAGTTGCGAAGTGTGGCATGTTGCATTCGGGCGGCGTGGTGGCGGCAGTGTCAGAGTTTTGGGATCAGCGACGCACGCCGTTGGTGGTTGATCCGGTGTTGGCGTCCTCCAGTGGTACGACGTTGCTCAACCCGCCGGGTGTGCGGGCGTTGAAACGGCGTTTGCTGCCGCTGGCCAAAGTTGTGACACCTAATGTGCCCGAGGCGGAGGCGTTATCCGGAATGTTCATTAAATCATCCGAAGACATGCGCCAAGCCGCTCGTGCGATTCATGAAATGTATGGGTGCGCCGCGGTGATCACCGGCGGGCATTTGCGCGGAAAAGATATTTTGGAGGTGCTGTACGATGGCCGCGATGAATACGAGTTTGCTGCCCCACGACTGCGTGGCGGTCCTTGGCGCGGTACGGGATGTCGGTTTGCTTCTGCGGTGGCTGCGGAACTGGCTCACGGCAATTCTCTGTCGGCCGCTGTCGGTGAGGCCACGCAATGGGTGAGCGCTGCGCTTGCTAAAATCAAGGGCCGGTAAGGCACTGCTCGCTGGACACGCTTGTGCTTTGCCCGCAGGCTGCGGGTGTGCGAATCGGGCTGATCTTCAATCCCACCGCTCAAGGCGACAAGGCACGGTTTCTTCAGCAGCAGCTGGATGAAATCCGTGATGAATGTGTGCTGATGCCGACGGAAGGTCCAGGGCATGCGGAAGTGTTGGCGGAGGAGGCGGTGGCCGATGGCTGCGAGGTGGTGGTGGCCGCCGGCGGGGATGGCACGATTCAGGAGGTGAGCAACGGATTGGTGCGCCATCCCGAGGGACTAGAAAAAACAGCGTTGGCCGTGTTGCCTTTGGGGACGGTGAATGTGTTGGCGCGCGAGTTGCGGATTCCTTTGGATTTTGACTCGGCTTGGCGCGTGATCCAGCAGGGAGTGACCAGTCGGGTGGATTTGCCTTGGATCGATTTCCAGAAGGACGGTCAGGTGCAACGCCGATGTTTCCCGGCGTTGGCCGGGGCGGGCATGGACGCGCGGGCCTGCGAGCTGGTGCAGTGGGAAACGAAAAAGATGTCCGGCCAATTTGCCTATCTGCTGGCCGGTCTGCAGACGTTGCGGGAGGACTTGCCGACCTTTACGGTGCAGACGCCGGAGAAGACCGTGCCCAGCGCGGATTTGGTGATGTTCGGCAATGGCCACATGTATGGCGGGCCGTTTGATATTTTCCCGCATGCGAGTTTGGTGGATGGCAAGTTGGACGCCATCGTGGTGGAGCGCGTGGCCGCCTGGCGTTTCCCGGAGTACACGCAAGCCATTCTCATTGGCAATTTGCCGGGCGTAGAAGGGGTGCATTACCTACAAAGCGCGGAGTTTGATATAATACCCCACGAAAACCGCCGGGTACCGGTTCAGCTCGATGGGGATACGATGGGGGAATTGCCCGGAAAAATCACCGTGGAGCCCAAGGCCCTGCGAATCGTGCTTCCGGCGAGGGAATAGGCCAAAAATAACGCAAAAGAGGTCTTGCATTCTTTTGCGGGCTTGGTAAATTCCCGCCCCTTTTCACGGGTTATGGTCGCAAACGGCCACCTGAATGGATTTTTTGTCATGGCAGTAAAGTTGAGACTAAAACGAGTCGGCGCCCGCAACACGCCGGCGTATCGCATTGTGGCGACCGATGGACGTAATCGGCGTGATGGCCGTCCCAAGGAAGAGCTGGGCACCTACGAGCCGCTCTCCAAAAAGGAGCCGAACTACTCGATTAATCTTGAGCGGGCCGAGTACTGGCTGAGCGTGGGCGCCCAGCCGAGCGACACCGTGCGCAGCTTCATTCGTAAGGCTCGCCGCGCCTCCAAGGCCGACGCTTAACCCCGCCAAACGCGGAATTTGTCATGCAGGAATTTGTTGAATATGTAGTCAAGGGCTTGGTGGACCAGCCCGACGCAGTGACTGTGACCGAGGTGGAAGGCGAAGGCACCACCGTTTACGAGCTGCGCATGGACTCGGAAGATGTGGCCAAGGTGATTGGGCGACGGGGCGTGACGATTAACGCCATCCGCTCGCTGCTCCAGGCCGGCGCCGCCAAGAAGGGCATGCGCTGTGGGCTGGAGATCATCGAGGACGAAGACTAAATTTCACGCGTCGCAAACGCGTGACCTGCCATGAAGGTAGATGTGCTCACGCTGTTTCCCGCGATGTTTGCGGGGCCGATGGATGAAAGCATCCTGAAGCGTGCACAGGAAACAGGCCGGCTCGAGCTGGCCGTGCATAATTTGCGGGATTGGACCCATGATCGTTACCGCAAGGTGGACGACGAACCCTACGGCGGAGGCCCGGGGATGGTGCTCAAACCCGAACCGATCTTTGAGGCAATTGAGGAACTGGCGGAAGACACCACGCAGGTGGTGATGCTTTGCCCGCAGGGCGAACCCTTCCGACAGGCCAAGGCGAAGGAACTGGCCGGGCACGAGCATTTGCTGCTGCTGTGCGGCAGTTACGAGGGCTTTGATGAGCGCGTACGCTCGCTGGTGCATCATGAACTGAGCATCGGCGATTACGTCCTCACCAACGGCGCGTTGCCCGCCATGGTGGTGATCGACGCGGTCACCCGGCTCCTGCCCGGAGTGCTGGGGGATGACAGCAGCAGTGCTGAGGAAAGTTTCAGCGAAGCGTCGCTGGAATATCCGCAGTACACGCGCCCGGCTGAATATCGTGGCATGAAAGTGCCCGAGGTGCTACTGAGCGGCAACCACGCCGCCGTAGAGGCATGGCGCCGGGAACAGGCCGCCGAACGGACGGCCGAACGCCGCCCAGATTTGCTGAAAGACAACAACGAAAATTTAAACGACGGAACAAAAAATGAGCCAGGCACTGTTTGATAAAATTGAATCGGAACAACTCCGCGCAGAACCGCTAAAATTCAAGGTGGGTGACATCGTCAAGGTACACACCAAGGTGAGGGAAGGCGGTAAGGAACGTGTGCAGGTGTTTCAGGGTATCGTGCTCAGCATACGCGGGCGCGGTCTGAATTCGACCTTTACCGTGCGCCGCATCAGTTACGGTGAAGGCGTGGAGAAGATTTTCCCGGTGAACAGCCCGAATGTGGAGAAGGTGGAAGTGGAGCGCGCCGGCAAAGTGCGCCGCGCCAAGCTGAACTACCTCCGCAAGCGCATCGGCAAACGCGCCACCCTCGTTCCGGAAGATAAGCAGCGCGACCCGGACCAGGTCGAGCCCCTGCGCTAGACACTAGACGGTAGCCACTTTACGACGCGAGGCTTTCGGGCCTCGCGTTTTTTTTGTGACACAGGCAAAACAACGGCGTGGCGGCGCCGGATCTATTTTCCATCGAACGCGAGCATTACACGCGGGGGCTGCGTGAATTGGCCGGCGTGGATGAAGCCGGGCGCGGTCCCTTGGCGGGCCCCGTCGTGGCAGCTGCGGCCGTGTTGCCGGAAGAGTGGGCGACGGACGGCGTGCCCGATTCCCTGAAGCGGCTGAACGATTCCAAACAACTTAGTGAACCGGTGCGGGAGGAATTGTATGAGGCAATTCAAGCCAATGACACCATCGTCTCGGCCGTGGCCGTGGTCGAGGCGCCGGTGATTGATGAGATCAATATTCTTCAGGCGACTCACCGCGCCATGAACCAAGCCCTCGCCGGCTTGGAACCGCACGCCGAACATGCCCTCGTCGATGGACGTCCTGTGCCGTCCCTGACCTTGCCGCAAACGGCCATTGTGAAAGGGGATGCCAAGAGTTTCTCAATTGCCGCCGCCAGTATTCTGGCCAAGGTGACTCGCGACCGGTTGATGGTGCTATATGATGAACAATTTCCCGGCTACGGTTTCGCGGGCCATAAGG
>CAJWVY010000144.1 GCA_913048135.1 uncultured Verrucomicrobiales bacterium
GTTTTCCCGTGCGCCACTCCGCCTCGCCCGCCATGCAAAACGCCGGCATCGCTGCGCTCGGCTTGGACTGGTGCTACACTGCCGCCGAGGTACGCCCTGAGCAACTCGCTGAAGCCATCATCGGCGCGCAGGCCATGCATTACGTGGGACTGAACCTCACCGTGCCGCACAAGCTGCTGGCGCTGGACATGGTGGAGGTACTCGACGAAAGCGCCCGCGAATGGGGCGCAGTAAACACCATCCTGTTCGAGGGCCAAACCGATTCAGGCGACTGGCGCGCCATTCATGAATTTGAAACCGCCCCGGAAAACGTGCGCAGCCACGGCTTCAACACCGACGCCGACGGCATCACCCAAAGCCTGCGCGAAGATCTCGGCATGGAAGTGCGCGGCGAAAGCATCCTGCTCCTTGGCGCCGGCGGTGCCGGCCGCGTGGCCGCTCTGAAGATCGCCGCCACCGGCGTAAAGGAACTCTTCCTCGTCAACCGCACCGCCAGCAAAGCCGAAGCCATCGCCACCGAGATTCGCGATCGTTTCCCAGCCGTGCAGGTAAATGTGGGATATCCGCCCGCCGAAGTAGACCTCGTGCTCAATGCCACCTCCCTCGGCCTCAAGGCCTGCGACCCCCTGCCCTTTGATCCCGCCGCCTTTTCCCTCGGTAAATCCCGCGCGGTGTATGACATGGTTTATCGGCCCGCCGAAACCCCGCTGCTCGCCGCCGCCGCCGAAGCCGGTTGCAAAACCGCCAATGGCCTCGGCATGCTCCTCCATCAAGGAGCCAAAGCCCTCGAAATCTGGACCGGCCAAACTGCCCCCTTGGAGGTGATGCGACAGGCATTAAAGGAGACGATCTATGGCTGATTTCGTCGTATGGCTGGGCAGCACGCTGGTGTTGTTTTCGATCATCTTTTTCATGTTCGGCTGCATCGTTGGCAGTTTTCTCAACGTGGTGATCCATCGGCTGCCACGAGAAATGAGCGTGGCCAATCCACCCTCTCATTGCCCGCAATGCGGCTACATCATTCCCTGGTATCAAAACATCCCGCTGGTTACCTGGCTCTGGCAACGCGGCCGCTGTGCTGGTTGCGATGTCTCCATTCCCGTTCGTTATTTCCTCGTCGAGCTCCTTACCGGCCTCGCCTTCTTGGGCGCATGGCTTCTGGTGCATTATCATTTCGCGGCTGGTGCAGAAGATCCATTTCTTAAGCAACCCATCGTAGCCGCGCTGGTCACGCTGGCTTTGGTGACTCTCCTGGGCGGCTTGATCGCCTCTACCTTTATCGACTTCGAACACTTCATCATTCCCGATGAACTGACCAAAGGTGGCATGGTCACCGGCGCCGTGTTTTCCATCGCCGCACCCCAACTCCACGGAGCCTTTCTGGGCGAAGAAATTTCCCACGGCATGGCGCTGGTTTACAGTCTCCTCGGCATGGCCTGCGGCGGAGCAATCGTCTATGCCGTGGTGCGCATGGGTAAAGCCATGTTTGGCAAACAAACGTATTCTGCCGAGCAACCCGTACGCGTCACCTTCGGCCAACACGCCATGACCATGAGCGGTGAAGGCGAGGAACCGGATTTGGAATTGCCGTACGAGGAAATCTTTTACCGAGAAGGTGACACGATCACGTTGCACGCTGAGAAGGTGGAATACATTGACCGCTGCCTGTGGGATTGCAAAGTGGCCATCGACGCCCAATCTGCGCGCATTGGCGAAGAGGAGTTCAAGCCGTCAGACATTAAGCATTTGGAGGTCATGACCAATGAAGTCGTCGTACCCCGCGAGGCCATGGGGTTTGGAGATGTGAAATTCATGGCCGCCATCGGTGCCTTCCTCGGCTGGCAAGCCACTGTGTTCAGCCTCATGTTCAGTGCAGTATTGGGTGCCATTGTGGGGTCACTGCTCATGGCCTTCCGCAAGGATGGAGCCAACATTATCCCCTACGGCCCCTACATTGCCTTCGCCGCCATTACCTGGATCTTCGGCGGATACGAACTGTGGGAATGGTGGTGGGGCAACTTCGGGAAAAACTAGCCCCTACCTGCCGTTCTGTGCCCGCTGGCGTAAGGCATGATCCAGCAACACCAGTGCCGTCATGGCTTCCACCATCGGCACCGCGCGGGGGAGCACGCAGGGATCATGGCGGCCGCGGGCCTTCAACTTCACATTTTCACCGCCCGCACTCACGGTGTCCTGTGTTTGTAAAATGGTCGCCGTCGGCTTGAAGGCTGTGCGGAAGTAAATGGTTTCCCCATTGGTAATACCGCCCTGCACGCCGCCGGACCGATTGGTCACTGTACGCACCTTGCCACCGCGCATTCGAAACACGTCATTGTGTTCGCTGCCCTGCAGGGTGATGCCCTCGAAACCCGACCCGATATCAAACGCCTTGGTCGCCGGCAAACTGAGCATCGCCTTAGCCAGATCTGCCTCCAACCGATCGAATACCGGCTCGCCCCAACCCACCGGCACACCGCGCGCCACACCAGTAATAATGCCGCCCACACTGTCGCCCTGTTTGCGCACGCGCTCGATTAGGCGGATCATCTTTTCCGCGGTCGCCTTGTGGGGACAACGGATGATGTTTGCCTCCACCTGTTTCAGGGTAAACTTGTCCGGATTAATCTCCGCGGAGATGTGCTTCACCTGACTCACACAGGCAAGCACGTCCACGCCGAACTGTTTCTTAAGAATCTTCTTGGCCACCGCACCGGCCGCCACACGACCAATAGTTTCACGTGCGCTGGTACGCCCTCCGCCAGGCCAAGCACGAATGCCGTACTTGGCATCATAGGTATAATCGGCGTGGCTCGGGCGATATTTGGCCTCCATCTCGGTGTACGCCTCGGATCGTTGGTCAGTGTTCTCCACCAATAACGCAATCGGTGTGCCGAGCGTTTTACCTTTAAACGTACCGGAAACAATGCGGACCTTGTCGCCCTCATCTCTCTGGGTGACGATCTTCGATTGCCCCGGACGACGGCGATCCAGCTCAGGCTGAATGTCTTTCTCGCTCAAGGGGATGCGCGGCGGGCAACCATCAATCACCACGCCGACGCCGCCACCGTGGCTTTCGCCCCAAGTGGTTATGCGGAAAATTTCACCAAAAGAATTCCCCATGCGCCGAACCCTGCCACAAAAGCGGCCGTTTTACAATCCGACGGACTGTGAATGACTCCCGCTTGCAAAAGCTATAGGCTCTGCGAAGTTGATTTAAGTGCGAGGAGGCATCCGAATTACTAAAAATTGGTGCAGCGCACTGGCGGTTTTGCCGTTGGTGTTGTTCTGGAATTCGTGTGAATCCACCGACCCCACGGACTGGCGCAGCCCTGAGGGAAGCCGCTTTGCCAAGACCTCCGTTGAGGAACTTTATGAGCGCGCCCAGCGCAACGATTACTTTGCCATGGTCCATTTGGGCTGGCGTTACGATACCGGAACGGGCGTAAAAACCGATGCGCGCGAAGCCGCCGCCTGGTACCGCCAAGCAGCCGAGCACGGCGGGCATTCCATGGCACAGAATAATCTTGGCTGTCTATACCGCGATGGCCGCGGCGTGATCCAGGATTACAAAACCGCCTCCACCCTGTTTCGCATGGCCGCCGAGCAGGGCAATAACCATGCCCGCACCAATCTCGGTTGGCTATACGAACGCGGCTATGGCGTAACTCAGGACTACCGTCAGGCATTGCAACTTTACACAGAGGCCGCTCAGGAATACCGCGACTTTGAAACCGGCCGGCAACACGCGGGGCATCCGATGGCCCAAAATAATTTGGGCTGCCTCTACCGCGACGGCAAGGGCACCAAGGCCGATGCGTTTACCGCGGTGAAGTGGTTCCGCAAATCAGCCGAAGCCGGCAACCATCACGCCCACCATAATCTGGGCATCATGTTTGAGCGCGGACTGGGCGTGAAACCGGATATCCGTAAGGCTCTGGAACATTACGAGCAGGCGCTCAATGCCGGAAACGTCTATTCCATGAACGCCGTGGCTTGGCTTTTCGAGCAGAGCAAATCCGTCCCACGCAACCCGAAACTGGCCGTGAGGTATTATACGCAGGCCGCCGAACGCGGTTATTCCATGGCCATGTACAACCTCGCCTGTCTGTATCTCGATGGACGTGGCGTAGAGCAGGATTCCATTTCTGCAATGGAATGGATGCTGCGCGCGGCCGAACGCGGTAATGCCTATGCCCAAGTAAAGCTGGCATGGATGCTCGAAAAAGGAGTGGGAATTCGCAAGGATTATGACGAAGCCGCCAAGTGGTACTTGGCCGGTTCACGTCAAGGGTTGGCTCTGGGACAGATCAATCTGGCGCTGTTGCTGGCCAGCGGGGCCGTCGGCGAAAAGGATCTGGTGGGCGCCTATAAATGGATGAAGCTGGCCGCCCAGACAGGCAATCAAGGCGCCGAAAAATTCCTCCCCACTATCCGTGAAAAAATGTCACCCGAAGAATTGGCCGAAGCGGAACTGTTGATCACCCGTTTTGTGGCCCAACCTTACACCGAAGAAATCCCTCCCGGCACACCACAAGGTTAATCAATCTAGCAGGTGTTCATCCTTCGGCTTTAACGATGAAGGCGCATACATACCCTTGGACGGATCATTCGGATCCACCGGCCGACCAACAGAACGGGCCTTCTTGATGGCCTTGGAAAACACCGGAAACATCATCGAAGCTAGAATCGCAATAATAGCCATCACTACAAGCATCTCGATTAATGAGGCGCCTTTTGATTTGAGACGGCGGGATTTTTTCCAAGGCAAATTCATGACTGCGGCACGCAGGTTAACACTGCTTCATGGGTTGATCAATCACCGGTTTTTAGATTAATACTCGACACATAAGGGCCACCGGTTTTCGCCTGGGTCCGAGCGGATTCGATTTGTTTTTCCGTCAGTTCAGTACCAGGCCCCACTCCGCTGCCTTCGCGTAGGCGCCCGTCAATCATCAGGTTTCCCTGCGTTGGCACATGCGGCAACCCAAGCGCATGCCCCAGCTCATGCGCGAGAATATTTGATTGCGCAAAAAAGACCGGCGAGCCGTCCTTCCAGACCCCGCCCTTGTCGATCAATCCCGCAAATTTCACCTGAGGCATCAGCACCACGCCTTTTTTGGGCATGTAAACCGCCCCAAACGCATCCGGCATGGTGTACAGCACAATGATCCGAAAGACTTTCCCGCGATCCGGGAAATCCGGAATCATCCGATGTAAAATACGGGATTGATGCAGGCGCACATACGCTGAGGGCACACTCGGCTTGAACAAATCGGCAAACTCCTTTTCCGCTGCCACATCCGCCGATAACAGTTGCTCAGGCCGCCCCGGGACGAATCGCACCTTACCCTGACCCCAGATTTCATTGGCCCCGGCAAACAACGGCCGCAGATTCGTCAACTTGGCATCCGCGTTAATCGAGACATACCGGCTTTTCAGATAATGAATCTTCACCGGCAAATGAATCAAAGCCTCATCCGGATTTTCATCGACCGCCGCCGCCTGCTCCACGGCCGCCACCGATTGCGTAGCCGATCTCGTGTTCCCGGCATAAACCAACAGACGCGTTCCTCCCTCCAATCTTGGCAAAAAGGCAAACCGCACCCGCCCCAGCATCAATCGAATCGCATCCGCCGCCGGCTTGTTTCGGAATTTGCCACTCACGATCTGCTGCAGCCCGGGCTCCACCTTAACCTCCCAGCCAGTCTCGGCTTTGACCATCCCCAAAAACACCTCCAACGGCACATCTTTCACCCGCAAATCAAAGGTCCTTGCCTTGGGATACCACACCACTTGATTCGCCGACCACGCGTCCGAAGCCATACACCCTAAAATCATAAGAACCCAACGCATCATGCTATTCTCTCTTGGTTTTCAACATTCCCGAAATATTTCTCAATCAGTTTCGGGTCCGTTGGTCTCGACCCCTTCGAGGCCGCCAGCATCACCAGCGCCGAGACCAATACACTCCATATGAAGGGATGCAAGCTCAGCAGTTCATACGCGCTGAATTTGTCGTGCACCAGATAGCCGATCAGATAAAAAACCGCCATCGTGCCGCCGCCACTGAGCATGCCGGCCACGGTGGCGCGGGGCGTGAGGCCGGGCCAGTAAAGCGTCAGGATAACCGGCATTAAAAAGCTGGCGCCCAAACCGCCGGAGCCAAAGACGATCAAGTCCTGCAGGAATTGCGGTGGGTTCAGCATCGCAAACATCGCCAGCGCGCCGACGCCCACGGTGGTCCAGTAGGTCACCTTTTTCATCTGAGCCTCGCTCGCCTTGGGATTTTTGCGCTGATACACATCGCGCACCACACTACCGGAAACCAGCAGCAGAAAACTATCCACGCTACTCATCACCGCCGCAAACGGCGCGGCCACCAAGAGACCGGCCAGCCAAGGCACGCCGGCGGTGGAGGTGAGGAAGGTCGCCATTTCGGGCATCACACGGTCCGCATCAATCTCCCAGCCAGGCAACAGCACACGCCCGCAGGTGAAGATGATGATCAACGGAAAATAGATCAGTGAAAAATACAGCGCCACAAAGATAATGGAATGTCGGAGCGTCGGGATATCCTTAAACGCCATCTGTCGTGCCATGTAGCTCGGCTGGGCCGCGCCGGCAAACGGCCAGAAACAGAAGAAGCTCACCGCCAACATGATGGGGAGAAATCCCATACCACTGCTAGATTTCGGCCCCGGCGCACTGACGTACACCCCCGGCTTGTCATCGCCGTATTGATAGCCCTCCACGTCCACCGACTGCGCGCTCACCCCCGCATCTTTCACCTGCGCCCGAATGGATTTCAGTTCGGTGGCATTTTCCAGCGACGTCCGCACCTCAATCACCGGCACACCCGCAAACTCCGTCTGGCCTTCCGAAAATTCAACGGCCTCTTTTAGGCGAACAAACGGCTGCCGCTTTTCCTCCGGCGGCATTTCCAGCCAAGTTCCTTTCGCTAGAACTAAAGACGAGGCGGATTCGGTTCGGACCAAGGTCGCATTTCCATCGCGCGGCGGCACCTGTCTGGAGAGTTCCTGAGTCGCGTTGCTCAAGCCGCCCACCTGCGTGAGCGCAAGCCCCAGCAGGATCACCACCCCGAGCCCCATAATCACGCCCTGCATCATGTCCGTCCACACCACCGCGCGAAAGCCACCCCATGCCGTGTACGCCACCACCGAAGCGGCAAACACCAGGAGGCACAGCAGATAATCCGCCTCCGCCGCGCCCACCCAAGGAATCGGCGCAGTGAACCGGCCCACCATTGCCACTGCCGTTTGATACACCTCCACATCACCGAGCA
>CAJWVY010000145.1 GCA_913048135.1 uncultured Verrucomicrobiales bacterium
AGGCCATGCGGCAGGCAGGGCAGGAGGTGGAACCCTTTGGCGCGGGCGGCCCGAAGATGAAGGCGGCCGGGGTGGAATTAGACATCGACCTGACCGAACACGCGGTGATCGGTATCTGGGAAGCCGTGCGTAACTACGGCAAGTTTAAGGGCTTCTTTGATCAACTGCTCCAGCTTGCTCTGGACCGAAAGCCTGACGCCGTGATCTGTATTGATAATCCCGGGTTCAACCTGCGTTTTGTGCGCGCCCTGCGCAAGGCCACCGCGGGCGGGGATTGGCGGCCGAAGATTATTTATTATATCAGCCCGCAACTCTGGGCCTGGCATGAGAGCCGCGTGCATCAAATTGCCGCGGATGTCGATCAGTTGCTGGCGATTTTTCCGTTTGAAAAAAAATGGTATGCCGAGCGGGCACCGGAATTGCCGGTCGATTTTGTGGGGCATCCATTGACTGACCGATATCCCGACTTGGAATTTCGTGATCCCAAATCCCAGCAACGACCGCGCAAGCTGTTATTGTTACCGGGCAGTCGGGCCAAGGAAATTAGCCGGCACCTGCCGGTGATGGCTCAGGCGGCTGCGGCAGTGGATGCGGAACCGATGGTGGTGTTTGCCAACGAATCGCTCGCAGCACAGGCCAAACTGTTGGTGCCGGAAGTGGCCGATTGGGACTTGCGGATCGGCGGATTGCACGAAGCCCTGCCCGAAGCCGATGTGGCCATCGCTTCCTCCGGGACCGTCACTCTCGAATGTGCCTGGTTTCGCGTGCCGACCGTGGTGCTCTACAAGACCTCCTGGATCACCTACCTCTTGGGTCGGTTGTTCGTCAAAGTGAAACACATCGCAATGCCCAATGTGTTGGCGGGCCGCGAGGTCTTTCCGGAATTCATTCAGCGCGACGCCAATGAGGTGAATCTGGCCCGTGAAGCAAATCGTTTCCTGGATGACCCCGGGCGACGCCTGGAGCTGCGGGAGGAGTTGGATGTGATTGCGGATTCTTTGGGTGGCCGAGGCGCTGCTGGGCGAGCAGCTGAATCTGTTGGCCGGTTGCTGAAGAACTGAATAGAATCGCGCCATGAAATGGATCACGACATTTCTGCTGATCGCGATGCACCCGTTATCGGCGGATTCTGTGCCGCCGCTTTCGACGGCGCAGCAGGTGCGTGATCACTGGGCGTTTAAACCGGTTTCCAATCCGGTGCCACCGAAGATTGATTCTGATTGGGCTCGGAACCCGGTGGATCAATTTGTTCTCCGACGGCTTACTGAGGCGGGCATGGAGCCCTCCAAACGTGCCGATCGCCGCACGCTCATCCGGCGGGCTACCATGAGTTTAACCGGATTGATGCCGACTTATTCCGAAGTGCAACAATTCATGGCCGACGATTCTCCGGATGCTTGGTCCAAGTTGATTGACCGTCTGCTGGCTTCTCCGCATTACGGTGAACGCTGGGCGCGGCATTGGCTGGATGTGGCGCGATACTCGGATACGCGCGGCTACCGGTTTGGCGGTCGCGATCGAATCTATGCCTATGCCTACACCTACCGCGATTATGTAGTGCGCGCGTTCAATGAGGATTTGCCGTTCGATCAATTTGTTATTCAGCAACTGGCTGCCGATCACCTTGAATTGGGTGAAGATAAACGGCCTCTGGCGGCCATGGGGTTCCTGGCTTTGGGTCGGCGTTTTTTGGATCGGCAGGATGAAATCATTGATGACCGTATTGACGTCGTCACCCGCGGCCTGATGGGCTTCACCGTGTCTTGCGCGCGTTGTCACGATCATAAATACGACCCGATTCCGACTGCGGATTACTACTCACTTCACGGCGTGTTCAACAGCAGTATGGAGCCGGCTGAGTTGCCGCTGTTGGGTGCTCGATCCCTGCCCAAGGAGCATGAGGCATATCTCGAGGCACGGGCGAAGCAGGAACAGGCCATTGAAGATTTCCGGAACCGGACACTGACGCAAAAGCGGCGTGAACTTCGCGCGCGTGCGGTGGATTACATGATTGCGGTAAAAGAGGCCGATGAGAAAAAACTGTCGGGCGCTCCATTGAATCAACTCCTCACGGCGCGAAAGTTAAATCACATCGCTGCCGGTAACTGGCGGCGGAAGTTGGGGGAATGGAAAAAGAACGGTCATCTGCTGTTTGCGGCATGGCATGGACTGCAGAAGAATGGGAGCACACTGATCGATCCGGCCGCGGATGATTTGCCGGGGCAATATCGCAAGGTTTTTGCTGAAGTCACAAAGCGCTGGGAAGCGGCCTTGAAGGCGAACCCGAAATCAGCCGGACTGCCGGAGCCCCAGTGGGAGGCGGTTCGTTTGGTGTTATATGGCCCGGGCAGCCCGACTCACGTGGATGAGAATCTTTCACCTTCGAATCCGAACAGCCTGTTGTTCAGCGTGCGGAATCGCCTGAATGAGATGAAGGGGCAGTTGAGCAAGCTGGCGGCCGACCATCCCGGAGCTCCGCCACGCGCGCATGTGTTGGTGGATAAGCCGAAGCCGGTGAATCCGTACATTTATATTCGCGGCACGGCAGGTAATCGCGGTCCCGCGGTGCCGAGGCAATTCCTCGCGCATTTGGCGCCAGACCGAAAACCCTTTGCGAAGGGGAGCGGTCGATTGGAGTTGGCACAGGCGATAGTACATCCGGGTAATCCATTGACCGCTCGCGTGTTGGTAAATCGCGTCTGGGCTCATCATTTTGGAAAAGGCCTGGTGCTGACGCCAAGCGATTTTGGGCTGCGGGCCCAGCCGCCGTCGCATCCGGATTTATTGGATTGGTTGGCGCATCGGTTCGTGCAGGAAGGATGGTCGGTTAAGAAATTGCACCGCTGGATCATGCTTTCGGCGACCTACCAACAGGCGAGTGATAATCGGGCTGCCTTGGTGAAGGTCGATCCCTCCAACCGGTTACTGTGGAAAATGAACCGGCAACGCGTTTCGTTTGAGGCCTTGCGCGACACAGTGCTGCAGGCGGGCGGAGATCTGGATTTAAAGGCTGGCGGAAGGCCGGAGAAAATCCACACGCATCCAGGATCCAAACGCCGCACGGTTTATGGATATGTGGACCGACAAAACCTGCCGGCATTATTTCGGACGTTTGATTTTGCCAACCCGGATGTGCATTGCCCGAAGCGGTACGAGAACATTGTACCGCAACAGTCGTTGTTCCTGATGAACAGCCCGTTCATGATTGCGCAATCCGAGCAGATGCTCAAAGCCACCGCACCGCATCCGCTTGGGCAGGCGCGGGTGAAGTTGTTATACCAAAAAATCTTTCAGCGCTCTCCGAAAACAGAGGAGCTAGTTGATACCTTGAAATACATCAATGCCGTTCCGGCCGGGCAACGGGAACAGGCCTTTGTGGAGGTGGCGCAGGTGCTCTTTTTGAGCAACGAATTCCGGTTTCAGGATTAGCTATTTCCCGATCCGGTACAGATGGGTTTTGGTGCGAAGGATCAATGTATTCCCGTGCACGGCAGGGCTCGCCATAAAGCCGTCGGTCAATTTGTTTTCGGCAAGCTTTTGGAAACCTTTCGGGGAAGCGGCAAAGACGACGGATTTTCCTTCCTCGCTAAAGGCATAAATCCGGCCGTTGACCACAATTGGAGAGGCGGAGTAATTGCCGCCCAATCGTTCGCTCCAAACTTCTTCTCCGGTTTTTGCGTCCACGCAGGTAGCCAGACCGCCTTGGTCATCCACCATGTAAAGGTGATTGCCAACCAACAGAAGTGACGGCTTTTCCGGAACACCGCTGCGGGCGAGACGCCATTTGATGTGAGTTTCGGTGGTGTCCCTTTTGCCGTTCGGGTCAACAGCCAGTAGCTGCCCCTTGCCAAATCCAGTTGGGAAATAACAGAGACCATGGCCAAAGACGGGACGCGTGCTGGCACTGTGTTGCTTGCGCTCCACCACACGCCACAATTCACGACCATCAGCGGGATCGTAGGCATAATGCGCCATGGCTCCTGAACTGAGGAGGGTGGGCTTGCCGTTAAGGGTGACGATGTGAGGCGTGCTGTAGCCTTTGCGCATATCGCCGTCGCGCTTAGGTTTGCCTTCGGGATCGAGGTCCTGGAAATCAACGGAGCGCGGCGTTTTCCAAACGGTCTTGCCGGTTTGCTTGTCGAGCGCGAAGACGTATTGCACGTCCGCTCCGTCATGATTATTGATCAACAGATTGTTCCAGAGAATCGGAGAGGAGCCAGCGCCGCGGAAATGGTCGCAATCCAAATCTCGCCGGGTCCAAAGCACTTTAAAAGTTTTGGTGTCAATGCAGGCGGTGCCTGGCGAGCCCCACGAGACATAGGCGCGACCGGCCTCCACAACCGGCGTGGGTGAGGCGTAGCTGTTGAACTTGTGAGCGAACTGCGGCTCGGCAACATCGAACAGTTTTTGCTGATGGAGGATCTTGCCGGTCAGGGCGTTGAGGCAAAGCACGGTGAGCTGTTTGCCGTCGGGCGTGGCGGTGGTGAGCCAGATTTGGTTTTCCCAGAGTACGGGCGACGACCAGCCGCGTCCGGGGATGGCAGTTTTCCAAGCGACGTTTTCTGTTTCGCTCCATGTTAGGGGAAGGTCTGCCTTGGTGTGGCCGGTGCCTTCGGGGCCGCGAAATTGATTCCAGTGGGCGGCTTGGATCGCAAGGACGGAAATAAACAGGGCGAGGCAAATGCGCATGCGGCAGTTTCTGCGGGCGACAAGTCGGTTGCAACCCTTAAATCTTGACCCATCGACAGGGGAGGGAGAGACTTAACTTATTCCGTTTGACCAGACTGATGACTGCTAAAAAAAGCGCCAAAATTGAGAAAGCCGATATCCCGCGTAAAACGGTCTATCGGCTCTCGATCTATTCGCGCTGTCTGCAGAGGTTGCTGGAGAACGGGATCAAGACGGTTTCCAGTGAGGCGCTGGCAGGGGCGGCGGGCGTGAAGTCACCGCAATTGCGCAAGGACCTTACTTATTTTGGTCAATTCGGCACGCGCGGGTTGGGTTATGATGTGGAGCAATTGATCAAGATGATCTCCGATCTCCTCGGGACGAACCATCTGCAACCGGTTGTACTCGTGGGCGTTGGCAACCTTGGGCGGGCGCTGCTGTCATACCGCGGATTTGCCAAAGAGGGTTTTGGCATTGTTGCCGCGTTTGATGTGCGGGCCGTGCAGGTTAAGGACATGCGTGTTACGCAATCGGTTTATTCCATGACTGAATTGCGTCAGTTTGTGACGCAAAACCTTGTCCGCATGGCGATTCTCTGTGTGCCGCCCGAGGAGGCGCAGGAGGTGAGCAATGATTTGGTGGAAGCCGGTGTGACGGGGATCATGAATTTCGCCCCCACTGTGCTGCAGGTGCCGGATGAGGTGACGGTCAATAACGTGAACCTCGCTATTGAGTTGGAGAACCTCAGCTATTTTGTCGGCCATTGAGGATCGACTTTGGCGGTCGGTTTCCGATACTGGGTGCGTGGCGCATCACAAGCCATCCTTGAAGCATCTCGAATATACCCGACGCGATTTTCTCATGCGCTCGGGCATGGGGATGGGCGCGCTGGGGCTCGGCGCCATGGCGCAGGCAACGACGGGTAATCCGTTATCCCCTCGACCACCGCATTTCCGGCCGCGTGCCAAGCGGATCATTCACCTGTTCATGAACGGAGGGCCGTCTCATGTGGACACCTTTGATCCCAAGCCGGAGCTGGCCCGGTACGCCGGCAAGATGCTGCCTATGCGCAATCTGCCGACCGAACGCAAAACCGGTGCGGCCTTGCCCAGTCCGTTCAAGTTCGCTCAGCACGGTCAAAGTGGATTGCCGGTCAGTGAGATCTTTCCTCACACCGCCAAGCACGCCGATGAGATTTGTGTGCTACGTTCGATGCGCGCGGATGTGCCGAATCACGAACCGTCGTTGATGTTGATGAACTGTGGCGAATCGTTGCAGGTGCGACCCAGTATGGGCTCGTGGCTGACCTATGGTTTGGGCACGGAGAATCAAAACCTCCCCGGCTTCATCGCGATGTGCCCCGGTTATCCAATCCAAGAATCGCAGAACTGGCAGTGTGGATTCCTCCCGGGATCATTCCAGGGCACCTACGTGGACACACGCAAGACCAAGGTCGAGGATTTGATTGCGCACATCCGTAATCCACGCTTGTCGCTTGAACAGCAACGGCGTCAGCTTGATTTGCTGCGACGGATCAATGAGCGCCATGCCAAGGCGCGCCAAAATGAATCGCAGCTGGAAGCGCGCATTCATTCCTTTGAGTTGGCGTTTCGAATGCAGCGCGAAAGTGCCGAGGTGCTAAACACCTCCCGGGAGACCGCTGCGACCAAAACGCTTTACGGCATCGACAAAAAGGAAAGCAGCAACTTCGGCATGCAGTGCCTGTTGGCGCGGCGATTTGCCGAGCGGGGAGTGCGGTTCATCCAGGTGACGCACAGTCAGGATCGTATGCCACAGGAGCAGTGGGATCAGCACAGTAATATGAAGTTTTGTCTCGAGCGCAACTGCGCTGAGATCGACCAGCCAGTGGCCGGCCTGCTCAAGGATTTGAAATCGCGCGGCATGCTGCACGACACGCTTGTAATCTGGGGAGGAGAATTCGGCCGCACGCCCACGGCGCAAAACACCGACGGCCGGGATCACAACCCGGAAGGCTTCACCATGTGGATGGCCGGCGGTGGCGTGAAGGGTGGACTACGCTACGGAGCCACCGATGACTACGGCTACTACGCCGCGGAAAACAAAGTGCACGTCCACGATCTGCACGCGACCATTCTGCACCTCCTCGGGCTGAACCACGAACGCCTGACCTACCGCTACGGCGGCCGCGACTTCCGCCTGACAGACGTCCACGGTGAAATCGTCCACGGTATTCTGGCTTAGTTGTAGAGATTTTTTGAGGTCGTATTTCAGTCGATTGATTGATCTCAGGGTGCGAAAGACAGATTAAAATGATGAAGGAATCGATGGTTGAAACTGAGGTGACTTATCCTCTCGAGCGGGATGGTAAGTTCGTTCTCATTGAACAGGTGCCGGCCCGTGTTTGCAGCGAGACAGGCGAACAGTTTTTTTCCCGAAGACCGTCGAGCAAATTCACAATATCATCAACGAACGAACCGCGCCTAAAAAGACGATCGAAACGCCGGTTTACGAGTTCGTTTGACCCAAACCTCCCTCACTTCACCTCGAGCCAGTGGCTGGCGCTGTG
>CAJWVY010000146.1 GCA_913048135.1 uncultured Verrucomicrobiales bacterium
CCAAGCCGCACATGCAGGTGAGCGACAAGACCTTCGGCAAGGGCCGCATCGGCATCGGATCGTTTGATGACATGAACGACTTCGATGACATCCAACTGCGGGGACGCTAAAAGTTGCCGCGCAAAAAATAAGCCGGCGGGATTGTCCGCGCCCCGGTTTGCGGGCATAGTCCCCGGCATGTTTTCACGTTTATTGCGCCTGTTAGCCGGCTGGGTTTTGGTATTGGGCCCGACCCATGCCGCTTCGCCGGAACTTCCCAAAGCCCTGCGTCCCAACGTAGTGCTGATCTTTGTCGACGACCTCGGCTATGGGGACCTCACCTGTTACGGCAACACCAAGATCAAAACACCGCATCTCGACCGGTTGGCAAAAGAGGGTCAACGTTGGACCAGTTTTTATTCGTCGGGCTCAACCTGCGTTCCCAGTCGCACAGGATTGATGAGCGGAAGACATCCGGCGTTGATCGGCAAACAAAAACTCTCGGACGCCCCAGAAAAACTCATGCCGGCAATGTTCAAGCGGCAGGGATATGCCACCGCCATTTTAGGAAAATGGCACTTGGCCGGTTACCCCAAAGATTTTACGCAAAGCCCCATGCACCCACTCGAGTGCGGCTTCGATTATCACTTCGGCACGCCTGGCAGCAACGATGTGCCGGCACCGCCGGGCAAACGCCAGACGCGCGAGGTGTTTGACCAATGTACCAAGTTTAGCTTTCCCGTGCCGCTCATTCGCGGCCGCAAGGTGGTGGAGCATCCGACCAATCAGGAACTGCTCACGCGCCGCTACACGGCAGAGGCTATGAAATGGATTCGCACACCGCGGGACAAGCCGTTCTTCCTGTATCTCGCGCACAACATGCCACACGCGCCGATCTTCGCGTCCAAACAATTTCAGGGCAGCAGCGACGGCGGCCGGTACGGGGATGTGATCGAGGAAATCGATTGGTCCGTCGGCCGGGTCATGGCGGCCCTCAAACTGGCCAAGCTTGATACCAACACACTCGTCATCTTCACCAGCGACAATGGCCCATGGAGTATGTTCGGCCCGCACGGCGGTACCGCCGGACCATTGCGCGGCGAGAAAGGTACCTCATGGGAAGGCGGCTATCGCGTGCCAGGCATCTTTCATTGGCCCGGCAAAATCAAACCCGCCACAGTGCCCGGCATGGCAGCTAATCTCGACCTGTACGCCACCTTTGCCACGCTCACCGGCGGACAACAGCCACAAGAGCTGCCCGGCTATCGGTCTCTTGATCTCACCGAGACCCTCCTGCGAGGTAAGCCCAGCCCGCGAACACACTGGCTCTTTTCGGGTAGCGCGAAAGCATTTCGATCGGGGGATTATAAAATCCACCTCAGCACCAAGGATCGTTCCTCTCATCCAGACACACGTCAACGTGAGCCCGCCATTCAGCACGCGACCCCGCTTCTCTTTAACCTTAGCCGTGATCTGGGCGAACGCACTGATCTGTCCGCCCGCCATCCGGAGATCATCCAGCGGCTACAAACCGAATTGAAAAAGTTTTAAATCATCATGAACGCACAAGAACTACACGTTATTCAGGCACTGGAAAAAGCCGGCGCAACCGAACATCTAACTGATCGCGAAAAACACCTCATCGGCCTCGCCGTTACCATCACGCGCGGCTGCGGTTTTTGCACTGGCGGCCGCACAGAAAAGGCACTGGGCGACGGTGTGTCGCAGGAAACCCTGCAAGCCACCACCGATCTGGTCGCCGCCGTAAACGCCGGTGTTGCTGTACGCACGATGCTACTCGGAATGGACGGGCTTAAGTGCGACGGCCCGGAATGCGCTTAAAAAAGTTTCATCATGCAACTGGGATTTGTTTCCGCCATTGTTCCGGAGCTGTCGCCGGCAAGTTTCCTGCAGTCATACTTCGCGTCATAGATTTATGAAATAACCATGAAAATTATTGTTCCTCTGATTCTCCTCCTTACCTCATGGAGCCTTACAGCGGCGACTCAGCCGAATATTGTCATCATGCTCGCCGACGATCTAGGTGCCGGTGACCTCAGTTGCTATGGCAGTCCGGAAAATAAAACACCTCATCTCGATCAACTGGCCAAAGATGGCCTACAATTCAGTGATTTCTACGCGGCCAGCGCAGTGTGTTCGCCATCGCGAGCAGCGTTACAGACAGGCAGGTTTTCCGTGCGCGCCGGGGTCTACAGCTGGGTCGCCACTTCGCAAAAGATGCATTTGCGAGTTGAGGAAAACACGATTGCTGAACTCCTCAAGGCCGCCGGCTACGCGACTGCACATATTGGCAAATGGCATCTCGGCTACGGGCTTACTGATGACGTTTCTGGCCCCGACCCTGGAGATCATGGCTACGACCATTGGCTGGCAACGGGCAACAACGCCCAGCCTTCCCACCACAACCCAAATAATTTTGTCCGCAACGGCAAGGCACTTGGAGAGGTCAAGGGTTACTCCTGTCAAATCGTTGCCGATGAAGCCATCAAATGGCTCGACCAGCATCGCAATAAGAAGAAACCGTTTTTCCTCAACATCTGCTTTCACGAACCTCATCAACGCGTGGCATCGCCGCCCGAGTTGGCCGCCCGCCATCCCGGTGTGAAGCAACCCGAGTATTACGGCTGTATTGAAAACATGGACGATGCCGCCGGACGCATCCTCAAAAAGCTGAATGCCCTCGGCGAGGTAGATAATACACTGGTCATTTTTACTTCTGATAATGGCAGCTACCGCACCGACCGTGCCAACAACCGAAATCTCAAAGGACGCAAAACCCAACTCTGGGAAGGCGGTATCCGCGCGCCAGGTATCATCCGCTGGCCCGGCAGGATCAAACCCGGCACACGTAGTGATGTTCCCGCCGGGCTTGTTGATCTCTTGCCCAGCGCCTGTGCCGCGGCAGGAGTCTCGTTACCCAAGAATGTCACACTCGATGGCACAAGCCTACTGCCCTTATTTGCCACCGGTAAACTTGTCCGCCCCAAACCGCTTTATTGGTTTTACAATCCCTCGCGCCCAGTCTGTGTCATTCGCGATGGCGACTGGTGTCTGCTCGCTGATCCGGAAATTGACCTACCACGCCAAAACATGTTTCTGGAACGGTTCATTGGCGACATCAAGAAGACCGATTTTAAAAATTACCGTCTGCATAACCTCCGCACTGACGCTGCCCAAGAGATCGACCTTTCTGAAAAGGAACCCGATCGCTTCGCCAAGATGAAAGCGCAAATGCTGAAGCTGCACCGTGATGTGATGGACGAAGCGTTCGACTGGCGGAGCTTGAAATAGGTCACTTCCGCCCGCGCACTTTCCAGTTCGGATCGGGCGTGTGCATTTTTTCCATGAGATTGGCCGCGTGCCGGGCGAGGTCCGGGCGGCGCTTGGCGTAATCCCTTTTTTCGCTCGCATCATTGGACATGTCGTAGAGCTCGATCGGCCCGGTGAACATCGGCTTGCGGATGGCTTTCCATTTACCGAAACGCACGGCCTGCGCGGAGCCTCGTTCGTAGAACTCCCAATACATCTCGTGCTCGCGCTTCCATTGATTGGTGCGCGGCGTGCCCTTGAGCGGCCCAGCAAAGCTGTCGCTATCAATATCCGCGGGCGGCTGGGCCCCGGAGAGATCGGCCAGAGTGGCCATGAAATCGCCGAAGTACCAGTGGGCATCATCCGCACCGCCGGCCTTGATGGTGCCGGGCCACCACGCGATAGTGGGCACGCGAATGCCGCCCTCAGTCAGGTCACGTTTCATGCCACGCAATTTGCCGTTCGAATTAAAGTAATCGGCCAGATGCCCGCCTTCCTGATGCGGGCCGTTATCCGAGGTGAATATCACCACCGTGTTGTCGGCGATTTTTAATTCCCGCACCAGATCGATGATGCGGCCGGTATCGCGGTCGATATTTTGAATCATCTTGGCGAAGCCCTTCTCCGGCGCAGGCCAGTTCTTGGCGGCAAACTCGCCCAGATCATGCACCTCCATGCCGGCCTTGCCTGCCTCGTTGTTGGCGTGCGGGATGTTCAGGGCGTAGTAGAGAAAAAACGGTTGCCGGTGATAATCGCGGATAAACTTCAGCGCATCGGCGGTGAACAGATCCGGCGCATAATCCACGCGCTTCACCGCCACGCCGCGGCCGGCCATCGGTTGTTTGGGATCCTGCATCGCCTTCCAACGCGGCGCCACCTCGTTGCGCAGTTTTTCCACCTTGCCGTTGCGGATGAGAAATTCCGGATAAAAATTGTGCGCATGCCACATGTTGATGTAGCCGTAAAAATGGTCGAACCCCACGTCGTTGGGGTTGGTGAAATTATCCGGCGTGCCCACGCCCCATTTGCCAATGCACGCCGTGCGATAACCCGCGCCCTTGAGCATTGAGGCAAGCGTCGGTTGATCGGGCCGGATGACAATCGGTTGCGTGGAATTGCCGCGCACCACCGTGCGCCCCATGTGCCGGCCGGTAAGCAGCACACTGCGTGAAGGCGCGCACACGGTGCTGCCTGAATAAAACTGCGTAAACCGCATCCCCTCCCGCGCCATCGCATCCAGCCGCGGGGTCTTCAAGGTCTTCTGCCCAAAGCAACCCAAATCGCCATAGCCCAAGTCATCGGCAAGAATGAGGATAATATTTGGCGGCTTGGCGGCCAACATCGGCAGTGACACCCAGAGACACAACAGAACTACAAAACGCATCGGCGTAGTGTGCGCAGGCGAAGCGGGTGGGGCAAGTTTCCCGTTCCCGAATTACTTCAAAGGTGCCACCAGTTCCAGCAACGCCTCGCCCACTTGACGCGAACCGGCGGCGGTGGAGGCGCGAAGGATCACCGGTTGGTTGAAGGGCCCGGGATTGGGCCCGGTTTGCAGGCGCAAGGTAGCGGTGGTTTGCCCCGGCTCCAGTCGAACGGTTTCACTCTTCACGTCGCGTACGTGTCGTGGCAAGCGCAGTTCCAGCAACAGCGCCTGCCCGAGAGCGGCGTTGGCGCGCCCGACCTTGACGGTGAGTTCGCGGGATTCATTCGGACCGAGCGCCAGTGAGCCGGTAGCCGGATCCACGGACACATTGCCCTGAGCAGCCACGCTGATGAGCTGATCATTGCGCTCGCGCGAAGTGTAGCTGATAAGGTGTTTGCTGCCGTCGAAATCGGTCAGCTCCCCGATCAACATCACCTGTAACCGGCTGGTGCGGCCCACTTCCACGCGGGCGGGAAAACGGTACGGATACTTGAACGATTCCGTGCCCGGTTCCAAGGTGATGATCTGATCCGTGACACCCTGCAGGTGGCGAATCTGTTTGTCCGCCAGCCGCACCTTGAGCGGGCCTTCAAAGCCGTTTCGATGCAGCGCGTATTCCCGGTGAAAAGTGCTGCCGCCGGGCATGGCGGTAATGATGCGGTACACGCCCTCGTGTTTGAACGGCACGATCGGCACCACGCCGAGCAGAAGATGATCCAGCCCTTCCGGTGTGGCCGCGGCGCGTGTGGCATTGCGATCACCGAGATCGCCCGTGCCCGTCACGGTGAGCCGATGCACGTCGATGGGCGTGTTGGCCGGTGCGATAAATTCCAAATTTGCCTCCTTGCCATTGGCCGCGATGAGGTCGTTGAGTACGGTCACGTTTTTCGGCAAGCCCTCGAATGCCAACCGCACTTCGCCTTTGAAACCGCCGAGGCGTTCGAGCGCCACCTTGAATTTAGGTCGGCGCTTGGCGTCCTCGGCCTTGAGCTTGCGAACGGTGGCAGTAGCAGTGCGTTTCTCGGTGGTCAATTCGCGGATGCGCGCGGCGGCGGTGGGGTCGGTTTTCTGAACGGCCTTGGCGGCACTCACCTCGGCATCAATTTCCGTCATGCGTTTTTCCAACCGCTCTATCTCGGCGCGGTTATCTTCCAAACCGCCTTCGGGATCGCGGGTGACGTTGTAATGCGCAGCGGCCAAGGTGAGCTTGAAATCCGGCTGGGTCGCCGGCGCGGCGGTGAGGCGATAGGCGAAGGCGGGTCCGCCGCGGGACCGAAACCGGTCACGCACGCGCACGGTATAGGCGCCGGCCTTGGGTGCGGTGAAGGTAAGCAAGGGGTCGGGTTGACCGGTGGCGCGGTCGTCGTTGGTGGCGAGCTGTTTGCCTTCGGCGTCGTGAATGCTGAGGCCGGCATCCAGAGGACTGCCCAGTGACGCGGCGGCGAGGTCCAGCGTGATCGCCTGTTTTTCGTTCAGTTGCAGCGTCCACTCGTCTGTTTCGTCCGGCTGCATAATGCGGCCGTTCAACACCACCGGTACGGTGGCCGGTTCCGTGGCGGGCTCCAGTCGCTCCGGATGGTTGCCCAACACGAAGGTCGCCTGGCCTAGTTGCTCAACCGGCGCGACGAATTGTTCGCCGGCCTCCGCGGGAATGGCGAGGGACACGGCGCGCGGTTTCAGGCCCGGGCCATGTACCTCGGCCGAAACGGTGGTGCCACGTTGGGCACCGAGCGGGTACGTGTGCAGGATGCGTGGCCCACGCGTGAGAGTGAGCCGGTAAATATGGTTTTGCAGTCCCCAGAATTGCGCGTCGCGAAGGATGACGGCGTACCGACCGGTTGTCGGGGCAAGAAACCAATGTACGGGATCGCCGCCACGCACGGTGTGCTGCGTGGGCAACGGGCGCCCGGTCGGATCCTGCACGCTCAGCACCAGATTCACCGGCGAACCAAACCGCTTGGCGGCGGCATCGCACACGATCACGTCGCCCGCCTTGGCTTCGAGGGTCCAGACGTCGACATCCTCGCGCGGGAAGATGCGGCCATTGGCTTGGTACTGAGCGTTTTTTTTGGCTTCGGCATTGTGTTGCTGAGTCTGGTGCAGAACTCTGTCGCCACTCAAACTGCCGGTCTTGATTCGTACATCTACGGGCAGGCCTCGACCATGACAAGGGCAGACGTCTTGATCATTGCAGCGATCTCCACTTTGGTGGTTGTGATGGGGGTTCTGTTTCGAAATCCATTTGGACAGGTTTGCTTTGATGCTGACTTCGCGGCGTCGACCGGATGGCCAGTGGATCGAATCGACCTGTTGATGATGGGTTTGGTTGCGGTTGTCTGTGTGGTTGGTATCCCAGCCGTCGGATTGATGCTGGTGGTTGCCTTCTTGATTGTTCCACCCGCCGCGGCCCGGTTGTGG
>CAJWVY010000147.1 GCA_913048135.1 uncultured Verrucomicrobiales bacterium
CCTAACAGCGCAAGTGCTGGAGACGGGTGGCTTGGACCATGAAGCGATGAAGATGATGCAGGACGAGATCCCAACGCCCCAGCAGCAGTACGCGTTTGCCGTTCCGAGTCGGCGGGCGCGGCGGCCTTGGCGGCGTCGAACAGTGCCAGCGCGTGGTCCACCTTGGCCTTGTCCTTTTCCATGGCCTGGTAGTTCGGCTCACAGTACTCGAAGAAGGCCTGCATCGGTTTGCCCGCGGGGCCATAGAAAAGCCGGCAGTACTCGGTCAGCTCGGCCACGGGATCGTAGGCCTTGCCGCCCCAGTAGGCGCGGGCGGTGAAGTACACTTGGAAATGGTTGAAGCCGATGTCTACCGTATCGAAGTCCTGTCGCATGGAGAGCCAGATATCCTCGCCGAGGGAAACCCCCTTCAGTTTGTTGATGCTGTCGCCCTGCACCTTGGAGACAAAGGCAGGCAGATAGAAACCTCGTGAGGAGTTGGGATAGTTCTCGAAGATCATGATCGGGTTGTCCGTCTTGGTGCGCCAACCGTCTTGCAACTGGGTGATGGCTTCGCGTTGCTCGGGCAGGGTGTTGCGGGGACGTCGGCCGCCCACGATCATCACTTGCACGTTGGGTTCGAGCTTGTCGATATTGGTGGGCGGATTGGTGTTGGCCCCGTAGGCGCAACAGAGAATCTTCTTTTTGGGATGCGTCTTGCCGACTTCCCTGGCCACCCGGTTGGCGAAATCCCAGACGTGATTGGAGAGCTTGCCGCGGGAACCCATCTCGTCGAACTGCTTGCCTTCGCAAAGTTTGCACTGGCAGATGGAGCCGTAGGCGTCGGGCGGCATAATGGAGACGCTGGTGTAGTCATAGACGTCGAACTGGGCCCTTGCCCATTTCACGGTGGCCTGGAACAGCTCGGGATTGGAATAGCACAGGTGGTTGAGGCGTTCGCCGGGTTTGTTATCGCGCTTGCCGCCGTAGAGGGCGAACCAGTCGGGATGATTCTTCAGCGTATACTCGTTGTGGGTCATGGTGTGCATCCCGTGGGCGATCATTAGACCGTAGGGATTGCGCGTGCCGAGGCGCATCATCCACATGGTGGTGGGATCGTTGGCCGTGCCGAAGCGAACGCTGAATTGCCGTAACGGGAAGTCTGGTTTGACGATCTTATCGATCTTGGGCAAGTCGATGGTGGCGTGCTTGGGCACCACCTCGCCCAGTTCACCGGGCAAATACCAACGTATGCCCAGGTGCTTCAGGAAACCGCACACGGCGTTGAAGGAACCGCGCTCATCGAAAGTCCAGTAGCGCTCGTCCGGTTCGCGAGCCAACTCGGCGGGCATGCGCTCGCGATTCTTGTACATGCCGCCGTTGGGCACGCCGAAGGGAGTGCCGGAGGCCTTTTCCCATTCCCGCTGGTCCTTGCCCGTGACGCGGTCGCTGTTTCGCTTGGCCCACGGTTCGGTGGGAACGAAATCGGTGTCATCCCCCAGAAACGCGAGCCAGTCCGAACCTGAAACCAGCCGGTAAGCCCCGTGCTCCAGTCCTTTGGTCGAGAGCTTGAGCGCCCGCGTGTCCGCACTTTCGCCCACGAATAGTTTCACCAAGCCCGTCCCGGAAGGCTTCGGCACGACCGCCAGTGTAGCCCCGGTCATTTTCTTGACGTACACCTGCAAATCCCGCGCCGCAAAACGAGTCGAGCGCGGCGCATCCTCGGCCAACACAATCTCCGCGCGGGCCTCGCCGTCCTTCACAATAAACGGCGCAGCTCCGGCAATCACCGGCAGGGCGAGGGCGAGTGTCAGGGAAACGATTCGGTTCATGAGTTACTTCTTGGGATAATCTTGTTCGCGCAGGCTGTTGAGCACGGAGCGTTGCCAGGTGCGGAGTTCGCGGGAGAGCCGGTTGGTGATTTCAGGATGCTGTTCCGCAATGTTTGTCTCCTCTGCGGGATCGGTTTGCAGGTCGTACAACTCCGGCTTGGAACCGGTTAGGACAAGCTTGTGGCTGTTGTCCAGCCATACGCGTGGGCCGGCGGTGTAGTCGGCCTCCTCAATGGGCGGTTGATGGTAGTTGCGAAAATTGCGTGTGGGGATGTCGCCCATCAATTTCACGAGCGGCGTGGTGCCGCGTTGTTGCTCGGCGGTGAAGTAGGGCTTGGCGCCATTGCGTGTGGCGCGGCGGGCGCTGTAGCTCCAGAAACCGATCGGCTGAGGGCGCGTCTTCATTTTGCCTTCTACCAAAGGTGCGAGGCTGATGCCGTCCAGCGGTCGCTCCGGCAGCTTCACGCCGGCCCACGCGCACAGGGTGGGCAACATGTCGCTGGTCACGCCGTTCACCTTGCTGATGCGGCCTTGCTTGATTTTCACCGGCCACTCAATGAGCCCGGGCACGCGGATGCCACCCTCGTACATGTGCCCTTTCTCCTTACGGAACGGCGTCACCACCCGGCCGTAGCTGGGCGGGCTGCCATTGTCGCCGCAGTACCACAGCACCGTATTCTCGCGTAGGTTCAGCTCTGTCAGGCGCGTGCGCAACTGGCCGATCGCGCGATCCATCGCCGTAATCTCCGCGTACCGCTCGCGCAACACCTCGCGCAATGGCCGTTTCGTCCGTCGACCGGTTTCATTGGAGGTGAGGCTTACCGTGCGCTCGGCGTATTCCTTAGGCAGGTTGTCGTACAGGGCGAGATCTTTCGGTAACCCACTGTATGGTTCATGCGGAGAACCGAACCACACCACGGCTAGAAACGGTTGCTCGCGTTGCTTCGCGTCTTCAATGAATCGGAGTGTCTCATCAATCGTCACCTCCGAGCCTTCGCCTTTGATGACGACGGGTGGACCGCCGTTGCGCGAGAAGGGCGGGTCCATCTCATAAAAATTATCGTGCGACACATATTCATGAAACCCCATCGCGCGCGGGTTGGTGGGCGAACTTTTCTTTACCGGCCCTACATGCCATTTCCCAAAATGCCCGCAACGATACCCGGCCTTAGCCAGCAGATGCGCGATGGTGATCTCCTGCGGCCGCAGCGAATAGCCCGGTGTAAACGTGCCGTAGCGATTGGGATGCCGACCGGTGAGCACGCTCCCGCGTGTGGGCGAACACGACGGATGCCCCGCATAAAAATGATCCAGCCGCAGCCCCGTGCGCGCCATCTCATCCATCACCGGCGTCTTGAGATGCGGATGGCCGTAGTACCCCGTCTCCGCCCAACCATGGTCATCGCCCATCAGCAGGATGATATTCGGCCGATTTGCCGCGGTAACCGTGGCAGCACACAAGGCTGACAAAAGGAAAAAAAAGCGCATGCCCAAAGAAACCTTGCCGTCTCCTCCTTGGCAAGGTTTCTAGTGCTCAATATAATATACTTGGATATTTCAGGTCTGAGTGGAGTTATATTCATTCGAGATCACTGTTTTTCTTGCTCGTATTCGCTTGGTAAATATGCGATCGTCCGCGGCTTGACCTCAGAACTTATAGAACCATTCGTTCGCAGGATGGCTAAGAATCCCAAAGGGAAACTTACACGAGCTGATTATGCTCAGGTAACTGAAATTAATTTTTCCAACAAAGGGATAGTTAATATAAACCCATTGTCAAAGTTTACATCCATTAACAACGTAACTTTAACCGAAAACGCGATTATAGATCTTAAGCCTATTGCTAAATTGGATCAATTGGAGAGTTTGCAACTTCAATCGAACCATATTAAGGATCTGAAACCTTTGAGCGGATTAATTCAACTTGAACGACTCAATCTTAGTAAAAATAACATTACGAACATTGGTCCATTAAAAAAGTTGATCAACTTGCAGCGGTTGAATCTGATTAATAACAACATTTCTGATCTATCCGCGGTATCTGAAATGAAGGAGTTAAGATGGCTTGGACTCAACTTCAATAAGGTTAGTAATATTGAACCTTTAGTTGGCTTGAAAAAGCTTAAAGTTGTTATGCTGACAAATAATGTGGGCCTTGATTACTCTGATGTGGAAGAGCTTAGGGAGCTGCTGCCTAATTGCATGATTGAGTGCAATTAAAGGTACTTTTAATGATACGGACGGGCAGTTCAATCCGGTGATCAGGGTTGAGAACGCTAATCCTCATTATATAATAATCAAGCGGATCTACCATGTGTCCGCACTTTTTTCGGTTTCAAAAATAATTTTATTCAGATTATTATTCCTTAAAAATGAAAGTAAACGCGAGATTGGTCGTAGCGATTCTAGGGGGTTTTATATTCTATGAAGTGATTCAGGCTGCTGAAATAAAAGTGCCTGATTTTAAACACTCGGTTACGACCGAGAAAAAACCATGGACGGATAAAGAATTTCTAAACAACCCCGCCAATTTTCAGTTTGCCATTGTTGCAGATAGAACCGGCGGGGTTCGTCGTGGGATTTTCCCCGAGGCAGTCAAAAAAGTTAATGATTTACGTCCAGAGTTTGTGATGAGTGTGGGTGACTTGATAACCGGTGGTTCTCGTCAGAAAAATGAGTCGGTCATAATGAACCAATGGAAGGAATTTAATTCCTTCATCAAGGGCTTTGATATGCCCTTCTTCTATTTGCCGGGCAATCATGATGTGAGTAACGAAGTTGGTGATCGTATTTGGGATAAGCTATACGGAGTACGGTATTATTCATTTATTTACAAAAATGTCCTTTTTCTTTGTTTGAATACGCAAGAAGGCCCCGGTTGGAGGCCGCCTTCTCTTGGTGAGAAACAAATCCAGTGGATTAATGAGGAGCTTAAAAAGCATGATAAAGTTCGTTGGACCATGGTTTTCCTTCATCAACCATTATGGTTAATGGAGGAAGGGATTTTAATTAGGCGAGAAGGACAAAAGACATTACGTAAATCTGATACCGGATGGCCTAAAGTAGAGAAGGCTTTGGGAGATCGTAAGTATACGGTCTTCGCAGGCCACATCCATCATTACGCAAAATACATCAGAAACAATCGGTCCTACTATATGCTTGGAACCACCGGTGGCGGCAGTCAATTGCGGGGCACTTCATTCGGCGAATTTGACCATGCCACATGGGTCACCATGACTGATCAAGGGCCGCAACTTGCTAACCTTCGTTTGGATGGGATTTTGGAGGATGATGTGAGCACAGAGAGTCACCAGAAGTTTTGGCGAAGTCTTGCCTTTGAGGAATACTTTTCAGACGGCCCCCTGTTGGAAGGTAAGGAACTGACTTTACCGATCCGTAATCATTTTGATTTCGAAATTCAAGGTACGCTTAAATGGAGCCTATCTAACAAGTCTGCCTGGAAAATAACTCCCGAAAACACCGAATTGATACTCAAACCCAATGCAGAAAAAATTATGAAATTTAAAATAAACCGGATTCAAGGTGCTAACGGAATCCTTCCGTTGCCACGCCTCGAAGTTAAGTTTCAGGGAGGGGAAAAGAAGCTCGATTTGAGGACCCTCTTGGATTTTCCGATCGGGAATTAAACTGTTTAAGGTGCAGCTCCATGCACCTGATTACCATCCAACCATGTGGATAGCACCTGTGTGGTCTTTACCTCGTCCACTTTGCAAGTTAGGAGGTTGCGGTCGAGGATGATGAAGTCTGCACGTTTACCCAGTTCAAGAGAACCAATCTCACTCTCGGCGCGCATGAGCCAGATGCATTATGACAACAGCAACGAGGCGAGTGGCTTCATGGGGACAGCGTAAGCGATTCCGTTAACTTGTCAGTTCGTAATGTGCGGGTAATGCGGAAGACGCCGGCGGGGCCGTTAGGGTGACCGGTGTAGATGAAGATGTGCTGGACGCCACGCTGGGGATCGATGACGGCGCCGGCGGGATGGAAGCCATCGGCCTCGGCGTAGAACCGGCCGGCGCGGGCGAGCAGCCGACATTCGCGGCGCCATTTGCCGGTGGCCCAGTCGGCAGGATCAATGCTCCACAGCCACAGCTGCATGCGGTGACGCTCGGAGCGCACCAATTCCAGCCGCTTGGTGAGGGGATTGAAGGAGAGGTCCACGGTGTCAACAAGGCGCCGGTCGTGCAAGTTGGTGGGGGTAATGACTGGCTTTTGACCAGGTTGCCACGTCATTTGCCGATGGGCACGCACTTGGTTTTGGTCGCGTGTCACCAGCAGGTAACGGTCATCATGCAACAGCGCGGCTGGCTCGTATTGCTTGAAGCCCACCGGATGCTCCTCCACGCCCCAAGACGCGCCACCGTCGTGCGAGTTCAGGGCAACCAGTTTCTCAGAATACTTGTGGTACTGATCCACTTCGCCGAACCAGTTACCAAAAACCAAAAGACCACGTTTTGGGTCATCCAGGATGCGTGGACCGATATTGATGATGGGATGCTTGAACGTGTCTTCGCGCAGCGCCTGAGAAAAATGTTTCCACGTTCGGCCGGCGTCCTCACTGCGAAACACGCCGTGGTTGTTCACCGCCACCACCGCGCCATCGCGCGCCGTGCCGATGGCGTGTAGGTGCACCTTGTAGCCGAGCGGCGACTTGTTGCCCTTGTCGAACTTCGCCCGGTGCGAGAGCGGCACAACGCCGCCGCGATTGCGGTCAGCCGGTTTCATGCAGTCGCGCAGGTCGTAAGGTGCGCTCCATGTTTTGCCGCCATCCGTGCTGCGCAGCACGACTCCATAGGACATTTTGGGGTGCGGCCCACCTGCACCTTTGGCCCGGTGGCCGGGAATGCGACGGTGCATCACGATGAGTGCATCGCCCGCCAATGTCGCCACCGGCCAGCCGTAATGATTGCAGTCGCCCGGCGCGTTCACCGGCAAATGCACGGGCGCCACCTCCAGCACCCCCGCTTTGGCCGCCCGCGCCCAAACAGCCTGCTGCGCCGCATCCACGCCCAGGAGCTTGGCGGTCAAATCGGCCGGCGCGGGTTCAGTGGCCGAAAGCGTGATGCCTACTAGCAGCAGGCCAATAGGCAGATTTCGAAAGCGGTTCATAATCTGCAAGCCTCCGCCAACGCATTGCCCTAAGCAAGATCAATGAGCCATTTAAAACTACGTTCGCCCCGAGTTTATGGATACGAAGCGTTGAAGGTTTGTTCAACGTTCGTATTTCGGGAAGATGGCTGGGGAAGGGAAGCGATCTTCGTGGGTGGTCCGGGCGTCATGGAGGTATTCATCGCGCGGCACC
>CAJWVY010000148.1 GCA_913048135.1 uncultured Verrucomicrobiales bacterium
ACTGAGGAGTTCGTCCACCTTTTTCTGGCGCTTCTTAGGATCCTTGCTGGCGAGAAATTCTTTCACTTCCTGAGCGGTCGGCAATGTACCGGTCACATCCAGAGTCACCCGACGTAGAAATTCCTGATCCGTGCACACCTCGCTCGGCACAATGCCCACCTTCTGCAGCTTGGTGGCAATCGCCTTGTCGATCGGCGTGGTGGCTTTCACCTTCGGATACTTGGCACCCACTTGATCGCTCACCGGTAACATCACGGGCAACGGCAGCACGCCATTGTCGTAAAACGCCACCACGTGCGAATCGCCCTTGCCGACGATCTTCACCTCGCCCAGTTCATTGACCTCCGCCACGCTTTCGTCGTTGGTATCAAACCGCGTGAAGCCGGTCACATCCTCCACCGTGCCGTCCTTCCAGTAGGCCAACACCTTGAGCTGCATCGTGTCGCCCACCTTGTTGCCAACAAACTCCTTGGGAAACACTTCCAGTCGATCAAACGCGCCGGTCTCTTCCACATCCAGCTTCGCGCCATCCTGAATCCACTTGAGCATCACATTGTGCTCCCAGCTACCTTCGTCGTAAATCTCCCCGCCCTTGTGCTTCACCTGCTTGAGCGGTTTTTGAATGAACAAACTCTCGGCGGGATTCTCGAGGTCCACGCGAATGCGATGCTCCGAGTCATTGGTGATCGCCTTGTGATCCTTGCCAAAATCGTAGCCGAACAGGCTCAGCTGAAAATCGCCGCGTCCCTGAAACGAGCCATGGCATTCCCGCCCGCTACAGCCCAGTTTACTGGCCAACGGCACCACGTGCCGGCGAAAGCTCGGGCTCTCCGCCTGCTCCGTCGTCCCGCCAAACCGCTGCTCCGCAGTCGCCAGTTTCTCCTTCGCCACCACCGGACCGTCAAACACCACGGTTGCAGCCAATAAGAAAAGAAAACGCAATTTCATGGGTAATATTGATGTGGACGGCTAAATCCACCGTCGCATTCAGTTTGTGCTGGCAAATATATGAGTCAATTACTGCGTGAAAACAAGGCGCAAACAGTCCTTTAACCCATGATCTTGAACAAGCCCACCACGAACCCAATCAGAGCCAAAATAGCAATCACTGCCATGACTTTATCGAATGAATTGTTAGGATTTGGGCTCTCCATCTCCTTTCAGGAGCGCGGAGAAAACCAAACACGCTCTGTACGGTCAAAGTAAAAACCCCACAAAAACACAAAAATGTGTCATAGAATCAAATAAATCGGCGGGGTTTTTCCGCGATTTACTCACATATGCCACAGGCGCCGGGATTTCCGGTACATTGAGGAGGCGAGCCGGAAGGGGCTTCGGCCAACGCAGACGCGAAGGTGGAAAGCTGTTTCACCAGCTGGCCCGAGCCGCAATGCGGGCATTTTTCATCGCTCTAATCACTGGATCTCGCCAGCAATTCGCTACTTTTATCACAATCCGCGCAATGAAATTCATAGATCGGCATGGGCAGATGCTACCGCTAAGTAAACTCACGCCACCACTAACCACTTGATTTGCCATAGACGATTCATCACCGGTTTCCTAGCATCCACTGCGTGAAACCCATGATATCATTCGGGTGCGCCCTGTTGCTGGCGTTGTGTGCCTGCAAAAAAGAGCCGAAAACTCTGAAGCAAATCGAGCCGCCCGCCGCGCCGCCCAAGGCGGTGACTCAAGGACCCAGGATTACCCTAACCGAAGCGGCAGCGTTGGGGCGTGCCTTGGAACAGGCGGTGCAACACAACAACGCCGCCGAGTTTGCGAAGCGGCTGGATTTGGCGGCCATGGTGGAGCACGGCATGCCGGAAAATATGCGCGGCACGGCTCAGGCCAAGGAAGTGACCCGCGGTATTCTCAGCACGTTGAGCGGGAATCTGCTCAACAATCTGAGTGCCGGCGATTACCGGTTCCTGAGTGTGGAGGAAACTCCCGAAGGCGCCACGGCTCACATGCGCCTGATTCCGCCAGACGGCAGCTTGAACTATCATCGGCTCACCATCGGCCGCAACGCCGGCCAACAGCCGGTGGCGGTGGATGTGTATGTTTATGTCACCGGCGAACCGCTCAGCCACACGCTTGGCCGCATGGTGGGACAGTTATCCGGAGGCTCCGAGGCCAACAGTCTGGCTGTCGCCCAAGGCATGCAACGCGCCTCGGCCGCCCTGCAAGCCGGCAAACCCGCCACCGCGGAGGCCATCCTGAGCAACCTCCCGCCTCGGTGGCAGAAACAAAAAAGCATCATGCAAATGCGCATCGTGGCGGCCAACGGCGTGGCCGCACAAAAAATGCAGGCCGGCAAGCCGATCGGCAATGCTTACCGACAAGCCGTCGAAGCCTTTCAGACCACGTTTCCCAAGGCGGATAATCTACCGCTATTGCTGATGGATTATCATTTTCTCAAACAGGATTATCCCAAAACCGCCAAGGCCGTGGATCAGCTCGATCAACAGGTGGGCGGCGATCCCTATCTGAACCTCATCCGCGCCAACATCGCGATCGGCCAAAACGATGCCGAGGCGGCGCGAGGCTTCGTGGAGACGCTCATCAAAGCCCTGCCGGACAAGGCCACCGAAGGCTATGGCATTCTGCTCGATCAGGCGATTGAGACCCAAAACCACGCCGAAACCACCCGGGTGCTCAAGGCGCTGGAGGCCGAAACCCCCGTCCGTTTCCCGATCGATTTCAATAAAGCCGAACCCTTCGCCGACTACATGGCGTCCCCCGAATACGAGAAATGGAAGGCCTACAAAAATGAGGCTGAACAGCCAGAATAAAGGGGATTTCGAACACCTCAATCGCCCAGCTGGCATTGCATTTGCTTTGTTTGAGGGTACTGTGAAGACCATGAACCCCACACTAGGGTTGGCGCTTGGCTTAGCGCTGGCGCTGTTAAATACGGGCTGCGGCATTACGTTTCCCAACTCCACCGCGCCCGTGACGGAGCAGCCGTTGATTCGGATCCCCGATAATCTCGGGCCGGATGAAGCCGCAGAAGCGACCGCCCTCGCCCCCACCTTACCCGGGCCTGAGACCCCGCCAGACACCCAGCCAGATATTACGCCAGCCGAGCCGCCCTACATGGCGCCACCGTTGATACCCGGCTTCAATCCGGAAACCGTGGAGGCTCCCGTACCCGCCAAGCCAACGGATCCAACCATCCCTCAACTTCCCACCCCCGAACCGCAATCAGCCCCGGCCACCACTCTCGTGCAGGCGATAACCCGTCAGGCCGATGGGTTGGTGTACGCCCCGGAAGCCACCGCCCCGTTCAGCGGGATTGGCCAGGAAACAGATGCCGAAGGGCGCGTGCTTTATGAGGGCGAATTCCTCGAAGGTCTCCGCGAAGGGGAAGGTTTGCAGCGCGATGCAGCCGGGCTCCCTCATCGCGAGGGTCTCTGGAAAAAGGGCCGTCTGTACACTGGCACAGTGTATTTTTACTACGCCGCCACGGATCAAGTGAAACTTCGAGGCGAATATCTTCAAGGGCGCCTGATTGACGGCAAGAATTTCGACCGCACTGGGCGCTCGTACTAGCGCCACTCACTTCCGAGGATTACTCCATCCTCGGCGGACTGAAGATTCGCCTCGACCTGACGGCTGCGGATTGACGCCGGTGCAGCGCGCGACTACCTTGAGCCCATGCGCGGTTCGTTGGCATGTGTACTGGGAATCACACTATTAGCGGCCGGCCTCATCGGCTGCAAACCCAAGGCTCAACCCGCCCCCTCCCAGCCCAAGCCGCTAGTGAAGGCTGATCCACAGGGCGAAGCCGAAGCGGCAATCCGCGAACTCGCCGGTCAGGTGCATGCCGCCTTCCTCAGTGGCGACCCCGCCAAGCTTGCTCCCCTAGCGCTCTGGGGATTACCCGAGGAAACCCTGCACGCTGGCATGAAACAAGTGTACATCGTCGATGCCCGCATCAGCGCCGCCCGCATCAAGGCCGTGCCCGCCACCAACCGCACAACCGTACACACCAATACGCTGGAGAAACTCGAACTGTTTCTTGCCGAACCGGACCGTCAATTTGAACCCATGAAAGCCGGCCTGACCGAAGGCGTGCAGGAATTCAAAAAACAAAACACCACCCTCCTCACCCAAGCCACCGCTGAGGATGCGCCGGATTGGACACAATCCACCGCCCCGAGCATCGTCGTGCGGCCGGGCGTAAACCTGGCCACTCCCCTGCCCGAAGGTGCAGCTGATGTGCTCTTCAGTTGCGCCGGCCGCAGCTATCAGCTCAAGCTCAACAACTGCGTGAAACTCCCCGGCCACGGCTGGGTATTGGGTGCCGATATCGAGCTCATCGACCTCGCCGCCCAGGCCGAAGCCGAAAAGGCCTGGACCGAGGATTTCCCCGCCGCCCAATTACGCGCCACCGAACAAAAGAAACGGCTCTTCGTAGAATTCACCGGTTCCGATTGGTGCCCACCCTGCATCGCCCTGCACGATAAAGTGTTAACCCAACCGGAGTTTCTCCAACACGCCAACGAAAACTTTGTCCTCGTGAAGGTGGATTTTCCGCGCAACAAACCACAAGCCGATCCGCAACGGGAAGCCAATCAAATCCTCGCGCGCGCCTATCGCGTGCAAAGCTTTCCCACCGTGCTCGTGCTTGAAGCCAACGGCACCGAAGTCCAACGTCTAAACGGCTACAACGGCGTTAGCCCAGCGGATTTCATCGAATCCCTCACGCCCCCTAAACCCACTCCCCCCACCCCCAAGAAGCAATGAAACCACTGCCACTCATCTGCCTGACCGCCATGCTTGGCCTAATCGCCTGCGGACCACAACAAAACGCATACCAGAACGCTGCCGAAGTCCCCTCGCCCGATCCTCGCGCCAAGCAACTGTGGGGCGACAATCTCGAGGTCGCCAAGGCTCAGGCCGCCAAGAACAACAAGCTTGTGTTCGTGGATTTCACCGGCAGTGACTGGTGTCCGCCCTGCATGGCACTGCACGACCATGTGCTCACGCAAAAAGCGTTTCTCGATTTCGCTGAGAAAAACCTCGAGTTGGTCGTCATTGACTTCCCAAAAAACAAGCCTCTTGACGAAAAAGTAGAACTCGCCAACCGCGCTCTGGCAGAACAGTATAAAATAGGGAGCTTTCCAACCGTCCTGGTCCTAGATGTGGACGGTAGCGTGGTACATCGCGAAGAAGGATTCGGCAACAAAAACGCCCAAGCTTACACGGCCGATCTCAAGAAGGCCCTCAATAAATAACCCTGTCGATAACCCCCCCTTGAGCCTAGCCTCCATGGGGCTACATTCGGCTCGTGCGATATGTTTGGTTCATATTTCTTGGATTAATCCTCGGGTGCTCGCCTAAAAAAGAACAGGCCGCCCCTCCTAAAAAGACCGGCCTGCGCCTCGCCAAAGCCAAGCGGGAACCCAAGGATCTCGCTCAGGAATTCCAGCAAACCCTCGCAGACAACGATGCCGAGGATATGATGATGCTGTCCATTCTGGGCCACGGCTTAAACAACTGGAAAGTCATCGCCCAAGCCCGAAACGCGCGAGCCCTAGAAAGCTACGAAGCCGAACTGGCCGCCGCCGAAAAGAAACCCCGTGAAGAACGCTCAGAAAAAGAACAGGCCCGCTACTTCACGCTGCACAGTCTCATCGGCAAAATCAAGCAGTCCAACACCGACGAATTTTGGCAGGCCCAAGAAGCCGAACTACCCAATCTGCGTCGGCAATTCATGGAGCAACAGTATCTGCAATTCGTCCTCGCCCTTACCGAAGCCGGCCTCAACCCGGAAGCCGCCAAACTGGGAAAAATCGATACTTCCCGAATTACCGACAACTACCTGCAAGCCGGCCTCAATGGCGGCACCGTGATCCTCCACTATCAGGCCGATGGCAAGGATTTGGAAACCGGCGTCGCCTTTGAGTGTGTTGAATTTCAGGATGAAGGCTGGCTGATTGTTGGCCAACCCAAAGTCATCCGCCATACGGCAATCGGGCCGCAGCCTGAAACCCAACCCAAAGCGCTCGATCCATTTTCTGCCCCCGCCAGTGAATGACGCGGCCGCCAATTGGACCCCGGATTCCTGGCGCGACAAGCCGATTGTGCAGCAGCCCAAGTACGCAGATGCGTTGGCGCTGAACACCGCGCTCGATGCCGTGCGCTCGATGCCGCCGTTGGTGAATCACGGGGAAGTCGATGCCTTACGAGCGCACCTGGCGAAGGCCGCGCGAGGCGAGGCGTTTCTCCTGCAGGGCGGCGATTGCGCGGAACGCTTTGCCGATTGCCGCAAAGCGGCCATCGAGGCGAAGCTTAAGATTCTATTGCAAATGTCGCTCGTGCTCACGTGGGGCGCGCGCATCCCGGTGATCCGTGTCGGCCGAATGGCCGGCCAATACGCTAAACCGCGCAGTAGCGATACGGAAATCGCCGATGGCCATGAATTGCCAAGTTATCGAGGCGATATTGTTAACGGAATTCAAAAAAGTGCGCGTGATCCGGATCCAGAGCGTTTGATCTCCGCTTATCATCATTCCGCCGCCACGCTAAACTACGCCCGCGCGCTGGTGGATGGCGGCTTCGCCGATCTGCATCATCCGCACCATTGGGATCTTGGCTTTGTGCGCAGCAGCGCCAATCGCGCTGCCTACGAGGACATCGTGGATCGTATTCGCGATGCCATCGATTTCGTGGAATCCACCGGCGTCCGCGGTACGGCCGCGCTAAAGACCGTGGAGCTGTTCTGCTCGCACGAAGGGCTGCTGCTCGATTACGAGGGCGCCTTAACCGAGCCGGTGGGCGAGCGTTGGTATAATCTTGGCGCGCATTTTTTGTGGATTGGCGACCGGACCCGCCAGCTGGATGGGGCGCATGTGGAGTACTTTCGCGGGCTGGAAAACCCAATCGGGATCAAGGCCGGCCCGAGCATGGCACCGGCGGATTTGGTGGAGTTGATCACGACTCTCGAGCCAGCTAATCGCCCCGGACGCATTACGGTCATCACACGCCTGGGCGCGGGCCGCATCGCCGAGGCGTTGCCGCCATTGGTGCAGGCCGTGCAGGCCGCCGGACGCACCATCGGGCCGGCGAAGCCTGGGAGGCCGAAGGCCTTCACCTCGGACAAGGCGAGGAGCGAGAGGAGGTAGT
>CAJWVY010000149.1 GCA_913048135.1 uncultured Verrucomicrobiales bacterium
GCGCTTTGGTGGACGGCAGGCCGAACTACTGGCCGAGTGCTCCGAGGTGGCGCGCATGGTGGTCAACGGCTGTTGCGAAGAGGATTGGCCAGCCGTAGCTGCGTTGGCGGAGGCACATCGGCAAGTGCTGCCCAGTTTCGGTTATCATCCATGGTGCATCCACGAGCGCTCGGACGATTGGGAAGCAGAATTGAACCGAATGCTCGACGCTCATCCCGCTGCCGTCGGTGAGATTGGCCTCGACCGTTGGAAGGAAGGGCTCGATTACGAAGGGCAGGAGGAGGTGTTTGTCACCCAGCTCCGTATCGCTGCTGAGCGCAATCTTCCCGCCAGCATTCATTGCCTAAAGGCATGGGGGCGAATACTAGAGCTGCTGCAGGAAGGCCCAATTCCTGAGCGCGGTTTTCTACTGCACAGCTACGGTGGCCCGACGGAAATGGTGCAGGCCTTCGCGCAACTAGGCGCGTACTTCAGCTTCCCGGGTTATTTTTTGCGCGCCGCCAAAGGGCGCCATCGCGAAGCGTTCAAGTCCGTGCCTGCAGATCGGTTGCTAATTGAAACCGATGCCCCGGATCAACGGCTGCCGGACGCACTGAATGCGTATCCGCTCACGGACTCCGCCGGCGAGCCCATGAATCATCCGGCCAATTTGCCGGTGGTGTATCAAGGTGTGGCAAAAATCTTGGAGACGCCGCTGGTCGCTTTGGCGGAGCAGGTCGAAGACAACTTCGAGCGTTTGTTCGGCAACTAATAATTTGCTCGTCAGCACGCGTGTTGAGCCCAACCATGGCAACTGCATTCAATGAAGGTATTGGTTTTAATTTTATTGGTTCTTCAGGGCGCCCTGTGGGGTGCGGATGAAAAAGGCTTCGCCGCGATCTTCAATGGCAAAAACTTTGATGATTGGGATGGCAAACCCGAGGCATGGGAAGTACGGAATGGTGAGATTTGGTGTACGGGCAAATCTCAGGAAAAGAACTGGCTTATCTGGCGAAAAGACCAGCCGGCCAATTTCATTCTACGGCTCGAATTCCGTTGGGACAAAGGTAACTCAGGAGTGCAGGTGCGCAGTGATGACTTGGGTAAATGGCAGGTCTTTGGTTATCAGGCGGAAGTAGCTGAACAGGTCAAGATGGGTCTATGGCATCATTCACTACTAGCCAAGGAACATCCCAAGAAAAAGGCACGCCATTTGATGGCCACCGCCGGTCAGGTTGCCACCTTGGCTCCTGACGGCTCCAAGACAGTAAAGCAAGGCTGGGATCCCAAGAAGGTTCAGTCGCACTTCAAAGAGCACGAATGGAATACGATGGAAATCATCGCCAAAGGCCCGAAACTCATCCACAAGGTCAACGGTGTGATTTTCGCCACCGTGATTGATCATGACAAGGAAATGAGCCGTAAGAAGGGCTTCATCGCACTGCAGGATCACGGCAAGGGCTGCATCGTTGCATTTCGCAAAATTAGATTAATGAAATTGCCATGATAAAATTGCATTCAGCTTTTTCACGTTGAGCATAGAGGTTTCAAAATACCTGACTTGTGCAGACCCAGTGCTGGGTCAGTTCATAAAGAAATTCGAGCCGGTTACACTGGCCCCCAATAACCGCATCACTCTTTTTGAGGCACTGGTAAAGTCAGTTATTGGTCAGCAACTGAGTGGTAAGGCGGCTCATTCAATTCTCTCTAAATTAAAGGTTCAAGTAGGCGGCAAAAAACCTATTAGCCCGGAAAAAATACTGAGCACGCCTTACGGAAAAATTCGAAGTGCTGGCGTTTCTGACTCAAAGGCCCGCACCATTATTACCTTGGCTGAAATGGTAAAGACTGGAGCTATCCCTTCGTCTCGAAAAATGAGAAGCATGAGCGACGAAGAGATTGTCCAAGCACTCACAGCCGTTAAAGGTATTGGGCAATGGACAGCAGAGATGATTCTGATGTTCAAACTAGGTAGGCAGGATGTAATGCCTGCTACCGACTTGGGAGTTAGAAAAGGTTACTCCATCATTTTTAAAAGCAAGGAGCTCGCCACGCCCAAGGCTATTTTGGAACATAGCCAGAAATGGAGCCCCTACCGGTCATTCGCGGCCAAATACTTTTGGGCGGCAGCGGATGCAAAACTCTAGATGTGTCTCAGGAATCGAACTGACAACGCATTTTGGATTAAGCCAATTCTCCTACCACATGGCCGGCTGCTGCTAGGCCGAATGCGGCGGTGACGTGGGTAACGGCGCCGAGTCCGGCTTCGCAGTTTAGCTTCAATGACTCACCGCTTTCGGATTTATTTTCGCAGACGGTGCCGTCGGGCTGGGGATATTGCACAGGCTCGGCGGAGTAGACGCAGGGGAGCTGCCATTTCTTGGTTCCACGAGGGAAGTCGTGTTTCTGCCTCAATTGCTTGCGCACTTTGAAGAGAAGTTTGTCGTACTTGGCTCGAGTAAGATCGGTCACGCGCACCGCCGTGCCATCGCGTCGGCCACCGGCTGCACCGCAGGTGATGATTGGAATTTTTCGCCTTCGGCATTCATCAATCAGCAGGCATTTATTGGTGAGGCCGTCGATGGCATCAATGAGGTAATCAAAGCCGCCACTGAGAATGCTATTAGCAGTTTGTGATGTGAAAAATTCCGTGCGTGCGTACACGGTGCAGTCGGGGTTGATGCGGTGGATGCGCAAGGCTAGTTCATTCACCTTTGCCTTATTGATGCTGCCCTCAAGCGCATGGATTTGCCGATTGGTGTTGGTGATACACACCTCGTCGAGGTCCACGAGTGTCAGCTTGCCAATACCCGATCGGGCCAGTGCCTCTGCACTCCACGAGCCGACGCCACCCACGCCGATGACCGCCACATGCGCAGCGCGCAGCTTGGCTAGGCCGTCTTTGCCGTAAAGGCGGGCGATGCCGCCAAAGCGTGCGTCTGCGGAGTCCATCAACGCCCGAATTGTTTTTGCACTGCTTCCTGGAACGCCTTGCGCACGGGCGAGTTGTCGCCGTTACTGAAGCCGGCGCGCTGGATCATCAGCACCACGATGCGGCCGGTCTTGGGATCGGCCCAGCTCTGGGTGGCGTACGCGCCACCATGCCCGTAGGTGCCGGCCGAGAGCGAGGCAGTGACTTCCATGGGAGTCTTTACTACCTGAAAGCCCAGCCCCCAGCTCATGCCGTCGACAAAACCGGTTTTAATGTCGCCGGTCTGCGTGCGTGTCATCAGTGCCGCGGTTTTTTTCTGCAACACCTGTTTGCCCTTGTAGGTGCCACCGTTGAGTATCATTTGATAAAATGCCACCACATCGGCCGCCGTGGAGTAGAGGCCGCCGGCGGGGTAGGGTGTGCGCTTGCGGTTGGAGAGGCCGCCCTTGAGAAAGTACACTTCCACTGGTTGCAGTTTGCCTTTTGAATCCGGCCGGTAACTGGAGGCGATGCGCTTGGCTTGCGCGGGAGAAGGCCAAAACGTCGTGTCCTTCATGCCGCACGGATCGAGCACACGCGCCTGCAGGTACTCGGCAAACGGAGTGTCGCTGACGACCTCTACGATGCGGCCGAGCGTGTTAATGCCGGCGTTGCTGTAACTCCAGCGGCTGCCCGGCTCGAACTGCAGAGGCGTCTTGGAATAGCTCATCACCAATTCGGCCAAAGTGCTCTCCGGCCTCGGCGAGTTGGTATTGGGCAGGCCGCTGGTGTGGGTGAGCAGATCGCGAATGGTGATGGCGCGCGCAGGCTTCTTAAGCGTGAGCTTACCCTTCGCCCGCGCTTCAACCATCCATTGCCCGGCAAATTCTGGGAGATGTTTCTCGACTGGATCTTCAATCGACAGCTTGCCCGCCTCCTGCAATTGCAGCACGCAAACGGCTGCCATTGGCTTGGTCATGCTGGCGATCCAAAATAGCGCATCCGGCGGCATCGTTGTTTTCTTTTCCAGATTAGCAAAGCCGGTTGTCTCTAGGCTGAGGATATCTGACTTAGTCGCTATGGCCGTCACGCTGCCGGCAATGACATTATTGGCTACAAAGCCATTCATCACCACCCGCACCGGCGAATCTGGCGGCTGGGCGAGGGAAGTCCACGTGAGCGAAAGAAGCAGGAGAGGGATTAGTTTTTTCATATTAGTTTGTCACTCTATGGGTCTTGTGCACGGCGGCTTGGGCGGTGCATTTGATCAAAATCTCGTCGATGCAGACGTGCGGCGGGCGCGTAGCCATCCAGATCATTGCCTCGGCGATGTCTTCCGCCACCAGTGGATCGAGGCCTTCGTACACTTTGTCGGATTTCGACTGGTCGCCCTTGAAACGGACTATGGAAAACTCTGTCTCCGCCAGGCCCGGGTCGAGCGTGCCCACTCGAACGCCCGTGCCGTTGAGTTCCAGTCGCAGCGACTGGGTGATTTGTTTCTCGGCCGCCTTCACGCCGCAATACACTGAGCCGCCCTCGTAGGCCACACGACCTGCGATCGATCCGATATTGATGATGGTGCTGCCGGCGTTCTCCATCATGAGAGGCAAACACGCACGTGTCACGCGCATCAGCCCGAGGAAATTGGACTGCACCATCGCCTCCCAATCGGCGTCCTTGCCTTCGGCTACCGTGTCGATCCCGTGCGCGCCACCGGCGTTGTTCACCAGCACATCAAGTTGCGGCGTGAGCTCCTTGAGCCAGGCAACACAGGCGTTTACGTTGGCTGTGCAGGCGACATCCAGCTCATGAAAATGCACCGAGGCCGCGCCGGCTTCTTGGCACTGGGCGGCTACTGCCTCCAAACGATCAACCCGGCGCGCGCCGATCACCAGATGTGCGCCTTCCCGCGCAAAATGCACCGCGCCCTCCGCGCCAAATCCCGCCGAAGCGCCCGTGATGAAAACCCACTTGTCCTTGAGAGAATTATTCATGCTTGGGCTTGTTGTACCGTGACCCTCCAAAGTGTCAAAACTTCTTCCGAAGATAACTTTGAACAAGAATTTTTAAATCCTTACAATGCAAACCATTGCGATTCGCAGAAACCCAACTACACTACCGCCATGCATCGAATTGCCCTTTTCCTATCCGTGTTCATCTGTGTTTCCCTACAGGCCGCCGACCGTCCCGTGGCCACGTACTCCATCGTTGCTTTCGATCCCGCCACCGGCGACTTAGGCGTGGCGGTTCAGAGTAAATTTTTCGGAGTCGGCTCCGTCGTGCCCTGGGCCAGAGCCGGTATCGGGGCGGTGGCCACGCAATCCTATGCCAACACCACCTACGGACCTCAAGGCCTCAAGCTCATGGCTGTCGGCCAGGCGCCTGAGAATGTGCTGAAGAAACTGACTGAAACCGATCCTGCCCGCGATCTCCGTCAGGTCGGTATGGTCGATGCTCAGGGCCGCGCCGCCAGTTTCACCGGCAAACGCTGCACTCCCTGGGCCGGTCACAAGACGGGCGATCACTATGCCGCGCAAGGCAACCTCCTCGCCGGTGAAGCGGTGGTGACCGACATGGCCACCGCGTTTGAAAAGGCTCGCAAACAACCGAACAGTCAACTCGCCGACTGGCTGATCGCTGCCGTCACGGCCGCCGAGGCTGCCGGGGGCGATAAACGAGGTCGGCAATCCGCCGCCCTGCTGGTTGTGCGCGACAAGGGTGGCTATGCCGGCCTCAATGATCGCTTCATTGATATTCGGGTGGATGATCACAAAACTCCCGTCAAGGAACTCGCCCGTCTCCTCGAGCTTCATAAAAAATTCTACCCGCACGCCCACCGCAACAAACCTGTGCGTCAACCGAATGATTGATCTATGATCATGTCTCTCTTCTTAGAGAGTGTGTGGAAGAGGTAGGTTTTAATTGCCCTCAACTCTCGAATCCCTGCTTTGGGTTTGTCTCCAAATAGGTGGTGATGGCTTGCGTGAATAATTCGCCGTACTCGTTGAGTTTCTTTTCGCCGACTCCGTGGATGTGGCCGAATTCGGCGAGGGTGGAGGGGTATTCGCGGGCCATGTGGCGGAGGGCGACGTCGCCGAAAATAATGTAGGGCGGTACGCCGCGTTCGCTGGCCAGTTCGCGGCGCAGGGTGCGAAGCTGGTCAAATAGGGCCTCGTCGCAGGCCAATTCGCCGGCACGGGCCTTGCGTGGGCGCGGGCCTTTCTCGGGCTTGGCCGGGGCAGGCCGGGTGAGTTCCAGTGGTGGGCGATCGCGGTTGCGCAGCCATTGCAGGCCGGCGTCGGTAAGCTCGAGCACGCTCATTTGGCCGGGGGTTTGATGGGCCAGTTCTAGTCGCACGAGTTCGCGGGCGATTACTTTCCATTCGTCGCGACCGAACTCGTTACCGATGTTGTAGGTACTGATTTGTTCGTGGCCCCAGCGGCGGATTTTTTCATTATCCGCACCGCACAGGATATCGACGATGTGGTTGAGCCCCACGCTGAACCCGCCGTGTTCGCGAACACGATAGATGCACGCGAGCAGTTTTTGGGCGGCTTCGGTGCCGTCGAAGGTTTCCTTGGGCTCAAGGCAATTGTCGCAGGCACGGCAGTTTTCTTCCTCGAACTTTTCACTGAAATAATCGAGCAACACGCGTTGGCGGCATTGGCGACTCTCGGCGTAGTGCACCATTTTCTGGAGTAGCTGGCGGGAAACGGCACGTTCATGTTCGTCATCTTTTTCCTCAATGAACCCGGTTTGCTTGGTGACATCGGCAGCGTTAAACAGCAGCACGCAATCCGCGCTGAGACCGTCACGCCCGGCCCGGCCGGTTTCCTGATAATAACCCTCAAGATTTTTTGGGAGATCCTGGTGGATGACAAAGCGCACATCCGGTTTGTCGATGCCCATGCCAAAGGCGATGGTGGCGCAGATCACCTGCAGGTCATCGCGGATGAAGGCCTCCTGATTACGGCTACGCGCGGCGGCGTCCATACCCGCATGATAAGGGGCGGCCTCCACGCCGTTTTCCTTGAGCCGCGTGGCCAACCGCTCGGTGCCGTTGCGGCTGTTACAATACACGATGCCGCTCTCACCGTCATGTTTGCCTATTATCTCCAACACCTGCCGCAAGGCATTACGCCGCGGCGTAACACGATACAGCAGGTTGGGCCGATTGAAACT